>CAJTKI010000061.1:888-9092 GCA_910576875.1 uncultured Christensenella sp.
TGATAGCCCCAGCTGCCCTCGTACGGATATTCGGTGATCGGCAGAATTTCCACATGCGTGTAGCCCATGCGCAACACATATTCGACCAATTCGTCCGCCAAATCGCGATAATTCAGGATTTGACCGTCGTCGTGACGGTGCCAACTGCCCACATGCAATTCGTAGATATTCATCGGGCTGTGATACGGATCATACGATTCGCGGTCTTTCAGCCATTTTTTGTCGCCCCAAACATATCGCGACGCATACAGTTTGGACGCCGTCGCGGGAGCGGTCTCCGCATGCAACGCGTACGGATCGGCTTTGAGCAACACTCTGCCGTCGCGGGTCTCGATGCTGTATTTGTAGATATCGAAATCTTTCAGACCTTCGATCCGCGTCTCCCAAATGCCGTCCGACACCTTTTCCATCAAATTGCGCGAACGATCCCAATCGTTGAAATTGCCGACGACGCCGACGCTGACCGCATGCGGCGCCCAGACGCGAAAGCGCCAGGCTTTGTTCTGTTCGTCCGGAGTCGGGCTCATCAATTTATAGCTCTCGTAATTCGTGCCTTCGTGGAAAAGATAAATCGGATAATTCTTGTCGTCCTGTGACATGCCGTTCTCCCCAAATCGTTTTTTACATTATATCACACCGCCGCGCACATTTCAAGATGCACTTTTAATTTTTTTATTAAAAACGCCGCGCCGCCCGGCGCACCGCGTCTTGCAAATCAACATACGGACATGCAAACAAAAACGCAGCCCGCTTTACGGACTGCGTTCGATCGCAAGATTCGATCAAAGTACTTTGCTGAGAAATTCTTTCAAACGCGGATTCTGCGGATTTTCGAAAAACTCCTGCGGCGCGTTTTCTTCCGCGATCACGCCTTGATCGATAAAGACGACGCGCGTCGCGACTTCGCGCGCAAATCCCATCTCGTGCGTCACGATCACCATCGTCATGCCTTCGTGCGCCAACTGTTTCATCAACGCGAGCACCTCGCCGACCATTTCGGGATCGAGCGCGCTCGTCGGCTCGTCGAACAACATCACATCCGGCTGCATTGCCAGCGCGCGGACGATCGCGATTCTCTGTTTTTGTCCGCCCGACAACGTGGACGGATAGACAAACGCCTTATCCAGCAGACCGATGCGATCGAGCAACTCGAATGCGCGTTGCATCGCATCGTCGTAGATCTGCTTCTTACTCTTATACGGGATCGGCTCGTAAGCTTTGCCGAACGCGCGCGTGATTTTGCCCCACAGATTTTTGCGGATGGCTTTTCTTCTCTTCTGGCGTTCGACTTTGAGCGGCGCAAGCATGATATTGCGCACGACGTTCATGTTGTTGAACAGATTGAAGTGCTGGAACACCATGCCCATTTTTTGGCGGTGCACGTTGATATTGACGCGCTTGCCGACCAAGGGATTGCCCTCGAACAAGATCTGCCCGCTCGTCGGCGTTTCCATCAGATTGAGACAACGCAAAAACGTACTTTTTCCGCTACCGCTCGCGCCGATGACGGCGATCTTCTCGCCCTTGCGAATCTCGGTCGTAATGCCGCGCAACACATGGTTGCCGCCGAAACGCTTGTGCAGATCGGTCACCTGCAACAAAATCGACTCGTCCCGTTCCTGCAACGGGGCATCCGTATGCAATTCGCTCATAAACGGTCCTCCGTTTGTTCCGCCGCGGCGGCTTTGGCTTGCAAGTACTTCTCCAACCCGACTTCGAGCCGACTCGGACGGTGGCAACGCTCGCGCAAACGTTTGCGGCTGTCGCTCCAACGCATCTTCATGCGAATCCAACGCGCCTTCCAGCGCGGTTTTCCGACGAGATCATAGTCCGCGCCGTCTTCGCCGCGCGTATCGCTGCGACGCAATTGTTTTTCGAGCACGCGGATCAAAATCGTAATGACCGTGACGATCGCCAGATAGAATACCGCCAACATCGCGTACGGCACGAAGTATTCGTAATTTGCTTTACCGATATTTTGGAACACGCGCGTCAAGTCCATGACCGCGATAAAACTGACGACCGAAGTCTCTTTGACGAGCGCGATGAACTCGTTGCCGATCGTCGGCAAAATATTTTTGACGGCTTGCGGCAAAACGACGCTGCCCATCGTGACGGGATAACTGATTCCGAGCGATCTGCCCGCTTCCATCTGTCCTTTGTCGACGGACAGGATGCCGCTGCGCATGATTTCGGACACGTACGCGCCGCTGTTGAGACCGAAGATCAAAAGCGCCTCGTTGATGCTGCCCAATTGGAGCCCCATCAACGGGAACAGCGCGAAGTGCGTCAACAACAACTGCACGACGACAGGCGTACCGCGGAAGAGCCACACGTATCCGGAGTTGACCGCCGCCCAAGCCTTGACGAACTTGTTGCGCGACGGAATCACTTTGGACACGGCGACGATCGTACCGATCAAGATACCGATACAAAGTCCGAAAACGGCAATCTGTACTGTGGTCGAGAGACCGGACAGTACAGTTTTCCATTTGAATGCTTTACAGAACAGTTCCCATTTGGACACAGTCCGTATTCTCCTTTATTCTACTTGCGCGTTAAACGATTTCACAAGCAATTGCGCGGGCGCCAGATCGACGATGACGATTTGCACCGCTCCGTTCTGCATGTCTTTCATTGCCAGACCTGCGTCTTCGTATCCTTCCGCGGTGAGCGCCTCGTATCCGTCATTGATATAATCGTATCCGGTCGTACCCGACTGCGAGCCGACGGAGATGCCTTCCAGCGTCTTCAAAATCTTCTCTACGTCCGCTTTGCTCTTACAGTTGTCGAACGTCTTGTCGCCGGACTTGACGACGAGCACCTGCGAAGCTTGATAGTATTCGGTGCAGAAGTTGACGCTTACCAGACGATCCGAGGTCACGGTCATGCCCGCCATGCCCAGATCGGCTTTGCCGGACTGAACCGCGGAAATCACGCTATCGAATATCATGTTTTCGATTACCAACTCTTTGCCGAGTTCGGTTGCGATCAATTGGGCGATCTCCATATCGATGCCGTAGTAATCGACTTCGTCGCTCGTGCTCTCGAACGGCGGAAAATCCGCGCTCGTCGCGATGATCAATTGTTGCGCGCGCTTTGCCGGATCTTTCGCGACCGGCGTGACTTTGGTCAATTCGCTGCCGTCGAAACCTTTGGCGATGATCGCGTCGATTTCGGTCTTCTTATTTGCAAGCACCGCGTTGACTTGATCGCGCAGCTGGGTATCCATTTTGTTTACCGCAAAAGCATACTTCTCGTCCGTCAACTGGATCGGCACGAAGTTGCCGTTTTCGTCGGTGTAGCCGACGATTTTCAACGTTTGGTCTTCGGCGCATGCCGACAAACCGACGATTCCGATTGCAACCATGACGACTACCAAGATTGCCAACAAAACTTTTTTCATCTATGTTCTCCTAAAAATTGTAATCCTTAACGTTTGTTGTCGGCAACGCTTGCGCCGACGGTAACATTGTAGTACCGAACGGCTCAAAATTCAACTTTTTTGCGCATAGTGCGCGTAAATTGCATGAAAATTCGATATTTTCGTCGTTTTACGCGGTTTTATGCAATCTTTAAGGTACAATATGCAATCGCGCGCATATCTGCGGCGTCGAATTGCTTGAAAATCGCGCGTTTTTACGTCGATTTTCCGATCTCGTAGACGGCGGCTTCGTACGGACGCAGGACGCAGTCGCCCGCAGTCGGAGCCGTATCCCGATACGACGACAAGACGAGCGCGGACGGCTGATCGACGCACGCGGCGGGCAAACGGAATTTGACTTTGCGATTGGTATAGTTGGCGATCACGAGCAACTGACGCGCGCCCAGCGTCCTGCGGTACACGAACAGCCTTTTGTCCTTGGGATATTCGAGTACGAAGTCGCCTTCGATCACGAGATCGTTGCCCTTGCGGTAGCGCAGCAAATCGCGATAAAATCCGAAGATGCCGTCCGGATCGCGCATGCTCTCTTCGACGTGGATTTCGGTATGGTTGGGATTGATTTTCATCCACGGCGCGCCGTCGGTAAACCCCGCCCCATGCGACGCGTTCCATTGCATCGGCGTGCGGGCGTGGTCGCGCGCGGCATGCGCGAGCACGTTGCGGACAATACCCTTGCACAGCGGCGCGTATTTGGTGACCGCTTTCAACGCGTTGATCGACATGATGTCGCGATACTCGTCGTCGCCGAACGCGCAATTGGTCATGCCGATTTCCTGTCCTTGATAGATATACGGCGTGCCGCGCTGGAACATCATCGAGATCGCAAGCGACTTGGCGGCCTCTTTGCGCAACGCGCCGTAATCGCCGACGAAGCGCGGCAACGATCTGGATTGATCGTGATTTTCCAAAAACAGCGTGGGCTGGCACGTCTTGGGCATTGCCTGCCAGCGCGCGAGCACGCGCTTGAATTTGGGTAAATTCAATTTTCTCGGGATCACCATGCAAAAGCGGTCGCAGAAGTTGACGTGTTCGAATCCGAAGATGCTGTCCAACTCTTCCCGCGTCTCATCGATGCACGACGGCGCGTCGTCGCAGGACACGCCCGCCGCCTCGCCGACGGTCATCGAATCGTACTTGCTCCAACTGTTGAGATACAACTCGTGCATATAGGCGTGATAGTTGGGACCGATCGCATAATATTTGAGCCCGCGCAACGGCACGTCGCACGCGTCGGGCAACCCGGGCGTCTTGGACACGTACGTGATCACGTCGCAGCGGAATCCGTCCACGCCCAGCTCGAACCAATAATTGCAAATATCCGCGATCTCCCGGCGCACCTTGGGATTGTCCCAATTGAGATCGGGCTGTTTGCGCGCAAAAAGATGCAGATAATATTCCTGCGTCTGCGCGTCGTACTCCCATGCGGGACCTAAGAAATTGGACGTCCAGTTGTTGGGCGGACGCTTGCCGTTTTTGCCCTTGCCTTTGCGCCAGATATAGTAATCGCGATACGGATTGTCGACGGACGATCGACTTTGACGGAACCACTCGTGTTCGTCCGACGTATGATTGGCGACGAGATCCATGATCAGACGGATGCCGCGCGCATGCAGTCCCGCGACCATTTCCTTGAAGTCGTCCATCGTCCCGAACTCCGGCATGATGCTGCGATAATCGCTGATGTCGTATCCGTTGTCTTCGTTGGGCGACGCATAGATCGGCGATAGCCATACCGCGTCCACGCCCAGCTCCTGCAAATAGTCGAGTTTGGAAATGATCCCGCGCAGATCGCCGATCCCGTCTCCGTCGGAATCGCAAAAACTGCGCGGATAGATCTGATACACGACGGCGTCTTTATACCATCTCGTTCTCATTGGGCACGTCCTCCGTATAATAAATTTGTTGACCGCCCGCGTCGGTCCGCAATCGATATTTTGCCGAACAATACGTAATCAGCAGGATCGCCTTCGCGCCGCATTTACGCAAGACCTTGGCGATTTCGTGCGCGGTCGCGCCCGTAGTCATCACGTCGTCGACGAGCAAAACGCGCTTATCACGAAACGCGTCCGCGTCCGTCGCGACATATGCGCCCTCAACGTTGGCGGAGCGTTCGCTGCCGCGCAGTCTCGCCTGCTCCGCGGTATCGCGCGTTTTGATCAGATGCGTCGTATCCAACGGCGCGCCGAGCGCGCGGGCGATCGGTCTTGCCAGCAGTTCCGCCTGATTGTATCCGCGTTTGCGACGGTGCGCATCGGACAACGGCACCGGCACGACCGCGTCGACCGTCCATCCCGCTTGCGTCACGGTGTCGACCATATCGCGCGCCATGTATTTGGCGAGATAGCGTCGGTTGCCGAATTTGAGCGAGCGGACGAGTTTGGCGGGCGCGCCCGCGTACACATACGGCGATCTTGCAAAATCAAACGCGCGATCGTGGTTTTGACACGGGATGCAATAGTCGGCTTCGTCCGTCATGTGTCTGCCGCATTTGAGACAAGCGCGATCGCCGATCGCAACCGCCGTCGCCGCGCATGCGTCGCACAGGCGGCTCGCGGCGTTTTGCGGAATTTCTCTGCCGCACTGCAAGCAATTGGCGTCGTCCGCAAACACCGCGTCCCGTAATTTGCATAGCGCTTGCGCGCATCGGTTGCGTATCCGTTTCAGATTCATCGTCCGTATCGCGTTCCTTTTGATCATAGTATCACACGCACGCGCGTTTGACAATCCCCAATATCGCGCCGCCCGTCCCCAATCGTTTGACATTGCGTCCCGAACCCGATACAATAATCTCGCGATTCCTCGCGTATCGGAGAGACACATGAGCATATTGACCATCAAAGGACTGACGCATATCTTTGACAGCCGCACGCTGTTCGACAACGCCGATCTGACGATCAACAACGGCGAACACATCGGCGTCGTCGGACTCAACGGCGCCGGCAAATCGACGTTTATGAACATCGTTTCGGGCAGACTCAGTCAGGACGCGGGCGAGATCAAATGGCTCAACGGCATCCGTTTCGGCTATCTGGATCAGCACGCGGACATCGACCGCACGCAGACGATCATGGAATATCTCAAAGGCTCGTTCGCGCACCTGTACGAGATCAACGACCGACTGGAACAACTCTACGCCGACATGGCGACGGTCGAAGACGCGGACGAACTGGACAAGATGATCGCCCGCTCTTCGCGCATGCAGGAGCGTCTGGAAGAAAGCGGATTCTACGATCTGGAATCGCAGATCAAAAAAGTCGCCGGCGGACTGGGCATTCACAATCTCGGCTACGACACGGTGATCGCGACGCTCAGCGGCGGACAGCGCGCCAAACTGATGCTTGCAAAACTGTTGTTGGAAGATCTGGACTGCATGTTGCTGGACGAGCCGACCAACTTCTTGGATCTGGAACATATCGAATGGCTGCGCAAATTCCTGGACGGCTACAAAGGCACGTTTATCCTGATCTCGCACGACACGGTATTTCTCAACGCGGTCTGCAAGATCATCGTCAGCATCGAGAACGGACAGATCCGCAAATATTGGGGCGACTACGACGCGTTCCTTGCTCAGCACGAACAGAACGCCAAGCAGTACGCCGACAGCTACGAACGCCAACAGCGCGAGATCAAGCGCATGGAAGATTATATCGCCCGCAACAAAGCGCGCGCCGCGACGGCGGGCATGGCGAACAGTCGCAAAAAGATGCTCGACCGCATCGAAGTCATGCAAAAGCCCGTCACGGCGGAAAAGCCGACTTTCCACTTCCCTTACACGTTGCTCGTGACCAAGCATCTGCTTACGGTCCAGGATCTGGAAATCGGTTATGACAATCAAGCGATTCTGCCGCCGATCTCGTTCGATCTGCCAAGCGACGGCAAGTTGTGGATTCGCGGCACCAACGGACTGGGCAAAACCACGCTGCTCAAAACGCTGATGCGCCGCCTGCCGGCGATCTCGGGATCGTTCCGTTTCAACGACAACGCCAAAGTCAACTATATCGAGCAGGATCTCGTATTCCGCTCGCGCGAAAACAACGCGATCTCCTATCTCAACGACGTCTACCCGCGCATGTCGCAGCGCGAGATCCGCACGCAGCTCGCGCGCGTCGGTCTCAAAAGCGAATTGACGACCAAGGCGGTCGGCGCGTTGTCGGGCGGCGAGCAAGTCAAGATCAAGCTCTGCGCGTTGATGCAAAAAGAAAGCAACCTGCTCATTCTCGACGAGCCGACCAACCATCTCGACGTACTCGCCAAAGAAGCGCTCTTCGAAGCGCTCGCCGCATACGAAGGCGCGATCATTTTGGTCAGCCACGAGCCGATGTACGCCGAAAAACTCTGCACCGACGTATTCGACGTAGAGTTCTGACATCGAGCGGGAGTATAAGACGATCGCCGTCTGCGTCGCAGGCGGCTTTTTGCACGCCCGCGATCCGCTCATGCAAAACCCGCGCCGTAGATCTACGGCGCGGGATATGTTGGACGGATATGCGTCAATCGTTGTTGTTTTTGACCTGCTTTTTGCGCAGTCTGCGGATGCCGCACACGGCGGTCCAGATCAAGATCTGCACGAGCAACATCGCGACCAGCGTCGACGCCATGACGATCATCAGGATGACGATGATCTTCTCCGCCTTGGGGCTGAACGCGCCGCCGCTCCCCGTCCCGTCGGGATTGTTCGGATTATTCGGATCGTCGGGATTGCCGTCGGAGCCGAACGTAAACGAATTGGGATCGCTCTGCGTCGGCGTCTCCGTCACCT
>CAJTKI010000062.1 GCA_910576875.1 uncultured Christensenella sp.
GTATTCAGTCCGTTTTGGATCGAATAGTTGACGCTCTGTCCGACGGTGTTGTCCAACGCGGCGGTCAGTTTGTATGTACCGATCGCGATCTGCGACAGATCGATCGTTGCAACCGTCTGCGTCCCGTCCTGCGTCGCGGCGATCTCTTGTTTCGCGCCGCTCGTATCTTCCGTATACGTCGCATGCAATCCGACCGTATCGCCCGCCTCGATGCCCGACGCGGTCAACGACGCTTTGTATGCGCCGCCCAACGTCCATTCCCATTTACCGTCGGGCACGTCGTTGGACAATGCAAGCGTCAATTGTTTGGGCGTGATCGTAAAGGTCAATGAGCGTTTGCCCGTGCTGTCGTCTCCCGACATCCAAAAAGATACCGTCGGCCGTTTGAGCGACAGTTCGACCGTATACGTTCCTGCGTATTTTGCCGAAATCGCGCCCGTCGACTTGTCAAAGGCGATTTCGGACGCAGCGATCTCTTTGCCGGCAGGATCCTTGCCGCTGACGGCTACATCGATTTTGCTCTCATCGTAATGCTGCAACGCAAAGGTCTGCACCGCGGCTTGGTATGCCTTTTTCTGATCGGACGCGGACAACGTCGGGACATCGATCGCATCGGTCGCATCCTGCGCCGCCTTGGTTAAATTCAGGTGCATTGCCGGACGCACGGTGCTCGGCGTAGCGTATTCGTTGCTGATAATCGTGCCGGACGAATGCAAGCAAAAAGCGCCCCAAGCATTGTTGTAAAAACCGGTACGCAGCCAAGTTTTTGCGCCGTTGCGCCGCTGGTTGTCCGACAATTCCCAAATGCCGGTAACGTTGTTGTTGCGCGCGCCGGTCTCGGCATAACTGGGCAGCCACAAATAGTCGGACTTCCAATCCGTATAGCCGGTCTTGGAAGCATAGTTCAAATTGGGCGAATACGATTCCGATACCGGCGTGCCGTACGCCTCGTTCGGCGCGGTATTCATGACCGTGGAGAACATCCGAACCGATTCGTTCTCTTGATACGCGACGTCTTGGGGCTGAACGATATAATCGATCAGACTTCCGGCGATCCCGCTCATCGTAAACTTGGCATACGCATGCGACGCGCTTTGCGCAACCGGCGTCAACGTCGTCGCGCCTTTGGTTGCGACATATCCGCTGCCCGTATTGAGCGCGTTTGCACGAATATAACTGGACGAATACATGTTGCTCGGATACGCCAGCGTCGGCGCGTCGGCGTTCCATAAATTCCAAAGGGACGACTCGGACGACGACGCGAGCCAAAGCGTGGCGATCGTATTGCCACTATTGTCTTGCGTGACATAGGCGACCGTCCAATCCATATCGCCGAATTTGACGACGATATCCTTATCTCCCGCGATTTTGTCGCGAATCTGCTGCGCCGTCATCGTGCCTTTGGAAGCGACGTCGCTCACTCTCGCATGTCCGCTGCCGGAATTCAGATACCCGAACAAATCCACCAACATTTCGCCGTTAAACTTTAAGCCGTCCGTACGCGTATCGTAGTCGGACAACAGCAATTCCCCGACCGTCACCGTAGCGGAAGTATCCGTAATCGCATATGCGGAATCGGATTGCATCAAAATCCCCGCCGCGCAGAACGTAAGCACCGTCGCCAAAACAATCAGCGATATTGCAAACCGCGCGCCCGTATTATTGAAATGCCGCATCTTCATAGCTCTTTTATCCCAAGTTTTCTCTTGTTCCGAATCCGTAAACCCAACCTCGATAAGTTCATAAAATATGTTATTCCATGAACTATTGTAGGATATTGGGATTTGGCTGGTTGATTTTATAGGAAAAGTTATCGGATTTACCCAGAAAATCCGTTGTAAAATTTTACCTTTCGGCACTTTGACGGACGATTGTCTTGACTTTATATAAATTAGCGGTTAAGATGAATGTGTAAAAAGTTCATGGAATAACATATTCCGCGAACTTTTTTTAATACGATTTTTGCATATTGCAATCTCGAAATATCGCGCATTTTTCGCGCTGAACTACACAAAAAAACGGGCAAAACATTGCCCGTTTCGGTTCGGAAATCCGACATCGAATCGTCCGTAAAAGTCGCGTCAATCCGCCAGCAACACCCGATCGATCTCGATCACGTACACCGTATGCAAATCTCCGCCCGGATACCATTGGCGCAACTCCCGATCGTCGACAAAGCACTCCGCTCGCATGTCCTGCACATAGCGCTTGTTCCCGATCAGCGTCATGCGCGCCTGCTCGAAATACGGCGTGTCGCCGCTGTGCGCGACGCGCAGACCGCTCGCGGCGATCTTGTCTTCGTCGCGACCGGACGTCTTGCCCATATACGTCAGCATATCGCGCCGACTCTCATCGAAAAACGACAGCGACATCGTATCCGCTTCGTCGAGAAAGGTCTTGGTATAGCGTTGGGGACGCACAAACACGAATGCGACCGGTTTGCCCCACAACACGCCCAGACCGCCCCAAGACGCCGTCATCGCATTGACGCTGCCGTCGCGCTTTTGCGCGCCGACGAGCATCCAATCCTTGCCGATCAGATCGAATACGTCGCGATCGATTTGTTCCGGTTTGATTTGTCTCATATTCGACTCCTTTACAGCGCATCCGCCAGATCGTAGAGCAACCGCTCCGTCTTCTCCCAGCCCAGACACTCGTCCGTGATCGACTTGCCGTACACGCATTCGCTCGGCTTTTGATTCCCGTCTTCGATATAACTCTCGATCAGGAATCCTTTTACGATCTCGTGCATCCGCGCGCTGTACTTCATGTTCGCGACGATCTCGTGCGCGATCCGCACCTGTTCCGCTGCTTTCTTGTCGCTGTTGGAATGGTTCGTATCGATCACGATCGCGGGATTGCGCAAGCCTTGCTCTTCGTACATCTGCGCAAAACGCATCACGTCTTCGTAGTGATAATTCGGCTCGTTGTTGCCGTACACGTCCACGCTGCCCCGCAGGATCGCATGCGCGTACGGATTGCCCGCCGTCTTGACCTGACACCCGCCGTACTTGAACTCGTTGGGAATCTGCGCCGCGTAAATCCCGTTGAGCGTGACCGGAAAACTGCCGTGCATCGGATTCTTGATCCCGACCGGCACGTCCACGCCGCTCGCGACGAGACGGTGCTGCTGGTTCTCGGACGAACGCGCGCCGACCGCCACATAGGTAAGCAAATCGTCCAGATACAAATGATTCTCCGGATACAGCATCTCGTCCGCGGCGCTCAATCCGCTCTCGCGCAGCGCGCGCAAATGCATGTGCCGCAATGCGAGAATGCCGGCTTGAATGTCGGTGACGTTCTTGTGCGGATCGGGATTGTGCAAAATCCCTTTATATCCTTCCCCTTTCGTGCGCGGCTTGTTGGTGTAAATCCGCGGCACGATAAACAGTTTGTCCCGCACGCGATCGAAGACGCGCGCCAAACGCGACACATAGTCGCAGACCGCCTCTTCGTTGTCGGCGGAACACGGTCCGACGATCACGAGTTTGCGCGCGTCCTTGCCCGCGATGATGTCGCGCACCGTCTCGTCGCGCTCCGCCTTGACCCGCGCCAATTCCGCGGGGATCGGGATCAACTCCTTGACTTCTTCCGCGGACAAAATCCGTTTGATCACTTGGAACATATCTGCGTCACCTCGTATCCTTGATCGCGGATCGCCTGCGCAACCGTCTCGACGTCGAGCGTCTGCGTCGCGGTAAACCGCACGAGTTGTTTTTCGTGCGAAACTTCCGCCACCGATTGTACGCCGGCAATCGCGCCGACCGCGTTGCGCACGCGCCCTTCGCAATGCGCGCACATCATGCCTTGCACCGTCATTTCTACCGTCTGCATATCTGTCTCCCGTACTGTTTGTATACGCTGTGTCCCGTCGACCCCGTCCGACTCCGCGCGCAAATGACAAACCGCCCCCGACGCATCGCAAGCAAGCGAAGATCGATCTTGTTTATTGTGCGACTTTTGTCCGCGTTTGTCAAGCCGATACAGCCCCAATCGCAACGCGTTGGCGACGACGGATACCGAAGACAAACTCATTGCCAACGCGCCGATCATCGGATTGAGCAAAATGCCCGTCAACGGATACAGCGCGCCCATCGCGAGCGGTATGCCGAGCGTATTGTAAATAAACGCCCAAAACAAATTTTGCTTGATGTTGCGCACGGTCGCGCGGCTCAACTCGATCGCGCGCGGCACGCCCTGCATGTCTTCGCCGACCAAAACGATCTCCGCGCTCTCGATCGCGACGTCGCTGCCCGTCCCGACGGCGATCCCCACGTCCGCCGACGCCAGCGCGGGCGCGTCGTTGATCCCGTCGCCGACCATCGCGACCTTGTGTCCGCCCGTCTGCAAACTGCGGATTTTGTCCGCCTTGTCCTGCGGCAACACCTGTGCGATCACTTCGTCGATCCCCGCTTCGGAGGCGATGTGCGCGGCGGTCTTGGCGTTGTCTCCGGTCAGCATGACGCAACGGATGCCGTCCGCGCGCAAGCGTCGAATCGTCTCTTGCACGCGCGGTTTGAGCGTGTCCGCAATCCCGATCACGCCGTGCACGCGCGCCGCGTCCGCGACCAATACGACGCTTTCGCCGCGCTCGTAGCACATCTGCGTCTGCTGCACCACGTCGGGCGGAACGGGCGTATCGCCCATCAACTCGGGTTTTCCGCAACGGTACTCGACGCCGTCGAGCGTTGCGCGCACGCCGAATCCGGCAAGCGCTTCAAACGATTGCGGCTGTCCGACGGTTCGACCGTCCCGTTGCGCCGCTTGAACGATCGCGCGCGCCAAAGGATGTTCGCTGACGCTTTCGCACGCCGCGCAACGCGCCAACAACGCGTCCGTATCGCCGCCCGCGGCATAAACCGTACGCACGACGGGCTTGCCCTGCGTGATCGTGCCGGTCTTGTCGAAGACGACCGTGCCGACATGGCTGAGCGTCTCCAACGCCTGCGCGTTCTTGTACAAGATGCCGCCGAGCGCGCCGCGCCCCGTACCCGTGATGATCGCGGTCGGCGTCGCCAAACCGAGCGCGCACGGGCACGCGATCACGAGCACCGATACGAATACGCGGATGCAGAACGCGGAATCCTTGCCCGCGATCGCCCACGCGATCGATGCGATCGCCGCCAACGCGATGACGACGGGCACGAACACCGCCGATACCTTGTCCGCAAGTCGCGCGATCGGCGCTTTGGAATTTTGCGCGTCTTCGACCAGACGGATGATCCGCGCCAGCTGCGTTTCGCTGCCGACCGAAGTCGCGCGGAACGTCACCGAACCCGTACCGTTGAGCGTGCCGCCGGTAACTTTGTCGCCGACGCGTTTGTCCACCGGAATGCTTTCGCCGGTGAGCATGCTCTCGTCCGCCGACGTCTCTCCCGTCAGGATCACGCCGTCGCAGCAAAACGTCTCTCCGGGGCGCACGACGATCACGTCGTCGCGCACGACCTTATCGGCTTGTATCTCGACCTGTACGCCGTCGCGCAATACGGTCGCTGTCTTGGGCGCAAGTCGGGTCAACTGCGCAATCGCATTGCCGGTTCGCCGCAACGAACGCGCTTCCAGCCGTTTGCCCAGCGAAATCAATGCGATGATGACCGCGACGCTCTCGAAATACAGATTGTGCGCGGCATGCGCGTCGCCCTGCGCGATACGAATCAGTCCGTACAGACTGTACCCGAACGCCGCAAGCGTGCTGACCGCAACCAAACTGTCCATATTGGGATGCAGTCGCACGAGATTGCGCAGTCCGCGATAATAAAATCCCCATCCGATCGCCGCAACGGGCAGACAGAGTACGAGTTGGATGCACGCGTACGCAAGTGCGCCGCCGTCGGGCGAAATCGCGGGCGGATACGGTACGCCGACCATCGGCAGCATCGCAAACAGCAACAGCGCCGCCGCCAAAACCGCCTGCGTCCAAAACAACGCCCGTTCCGTCCGCGAAGCGGTCGGCGCGGACGGTTGATCGTCCGACTGTACGCGATAACCGGCGCGGCGAACCGCCTCTTCGATCTTTGCCGCGTCGACGCGATGCTCGTCATAGTGCACCGTCGCGACGCCGCTTGCAAAATTGACGTCGACGGACTGTACGCCGTCCAACGCCGCGATCGCCCGTCTGCACGTATCCGCGCAGACGACGCACGTCATGCCCTGTATCCGAATTTGTTTTTTCAAATCCCCTGCTCCTTCGGGCGCTCGCCCTGCCGCGTCGCCGCATAAAACGGCGCGCAAATCGCCAGATAATCTCCTCGTCCGCCGTATGTCCCGCACACGCGCACGCAGATCGCGGTGCCGTCCGGTCGCATCTCGACGCCCCGCCGCATATGCTCGGGCGCATACCGCTCGATACGTCCCGCGACCCGACACTCGATTGCCGACACGCGCGCTTGCGCGTCCGCCCCGTCGTATGCGGGCAGAATGTCGACGTACAACGTCCCCGCGCGATCGGGGATCTGCTCCCCGAATCCGTAGCGTCCGCCGCGATCGTCTTGCCAGTACGCGCATACCCGAATGCCGAGCGCGCAATACGTCCTGCCCGCGCGCAACGCTTCCAGAGCGCCGTCCGCTCCCTGTGATCGAACCGCCAAATACGTATGCGCGAATCCGTCGACGCCTTCCGCATCGGGCGCATGCCAATCGCGTCCCGACACCGGCGCGATCCGATCTCCGCGATCGATCCGATTCTGCCACAATTGCAACGCGGCGGCGTTGGTTGGATTGGCGTGCGGATGCAACCGCGACCATACTTCGATCGCATGGACGTCGCTCCAATCGTCCAACTCGTACTCGAACCGTCCGCCCGGACAGATCGGCCAGCCCGTCCGACACGGATGCGCGATCGTCACCGCGTCGCCCGCCTGCGCGGCGCGCGCGATGCACGATGCAAAGTTGTCCCGCGTCACGCTGCGCCAATCCACGTCGCTGCGACCGCCCGTCACGACGATGTGTCCGTAAAACGTCGTCCATTCGATCCCGCCCAGCACCGAGACGTCCAGTCGGGACGCGACCCGTCGCACCCGATCGACGGATACGACCGTATTGTGATCGGTCACGGCAAGCACGCGTACGCCGAACCGCGCCGCCTGCGTCGCCAATTCGTACGGCGACATGTCTCCGTCGCTCGCAACCGTATGCGTATGCAATTCCGCCCGAACCCAGTCCATCACTCCGCCTCGATCCGCACCGTCACCGTTACGCGATCGGTGACGACGGAATTGATTGTCGCCGTGACGACCCACCGCCCCGCCGTAATCGGCGCGGGACGAAATCCGCTCGACGCCCACTGCGGCGTCACGGTATGTTCCTGATCCGGATTGGCGCGATGCTCCGTCCCCAGCGCTCCGCTCGGGCTGTCGATGCTCCAAGCGATGTGATTAGTCAACGGCAAGTACGCGTCCGCCTGCGCGTCATCCGGCTCCGTATCCGGATACGCCGCCCGCAACGCTTGCCGCGTCCACGCGCGCATTCGATCCGTATCCGTCCCGTACTTGGGCGAATACGTCGTGCGAACGCGCAATTGCCGCATGTCGCAAGGAATGTCGAACGCAAAGGCGATGTGCCGATTGCGATCCTGCAATCCGATCTGTATGGTCTGTTCCGATATCCACATCAAGTATTCGCTCCGTATCGCGTTCCGATACCGAAGTTATTATAAAATATCGACGGCGAAATTACAACCGCGCCGCGCGGAATTTGTCAGATTATTTGACACGAGCCCGATCGGTATCGTATGCTGTAACCGTATCGGAGCAATCATCGTGACACAAATCGTTTATATCGCAAAAGACCATGATCTTGCGGGCGACGCCGTGCGGCGACCGACGCATTGGCAACTCTTCTACTGTCTGCAAGGCGCGCTGACGCTGACCGTCGATCGGGAAACATACGCGTACAGCGCCCGCGAAGCCGTGCTCGTACCGCCCGGCACGCCGTATCTGCACGGCGGCGACGCGCCCAACGCAATCTACCGCGTGACGCTCGACGCGCCGCAAGGTCTGCCCGACCGCGTCGCGACGATCCGCGACAACGCGCCCTGCGATCTGGGACATCTGCTGGATATGTGCCACAGACATTGCGCGACGATCTCGGGCGATCCCCGATCGGACGCAACGCTGAGCGCGTATTCGACGCTCGTGCTGCATACGGTGCGCGCGTTGATCGACGAATCGGCGTACAGCGCGCACGTCGCAGAACTGTACGAACGCATTCTGCAAAATTTCCATGACCCCGACTTCGATCTCGATGCCGAGTACGCGGCGTTTGCGCTGTCCAAAGACTATATCCGCAGACAGTTTATCGCGGAACGCGGCGTGTCGCCCGCGCGTTTGCTGCAACGCCTGCGCATCGAACACGCGCAAAAACTGCTCGTCTCCTGCGCAAACAACCGTTGCAAAATCCGCGACGTCGCATTGCGATGCGGCTTTCGCGATCCTTTATATTTCTCCCGCGTATTCCGCCAGACGACGGGCGTCAGTCCCAAAGCGTATCCGCACGACGACCGACGCGCATCCGCAATCCCGAAATCCCGTGCCTAACGCCGCGCGCGGACATCGCGTCAAACCTTTTCTGCAAGCGCGCATAAAACAGCGTCTTCGCGCCGATCCGAACCGTCGGCGTTTCTCTTTGCCCCGCATTGCAATCGGATCTGTAAAATAACAACGCGCAATCGAATACGACGATGCGCGTTGTCTGCAATTGTAGGATAGCGCGCTTGTCAAGTCTGCCAAGCGACGGATCGGCGTTCTTGCCGTAATTTACGCATTGCGGTCGGCATGCTTTTTGCGCAAACGACGAATGCTCATAACCGCAAACCATATGGCGATCAACGTCACCGCAATCGATAACAGCGTCCCCGTCATGACGGTAAACACGATCTTGAACCACCGCAGATCTTCCGCGGAAATTACAGATCCCGCGGGTTGGGGCGGCGCGTCCGGATCGGTTGTCGGCGGATCGGGCGTATCGGGATTATTCGGATCGTCCGGATTGCCCGTCTGTCCGTGCGTGAA
>CAJTKI010000063.1 GCA_910576875.1 uncultured Christensenella sp.
GGAATTCCACGCCCGCGAGCACGTCGTCCGATCCGTAATCGTCCGGCGTCACGCCGACGAGCAACGCGCTATTTGCATTTGCGCCGTCGCGCGCATGCAAACTCATGCCGTTTGTAACGACGCCGCCGTCTTCGCTCGCCGCGGCAACCACGCTTCCGCCCGGACACATGCAAAACGTATAGCACCCGCGTCCCGTCTCCGTCTGCACGTTCAATTTATAATCCGCGGCAGGCAAGCCCTGCGCCCCGCCGTACTGCGCGCGATCCAACCATGCCTGCGCATGTTCGATCCGCACGCCGATTGCAAACGCCTTGGGCTGCATCCGCACATAGCCGCGCAGCATTTCAAACGTATCGCGCGCGCTGTGTCCGATCGCAAGCACGCACGCATCCGTCTCCCACTCAACCGCGCCGTGCTCGGGCGATTGTACGAGCAGACCGCGCAACTTCCCGTCCGCGACGCGCAGATCGACGACGCGCGAGCGAAAACGCACCTCTCCGCCGTACGCGACGATCGCCTTGCGCAGATTGCGCACGACGTTTTGCAACAAATCCGTGCCGATATGCGGTTTGGCGTCAAATAATATTTCTTGCGGCGCGCCGTATCGGACGAATTCGTTCAGTACGGTCGGCACGAATTGCGAACCGATTCCCGTATTCAGCTTTCCGTCCGAAAACGTCCCCGCGCCCCCTTCGCCGAACTGAACGTTCGTATCCGTATCCAGCCGTCCGCCCTGTCCGAACGCCTGCACCGCCGCATTGCGCTCCGACACCTTCGCGCCGCGCTCGAACACGATCGGGCGCAACCCCGCCTTTGCCAGCGTCAGCGCCGCAAACAGTCCCGCAGGTCCCGTCCCGACAACGATCGGACGTTTCGCCGGCTGCTTGATCTTTTGCGGAATCCACGCGTCCAGATCGACGCACGGTACTTGATACAGCCATTGCAACGCGCCGCGGTTGCGTTGCAGATATGCCGCTTCGTCCCGCAACGTCACGCCCACCGTATAGACGTATTCGATCTGCGGCTTGCGTCGACAATCCAACGCGCGACGCAAAACGCAGATGTCCGCGATCTGTTTCGCGGGCACCCGCAATTGTTTGCATACCCGATCGCCCAACGCGTGCGCGGGATGATCGTACGGCAATTTGATTTGCGTCAGTTTGAGCATGTTTCTCCGTTATCTGTTGTGTGCGGCGGCGTTTGCAAGCCGTCGATTTCGTTATTCCGCAGTTTCGCTTTGCACATCGGCACTGCGATCCGCGCATTCGTATTCCGTTCCATATCGCATGTCGGCGGCGAATCGATTCGGACAAACGATATATCGGCTATATCGCATTTCCTGATCCGCGCCGCACCTTGCGACCTTGATCGACGACCGTGCCGACCGTCGTTAGGGACAGATCATCTCGCTCGGCGCATTTCGCCGATTGCCTGCGCCGCGGCAAGCCCGCTCGCCCAAGCCCAATGCAGATTGTACCCGCCGCAGTCGCCGTCCACGTCCAAACTTTCGCCGATCGCCCACAATCCCGCGCAACGTTTGGACTGCAACGTATTCGGATCGAAGTCGTCGCATTCCAATCCCCCGCACAAAGCCTGCGCATTGGCGACGCTGTCCGGCATTTCCAAACGCACGCCGTAATGTTTGCACGCATGCGCAATCGAACGCGCCTTCGCCGGAGACATCAACAGCGAACGATCCGTCGGACACGATCCGATCACATTGCGCGCAATCGCGCTCTGCAAAACGCCGCGCAACGGTTGCAGCGCGTCGTCGCAATGCAACAAGAATCGTTCCAACTCTTTTTCATCCAGATCGGGGACAAAATCGATCTCGCCGTCCAACGCCTTGCCTTGCCGCGCCGCCCGCGCGCATTGCGAAGAGATCTCAAACGCAAGCATGCCGGACAACTGATCGTCCTTAAAGAGCAACTCGCCCTGCGCCGCGGCGATTTCCAGCCCGTCTGCGCGCACGCGCATTGCCGCCTGCGTCCGCACGCCTTGCGCGCCGACAATGTCCTTGCATCGCATCGCGCAGATAGAGGGCGCCGTATCCGTGCATCGATGTCCGAACGGCGCGTACAATCCGTGCGATCTGCGCCCGAACGTCGCATCCGATCCGCTCGCCAATATCACCCGACGCGCGCGATATGCCGCATCGTTGCAGATCAATCGAAACGCATCGCCCGCTTGTTCGATCCGCGTCACCGTCGCATTGCATTCGACGCGCACGTCTTGAAGCGCACGCAACAAGACATTCAACACATTGGTCGCGCGGATCGAATACGGATACACGCGTCCGTTTTCCGTCCTTGTCAGCAATCCGAGTTCGTAAAAATACGCGACGATTTGCCGCGTACCGTAACGCGCCAGAATCGGCGCGACAAAGTCGGGACGATTGTAATGCCGCGCGGACAGTTCCGTATTGGTCAAATTGCAGCGACCGTTGCCGCTCGCAAGCAACTTCTTGCCGACGCGATCGTTTGCTTCCAATACGACGACGCGTTGCCCGAGCCGATGCAAGGCAATCGCCGCCGTCATGCCTCCGGCGCCGCCGCCGATCACGGCGCAATCGTATAAACTATCGTGAGTATTGGCTTGCATATTTCTCCTTTTGCCCGTTTTCAGTATATCACGCCTGTCAAGCCCCCGCATGCGAAGACGCGCCGCGACAGAAAAACGCACCGTATCGCTACGGTGCGTCCGGATCGACATCGGTCGATTACTTCTGCTCGGGCATGTTCTGAACCATCTCGATGATCGCAAGCTCGGCATTGTCGCCGCGTCTGCCGCCCAGTTTGACGATGCGGGTATATCCGCCGCCTTGATTGAACGCTTGCGCGCGCTTCGCATAAAACGGCGCATATTCACGGAAAATCTTCTCGATCAGCGGATGCTTGACGTCCTTGGTTCTGTCACGGAAATCGGCAGCCTTTTCGCCCTCCGCTCTCTGCTCCTGCAAATCGCGCAAGCTCGCCATCAGCTTTCTTCTGGCAGCCAGTTTCTTCGGTCCGTCGTTGACGAATTGCATCTCGACGGGCGCGCCGTCCTTACCTTGTTTTACGGTCTTGGTAACGGTGACGGTATCTTCGTACGTCTTGATCGCCAACGTCAACAGTTTTTCGGCATAGCTTCTGACTTCTTTCGCGCGGTCAACCGTCGTTTCGAGCCGTCCGTTCCACAACAATTCCGAAGCTTGGTTGCGGATAATCGCCATTCTCTGTTCGCTAGTTCTACCCAACTTTCTTGGCATTGTGGTTTCCTCCTATTATTCGTCCTTGCTCTTCAAGTCGAATCCGAGATCGCGAATCTTCTTGACGACTTCGTCGAGCGATTTTTTGCCCAGATTGCGGACTTTCAGCATATCGTCTTCCGTCTTTTTGGTCAAATCCTGCACGGTATGAATGCCGGCGCGTTTGAGACAGTTGTAAGAACGGACGGACAAATCCAATTCTTCGATGCTGGTTTCCAACTTTTTGGTCTGTTTTTCATCGTCTTGGCTGACGAGCAACTCTCTGCCCTTCATGCTGTCGACGAGATTGACAAACAGTCCCACGTGATCTTCCATGATCTTGGCGGAAAGCGAAATCACTTCTCTGGGCGAGAACGTGCCGTCCGTCAAAACTTTGATCGTCAACTTATCGAAATTGATATCCTGACCGCAACGCGTGCTCTCGACGGTATAGCTGGCAGCTTCGACCGGCGTAAAGATGGAATCGACGGGGATAAAGCCGATCGGCTGTTCGTCGTCCTTGTTTTCGCCGGCGGGGACATAACCTCTGCCCACGCCGATCGTGATCTCCATCTCCAACTTGCCGCCCTCTTCGAGCGTGCAGATATACATATCGGGATTGAGGATCTCGATGTCCGAGCTGTGCGCGATATCGCTTGCGTAAACTTCGCCCGCGGTATACTTATTGATCGTGCAGATCTGACGGAAATTTTTGTCTTCCGTATGCGCTTTTACCGCCAGCCCCTTGATATTCAGGATGATGTCGGTGACATCTTCTTTGATACCTGCGATCGACGTAAATTCGTGCTTGACGCCCTCGATCTTAATGCCGACGGGCGCAGCGCCCGGCAACGCGCTCAGCAGGATTCTGCGCAACGCGTTTCCCATGGTCGTTCCGAAACCGCGCTCCAAAGGCTCCACGACAAATTCCATCGATCTGCCGCTTTCTTTTTCGATGCATTCGATTCTGGGTTTCTGAATTTCAATCATGATATTTACCTCCTATCCTTTCGAGCCGGCTTATTTGGAATACAACTCGACGATCAAGTGCTCTTCGATTTTCTGTTCGACGTCTGCTCTTTCCGGAAGTTCCAAAACTTTGCCCGTCAGCGTAGCGTTATCGAATTCCAACCATTTGGGGAGTCCGAGCGCCTTGCCTTCTTTGATTGCCGCAAAACACTTTTTGTCGGCTTTGTTTTCCTTGACGGAGACGACGTCGCCTTTCTTGATCAGATAGGACGGAATGTCTACGCGCTTGCCGTTGACCGAAATCAGACCGTGGCAGACGAACTGTCTTGCCTGCGCGCGGGACGAAGCCAATCCCAGACGGAATACGACGTTGTCCAGTCTTCTTTCGAGCAAAATCAACATGTTTTCGCCCGAAACGCCGCGCATGGTTTCGGCTTTGTCAAAGTATCCTTTGAACTGTTTTTCGCACAAGCCGTAAATTCTCTTGCACTTTTGTTTTTCTCTCAGCTGCACCGCATAAGAAGAAGCCTTCTTGCGCGCATCGCCGTGCTGTCCCGGAGGCGTGGGGCGTTTTTCCATGGCACATTTGCCGGAAAGACATCTTTCTCCCTTCAAAAACAGCTTGACGCCTTCGCGTCTGCACAGACGACAGTCTGCTCCCGTATATTTCGCCATTTTCAGTTACCTCCTTACAGTCTTCTGCGCTTGGGCGGACGGCATCCGTTGTGCGGAATCGGAGATACGTCTTTGATCAACGTGACTTCCAATCCGACCGTCTGCATCGCGCGGATAGCGGATTCGCGACCGGAGCCCGGTCCTTTTACATATACTTCTACCGTTTTGAGTCCGCAATCAACCGCAACTCTCGCCGCGTCTTCCGCGACCATCTGCGCCGCAAACGGCGTAGACTTCTTGGATCCGCGCAAATTGAGTTTGCCCGCGCTGGACCAGCTGATTGCGTTGCCCTGAGTATCGGTGATCGTTACGATCGTGTTGTTGAAGGAAGCGTGGATATGTGCACAGCCCTTCTCGACACGACGCTTGTTCGTGGTGCGCTTACGAGTTGCCGCACCTTTTTTAACAGCTGCCATAAAGCCTTACCTCCTTACTTCTTCTTACGACTTACCGTCTTTTTCGGTCCCTTGCGGGTACGAGCGTTCTGTTTGGTGCTCTGACCGCGCACGGGCAAGCCCTTGCGGTGTCTCACGCCGCGGTAACAACCGATTTCCGTAAGTCTCTTGATGTTTAATTTTACTTCGCGTTTGAGATCGCCTTCCACCATCAGGTTCCGGTCGATGTATTCGCGAATTTTCCCGACTTCGTCATCCGTCAGGTCTTTCACTCTCGTGTCGGGATTCACGCCGGTTGCGGCAAGAATCTTATTAGACGTCACTCTACCGATACCGAAGATATAGGTAAGACCGATCTCTACTCTTTTCTCGCGCGGCAAATCCACGCCGGCAATACGCGCCATTTCACTACCTCCATAGTTGTGTTTGTATAGATTAGACGATTCCGGGAAGATAAATTGTTTGTGTAGTGGAATGAAACAATTTACTTAGCCGCTCCCTCACGCATAATTATCGTTAGCCAAAAGATTATAGCATGCTCCGTCGAGATATGCAACAAAAATGCGGCATATTCGACGCGAAAAGAAAGGAAACCGCGATTTCGGCGTCCTTTCCGACCGTTTTAGCCTTGCTTTTGCTTATGCTTCTTGTATTTGGAACAGATAACCATAACCGTTCCGTTTCTCTTGATCACTTTGCATTTGTCGCAAATCGGTTTGACAGATGGTCTGACTTTCATTCTTCTAATCCTCCGTTCAGTTCTTGTTACGCCACACGATGCGACCCTTGGTCAGATCGTACGGACTGAGTTCGACTTTGACTTTGTCCCCTTCCAGAATCTTGATATAATTCTTGCGGAGCTTTCCCGACAGATAAGCGACGATCTTATGCCCGTTGGTCAGTTCCACGCGGAATTGCGTATTGGGCAAAACTTCGTACACTTCGCCTTCTGCTTCGATGACGTCTTCCTTAGACATAAAACCTCCTTTTCCGTCCGGCCGTTGAACGAGCCGATCTTGTATCGCGATCCGTCGATCGTTACGGGTCGCATTCTTAATCCTAACGATTTTACAACCCGTTTGTCAAGACAAATCGCCTATATTTTGCGATATTTTTGCCGTCGCCGCGATTTGCACGCGCATGCGCGCTTACAGCGACAAGATTTCCACGCCGTCCCGCGTAATCAGCACCGTGTTTTCGTAATGCGCGGACGGTTTGCCGTCCTTGGTGACGATCGTCCAACCGTCGTCCAGCATTTCGACGTCCCAAGTGCCGAGATTGATCATCGGCTCGATCGCGATCGTCATGCCCGCCCGAAGACGCAGTCCGTGTCCGACTTTGCCGTAGTTGGGGACTTCCGGATCTTCGTGCATGTCTTTGCCGATGCCGTGTCCGACCAACGCGCGTACGACGCCGTATCCGAATCCTTCGCAATAGCTCTGGATCGCATAGCCCAAATCGCCCAATCTCGCGCCGTCTTTGAGCACCTTGCAGCCTTCGAAAAACGACTGTTTCGTCACTTGGATCAACTGCGCTTTTTCCGGACCGATATCGCCGATGCCGAACGTCCGCGCGGCGTCGCCGTTGTATCCGCGGTAAATCGCGCCGCAGTCTACGCTGACGATGTCGCCTTCGCGAATCACGCGCTCGCCGGGGATGCCGTGCACGACTTGTTCGTCGATCGACGTACAGATCGATGCGGGGAATCCGCCGTATCCCAAAAAGGACGGCACCGCGTCGCTCTTGCGGATAAAATCATGCGCCAATCGATCCAACTGTTTGGTCGTCATGCCGGGTTTGATTTTCTCTTCCAGCATGTCCAGACAATCGCGCACGATCCGGTTGGCAATGCGCATGTACGCGATTTCGTGCTCCGACTTAATGCTGACCATCCAACACTCCGACGATGTCCGCAAATACGCGATCCATCTCCTGCGCGCCGTTTACGGTACGCAGCACGCCCGCTTCGCGGTAGAATCCGATCAACGGCTCCGTCTGCTCGCGATAAACTTCCAAGCGAGCCTTAACGGTCTCGGGCTTGTCGTCGTCGCGCTGATACAGCTGTTGTCCGCATTTGTCGCAGATCGGCGACGGATGCATGGATATATGATAGCTTTCGCCGCAACGGCACATTCTGCGTCCCGCGATCCGATCCACGACCATCTCGGGATCTACCGCGATGTCGATCGCCAGATCGATCCGCGCGAATTGCGCCAGCGCGTGCGCCTGTTCCAGCGTTCTGGGAAATCCGTCGAGCAGATATCCGTGCGCGCAGTCGGCTTGCGCGAGTCTGTCCCGCATCAATCCGACTACCACTTCGTCCGGTACGAGCATGCCGCGGTCGATCAAACTCTTCGCCTGTACTCCCAGCGGCGTACCCGCCTGAATGTTCGCCCGCAGAATGTCTCCGGTGGAGATATGCGGGATCCGATACTTTTCGCACACGCGGGTCGCCTGCGTTCCTTTGCCTGCGCCCGGTGCGCCCAAAAAGACAAGATTCATAGCTCGCCCCGACTTATTTCAAAAAGCCTTTGTAGTGCCGCATCATGATCTGCGCGTCGAGTTGTTTGTCGAATTCGAGCGCGACGCTGACGACGATCAACATTCCCGTCGCCGAGAAGGCGTTGGCCAAACCGATATTTCCGCCGAGCAACTGGAACAGCAGCGTCGGGATGATCGCGATAAACGCGAGGAACAACGCGCCGAACAGCGTAATGCGGTTGTTGATTTTGCCGAGATAGTCGCTGGTGGGCTTGCCCGGTCTCTGTCCCTGAATCGTTCCGCCGTACTGTTGGAGATTGCGTGCAACGTCTTGCGGGTTGAACTGAATCTGCGCATAGAAGTACGCGAAGAAGATGATGAACAGGAACATGAATACGTAGTATACCAAGTATCCTACCCAGCCGTTGCCGCTCGTCGTACCCGGATACAGATAGGTCAGATAGAACACGCGGAACGCGTTGGTCTCCTCCAAGAAGCTGATGATCATCTGCGGGAACATCAAAAACGACGACGCGAAGATGATCGGCATAACGCCGCTTCCGTTGACCTTGATCGGGATGAACGTCGACTGTCCGCCGTACATCTTGTTGCCTTTGACCTGCTTGGCGTAGTTAACCCGAATGCGCCGTTCCGCGCCGTCGATATATACGATCAACAGGAACAACAACACGACCAACACCAGATATCCGAAGATATTCAACAGATTCATCGGGTTGTCCGGTACTTGTTTGAACGCCTGCACGAGTTGCATGCCGAACGTCGAAAGAATACCCGCGAAGATAATCAACGACGTGCCGTTGCCGATACCGTAATCGGTGATGCGCTCGCCGATCCACATGACGATCGTAGAACCCGCCGTCAACATGATGATCAACATGATCGCGGTCACCGCCTCGGAGTTAAAGGTAGTGGAAATTGCGCCCGCATTGTGGAACGTCACGATGATGCCGATGGATTGGATCACGGCAAGACCGATCGCGATGAAACGCGTGATCTTCGTGATCTTTTCCCGACCTTCGTCGCCTTCTTTGGAAAGCCGCTCCAATCGCGGGATAATCAACGTCAACAATTGCATGATGATGAAACTGTTGATGAACGGTAAGATACCCAGCGCGAACAGCGTGCCGTATTGGAGC
>CAJTKI010000064.1 GCA_910576875.1 uncultured Christensenella sp.
GCAATCGTTTTGACCAGTTCGGGTTTTGGGTAGAAGAAAATCCCGAACTGGTCAAAACGATTGCGCAGAGCGGGTGTGACATCGGGAATCATAGCGAAAACCATTTGAAGATGTCTACGCTCTCGCGCGAGGATATCGATCGAGAAATCGACGGCGTCAACGATGCGATCGAGGCGCTGACCGGACAAAGACCGAAATATTTCCGCGCTCCGTTCGGCGACTACAACAATCGTTTGATCGACGCCGTGGAATCCAAGGGCATGATTCCGATTCAGTGGGATGTGGATTCGTTGGATTGGAAGGGAATCGGCTGTACGGAAATATTGGCCCGCATATCGAAAAACGCAAAGGGCGGTTCGATCATCTTGTGTCACAACAACAGCGATCATGTGCTGGACGCGCTTCCGCTCGTCATCGCCAACTTGTTGAATCAGGGGTACGAAATCGTTCCGTTGCACGAGCTGGTGTACGATGCCCCCTATACGGTGGACGGCGCCGGAGAGCAACATCAACAGCAATAAAGGGATTGGAGGTTCCTATGAATTACGAGCAGATGAGTAACAATCAGTTGTACTTGACCGGTACGGTCGTGCGCGAGCCGAAGTATACGCACGAAGTGTATGGAGAAGCGTTTTACGAGACTGCGTTGTCGGTGGAGCGTTTGTCGCATCAAGTGGATATTATTCCGGTTACGATTTCGGATCGATTGATCGAAGCGCGCGGCATTCGGGTCGGTGAAAAAATCCGTGTGATGGGGCAGTTTCGCAGTTACAATAAACAGGACGGCGATCGTTCGCGTTTGTTGTTGACGGCGTTTGTTCGCGAAATTCTCGATCCGGACGAAACCGCCAATCCGAATACGATCGAGATTACCGGATACATATGCAAGCCGCCGGTATATCGCACCACGCCGTTCCAAAGAGAGATATGCGACGTTCTGATCGCGGTCAATCGCGCGTACAATAAGTCCGATTATATTCCGTGCATTCTGTGGGGAAGAAACGCGCGATACGTGCAGAATATGCCGGTCGGCGAGCGGTTGACGCTGTCCGGGCGTATTCAGTCGCGCGTATATTCCAAAACGGTGGACGGCGATCGCGTAGAGGAGCGTACTGCGTATGAGGTGTCGGTATGCAAGATCTTAGAGGAAGAAAAACCTTTCAAAAAGAATGAAGATTGTTCTAATTTAGCGCAATAATTATAAATATCAAGATAATTTATAATAATATAATAACTATTTGATATTTATTGATGTCCGCTCGTTATTTATCGGGCGGACGGTTTTTTATCGGAAATTCACATGCTAAAAGGCGTTTGTCGCATGTTTTCCCGAATTTGAAATTGAATAATTGCGTCGATAACAGATAAATCTGCGTGCTTGCGCGTCGGTAAAATCTTGCGTGCAAGACTTTTAGAATCCGTTTTACTTTTTTACGCGGGCGTGCTATAATAAACATAATTTGGAGACGCGATATGTTGGATCATCGGCAGATACTTCGGAACATTTCGGAATGCAGAGACAGGATCGACGCTGCCATGTTGCGTGCGGGGCGGCGGGATCGGGTCGAATTGATCGGCGCAACCAAGACGCAATCTTCGGAACTGATCTCGTTTTTGAATGCAAGCGGCGCGCTGACGCATGTCGGCGAGAACCGCGTGCAGGAATTGGTTGACAAGTATCCGTATGGAGATCGATTGACGTGGCACATGATCGGTCGTTTGCAGACGAATAAGGTCAAATACGTCGTGGACAAGGCGGCGATGATTCATTCGCTGGATCGAATCGCTTTGGCGCAGGAGATTCAGAAGCAAGCAGATAAACGAAATCTGGTCGTTTCGTGCCTGATTGAAGTCAATATGGGAAGCGAAATCTCCAAGGGCGGTATCGAACCGCAAGAGTTGGAAGCATTTGCGTGTGCATTGCGCGCGTTTCCGAATATCAAGATACGCGGATTGATGTCCGTCATGCCGAAAACGGACGATGTGGCGAATTTGATCGCGATGTATCGTCGGTTGCAGCGACTTTTTCAATCTTTGGCAGAGTATACGGTTGATCCGCAGGCGGTGGATACGCTGTCTTGCGGAATGACGAACGATTATGAGATCGCGATCGCCGAAGGCGGCGCGACGGCGGTGCGGTTGGGCAGAGTGTTGTTCGGCGCGCGCGAGTAGACAGGAGGGATTATGGACGATCGCAGACGCGGTTTTAACGAAGAAGAAAGCGGGCGGTTCGGCAATCGTTTTACGCCGGATCCGGCTTGCGACGGATTGTATTCGAACGGCGGCGAGCAGCGCGGCGCCGGATTGCCGTTTGCGGATCGAAATACGCACGGGGGCGGGAATTTTGCTCCTTTACAAGGCGGATATGCGCCGAACGGGCGATCCGCTCCGATCGTGCCGAATCCGCCGTTTGCGGCAGGGGGCGGCGCGCCCGCTCCGCAATTTGGACAGCAGTTCGGGCAACAATTCGGACAGCTGTACGCGCCTGCGCAACCGGTTGCTCCGTATGTCGCACCCGCGCAACCGACGTATTCTTACGGCGCGCAACCGCCGCGTCAAACGCCTGCGGTCGGATCGCCGAATTATGCGCCTTATCCTCAGGGCGGCAGAGAGCCGGAGTTCGATTATGATCCCAATATGCAATATGCGCCCGCGGATATGCCGCGTAAAAAGCGCGGTTTGTTCGGTTGGAAAAAACGCGACGACGACGGCGGAATGAACAATGTCGTGATTGCCTATCCCAACAGCTTTACCGACGTGCAGGGAATTATCGACAATTTGCGGCAAGGGCAGGCGATCATCGTCGATCTCAATCGAATCAACGATAAAAATTCGCAACGCATTCTCGATTATTTGAGCGGCGCGATTTACGGATTGGGCGGCAGTCAGCAGCGGATCGGGGACAAGATGTTTTTGTTTACGCCGGACGGCGTGAGTATTCAAGGTCCGACGGATTTGAAGAAAAAGTATGATAAATAAGAAAAAACGGATCGTACAATTTGCGTCGGAACTCGGGTTTTTCGCACTCTTGCTTGCGGCGGATCTGATATCCAAATCCGCGGTATTTGCGTTTTTGGATACGCGTCCGACGCATTCGTTTATCGTGCAAGAAGGTATTTTTACGTTTTATCGGGTGGAAAACTACGGGATGTCGTTCGGATTGCTGTCCGGACAGACCGGATTGTTGATCGGGATTACCTGTACCGTAACGGCGTTGTTGGTTGCGCTGGTCGTATTGCGTCCCGATACGCCCAAGTTGTTTCGGATTTCGATGTGGATGATCATAGCCGGCGCGATCGGCAATGTCGTGGATCGGATTGCGTTCGGATACGTGCGGGATTTTATCGATTATACGTTTTTGGAGACGTTTTTCGGGATTGATTTCGCAGTCGGCAACATTGCGGATTTGTTTGTCTTGTTGGGTATGATTCCGCTGCTGGTGTACGTCGTTTTTCTGTTTGAAGAAAAGGATTTTTATTCCGCGAAAAAGCGCGCCGCACTGGAATTGCGCGCGAAAAACGCATTGCCCGCAGGCGTGCCGCCTGTCGACGATGCGCCCGAATCGAGTGGCGGCGATTTGACCGCGTCGCAAAATTCGACGGCATCGGATTTGCCTGCGGAGAAAACTGCAAAAGATTGCGACGGACAGTCGGCATCGGACGCTGCGGTGAAAGACGATGCGGAGCGCGCGGAATGAGCGAAAGCGTGTCTGTTTGGACGTTCGAAGTCGGCGCGGAGCGCGTCGGAACGCGGTTGGACGTGTTTGTCAACGAGTGCGCGCAACTGAGTCGCTCGCAATGCAAACGCCTGTGCGAATTGTCCATGATTACCGTCAATGGCGAGACGAAAAAGGCGGGGTATTCGCTCAAATCGGGCGATTGCGTGTCCGTGACCTGTCCGCCCGATCGGGAATTGGATTTGCAAGGGCAGGATATACCGATCTCGATCGTGTACGAAGACGACGATCTGGCGATTGTGGACAAGCCGCAGGGCATGGTCGTGCATCCTGCGCCCGGCGCGTACGAAGGCACGCTCGTGCATGCGTTGTTGTATCGGTTGCAATCGCTCAGCTCGATCAACGGCGTGATTCGTCCGGGGATCGTGCATCGGTTGGACAAGGATACTTCCGGACTTTTGGCGATTGCCAAAAACGATGCCGCGCATGTGGATTTGCAACGGCAAATTGCCGAAAAAACCGCTTGTCGTGTTTATATCGCGCTGTGCGACGGACAATTTGCGCATGCGCAAGGCGTGATCGACACGTATTTGGATCGCAGTGCAAAAGACCGCAAAAAGATGGCGGTCATGCGCGAGGCGCGCGGCAGACGCGCGGTGACGCATTATCGGGTTTTGAAATCGTATCGCAATTATACGTTGGTGCAATTTGTTTTGGAGACGGGGCGGACGCATCAAATCCGCGTGCATGCCAAGCATATCGGGCATCCCGTAGTCGGGGATGCGACGTACGGCGGCAGCAATGCGTTTGATCTTGCGGGGCAATTGTTGCATGCGACGCAATTGGAATTGACGCATCCGACCGTTGGCAGACGCATGCGGTTTTCGACGCCGATTCCCGAATATTTTGCACAAGTATTGCGTCGGATCGCATCGCAATCGGCGGACGATGTCGAAGTACGAGACGTGCTTGTCGCGCAGCGGGGGATTGAAATTTTAGACGATTTATCCAAATAATCGAAACGATATTTTTCGATTTTGAAACATCGGGCATTTGGATGCAAAAGGGCTTATTCGCGTACCAGATAGGTTTCGTGTCGGTTCGGGGAGACGACGGCGGTACGGTAGGTTGTGTACAGTACCATGCCGGGTTTGCCGATCGGATGTCGACGCAGATTCTTGCGCAGGGTATAATCGCATGCGATTTTGCCGCCGTCTGCCGCGTGCGAATAGTAGGCGCAGATTTCGCAGGCGGTTCGGATGACCGATTCCGGAATATCGCGACCTTCGGCAAACACGATGACGTGCGACGAGTGCGCATCTTTGGTGTGTACCCACAGGTCGTTGCCGTTGGCAAGCTTGAACGTCAGTTTTTCGTTTTGATAATTGTTTTTGCCGACGCAAATCGCAAAATCTTCGTATTCGTAGAGCAGCGGTTGCGCCGGTTTTATTTTTGTCGACTTGTCTTGTTTTCGTACGCGCAACGCGCCGACCGATTCCAATTCCGCTTGCACTTCCGCGATTTCCTGCGGGGTGGAGCACATTGCGATCAACGGTGCGATCGTCTGCAAATATTGCAGAAAGTCGCGCGTTTGTTCGATTTGTTCGACGACGACCGCTTCCGTGCGTTTGAGTTTCGCGTATTTTTTGAAGTATGCTTGCGCGTTTTGTTGCGGCGTGAGTCGCTCGTCCAGTTGGATGACGCGGTCGGGGCAGTCGGGTCGGTAATAGTCTGCGACGGTAATGCGCGTATCGCCTTTGCGGATGCGGTGCAGATTGGCGGTAATCAATTCGCCCAAAATGCGGTATTCGTCTTGATTTTGAGACTGCGCATAGCGTTCGAGACACTTATCCAGCTTTTTCTGCGTTTTATTCAGTAGCGCATTGTATGCTTTTTGCAAATATCGCGTACGTTCGTCGCGTCGTTGGCGCAGATCTTTTTCGGATACGCAGCGTTCGATCGCGTCGTTCAGGGACGGGGCGGGCGTTGTTTCGACGCCTTGGTACGGATACATATAATAGTCGATTGCGCATCCGTCCGACATTTGTACGCACGGAGCGAATCGCTCCGATCCGTAACAATTCAGCATGGATTCGATCGCTTGCAGGATCGCGTCGATCCGATCGTCGGATAGAGCGCGAGCATCCCGAACGCCTGCATCGCACAGCAATTGCGCCGCTGTGGCGTTGCTCAGCCCCGCAAAATGTTTGATGACGTATGCGAGCAGCGTTTCCGTTCCGTCGTATCGGGTCAGGCAGGCGCGGATTGCGTCGGGATCTTGCAGCAGAATTTTGCCTTGCGCGGGCAATTCGTATCGCGCGGATGGCAGTAGGCAGCGTTTGGTCGCCGTATCGTAGGAAACTTGTTTGAGACTGTCTGTGATGATTCCGCGTTCGTTGACGACGAGAATGTTGCTGTAACGCCCCATCATTTCCGCCGTCAACGTAAACCGTACGACGTCGTGCAATTCGTTGCGCGCGGATATTTCGATGCCGACGATCCGATCGTTGCCGAGCAGGGAAATGCGTTCGATCGCGCCGTTGGCGAGATGTTTGCGCAAATGCATGCAAAACGCCGGGGCAACCTGCGCGCTCGGTTTTTTGATCTGCGTCAAGTGGATGCGCGGATTGTTTGCGTTGCAAGAAATCGCAAGACGGTGATTCTGTCCCGCCGCGCGGACGAGCAAAACGATTTCGTCTTTTTCCGGCATCTGTATTTTGTCGATTTTACCGCCGCGCAGGCGTTCGTCGAGTTCCGCCGCCAGCGCGCGCAGCGTGATGTAATCGTTGGGCATGACAATCCTTGTATCCGCGTGGGTTTGCGGCGTTTATATTTATTATATAAATTATATTTTATTATTTCCGAATTTGCAAGATTTTTTATTGCATTCTCGATCGCGGTGTGCTAGAATATCCCTTGCAATGTATTGAAAACTTTATTCATAGGAGTATATTTATGAGCTACAACAAAGAGATGCTGGAAAACGACAAGGTTCAATTTACCTTTGATGTCGATCAGGCGGATTGGAAAAGCGCGATTGACGAGGCGTACAACAAGTCGAAAAACAAGTATCAGGTCGGCGGATTCCGCAAGGGACACGTCCCGCGCAAGGTGATCGAGAGTATGTACGGCGTCGGCGTATTCTTTGAAGACGCTTTGGATATAATTCTTCCGAAGTATTACGCGCAAGCGATGGATGCGGAGAAGGAACTCGTTCCGGTCGATCGTCCGGAGATCGATATCAACGCGATCAGCGATACGACGTTGAAGTTTACCGCGACCGTGCAATTGAAACCGACCGTGACGCTCGGACAGTACACCGGATTGACGTTTAAGAAAGAAAAGGTCAAGGTCTCTAAAGAAGAAATGCAGGCGGAGATCGACAAGGCGTTGGAGAGCGCCGGCGCATGGGAAGATATTACCGATCGTCCCGCGCAATTGAAAGACAAAGTCTTGATCGATTACAGCGGCAGCGTGGACGGCGTAAAATTTGACGGCGGCACGGCGGAGAAACAGCCGCTCGAATTGGGAAGCAATATGTTTATTCCCGGATTCGAAGATCAGATCGTCGGCATGCGCATCGGAGAGAGCAAAGATATTACCGTGAAGTTCCCCGAGGACTATCACGCGGAAGAACTCAAAGGCAAGGACGCCGTATTTGCGGTCAAGTTGCATGAGATCACCGTCAAAAACGTACCTGCGTACGATGACGAATTCGTCAAAGACGTGTCCGACTGCGAAACGGTAAAAGAGTACGAAGCGCAGATCAAAGAACAGATCAAGGCGGACAAAGAGAAACGCGCCAATGCAAAATTGGAAAACGACATGGTCGAAAAGTTCGCCGAACTGGCGAGCGTGAACGTGCCCGAATGCATGATCGAATCGCAGGCGGAGCAAATGGTCGAGGAGTTTGAATACCGTTTGATGTACCAAGGACTCAATAAGGACGACTATTACAAGACGACCGGCACCAAACGCGAAGATCTGATCAAGACTTATCACGAGAGCGCCGCGAAAAACGTGCGGATCAAGCTGGTGCTCAGCGCGATTATGGACGACATCAAGATCCCGGTCGGCGACGAAGACGTCGATGCGAAGATTGCGGAAATGGCGGAAGCCGCCGGCAAGAGCGTGGAAGAATATTCGAAGGGCATGAACGACGAATACCGCGGCTACATCCGAAACGAACTGGTAACCGACAAGCTGTTTGCGTATTTGATGAACAACAACACCATCGAATAAACGACGGCGGAACGCAATCGACAAATACCAAAGCTGACGGGTCCGCGATCGGATTGGTCAGCTTTTATTTCCAAAAGGCAATTATCATCAAGGAAAAGGAGAACACAGACATGAATTTGATTCCCAGCGTTATCGATAAGACCGAACACGGCGAAAGAGCATACGATATTTATTCCAGACTGTTGGAGGACAGAATTATCTTTCTTTCCGGAGAGATTACCGACGATACGGCCAACTCCGTTGTCGCGCAATTGATCTATCTGGAAGCAAAAGACGCGTCCAGAGACATCAGTCTGTACATCAACAGCCCGGGCGGCTCGGTCAGC
>CAJTKI010000065.1 GCA_910576875.1 uncultured Christensenella sp.
ATCCGCGCCGCATACGGATCACGATCGATCGCTCGGGTTATCCACACCGCCGAACACCGCCTGCAATTCGATTTCCCCGCCGTCCGGACGCAACGCGATCGACATGCCGCCGTAATAGTTGACGCCGTCCATGCGCAGATGGTCGTCCTTGCCCGACGCAAACGTGATCCGATATACCGTCCCGCGGTATCGGTAATCCAGACGCGTCCCTTCCCATTCCCGCAACATCGGACGCGAAAATACAAGACAATTGTTGTCGATGCGCACGCCCAAAATTTCGCGCACGATCGTATCGTACATCCAGCTCGCGCTGCCCGTGTACCAACTCCAACCCATCGCGCCGTAATGGTCGCGATTGGTATAGATATCCGCCGGCATGACGTACGGCTCTCCCTCGTAGCGCGCCGCGGCGTCTTTGTCCGCGCAACGCGCAAGCGGATTGAGCATGCGCAGCAAGCGATCGGCATAGTCGCGCTGTCCCGCCTGCGCGCACGCGGCAAGATACCATACCGCGCCGTGCGTGTACTGACCGCCGTTTTCGCGCACCCCTTGCGGATATCCGGAAATATAGCCGCAGTAAAATCCTCGATCGAACGGCGGATCGAACAAACGCACGATCCCGTTGCGCTCGTCCGTCAGCGAACGCGCCGCCGCCAACGCCGCCGCGCGCGCCTGCGGCGTGCCGATCTGCGCCAGCTGCGCCCAGCATTGGCAAATCAAATCGATTTTACATGCCGGCGCTTCGTCCGTGCCGATCGCGACGCCGTCGTCGGTATACGCGCGCAGATACCGTCCGTCGCGCACGCACCCTTCGAGCGCCCGCCGCAAGCGCCGCACGTATTCTCCGTACGCGGCGCGGGTACGGTCGTCCAGCCACGGCGAAATCTGCTCGATCGCGTGCACGGCAAACATGCTCAGCCACACGCTTTCGCCCTGACCGCGCATGCCGATATCGTTGAGCGCGTCGTTCCAGTCTCCGCTCCCGATCAACAACAATCCGTGCGCGCCGAATCGCATCGAGCGCTCGATCGCGCGCCGCAGATGCTGCAACAGCGTTTCGCTCGCTTCGGTAAGCTGTCCGTGTTCCAGACGCGCTTCCTGTCCGCTCTCCAACGGCGGAGACAACAGATACGGGACGCGCTCCTGCAAGATCGACTCGTCGCCCGTCGCCTGCAAATAGCGCGCGCTCAGATATACGAGAAACAATCGATCGTCGCTGATCTGCGTCCGCACGCCGAAACGCGGCTTGTGCCACCAGTGCATGACGTCGCCTTCCAGGTATTGATGCTCCGCGCAGTCGAGCAAATGCTTGCGCACCGCAGCGGGATCCCGATACAGCACCGTCAGACAGTCCTGCAATTGATCGCGGAATCCGATCGCGCCGCCAGCTTGATAAAATCCGCAACGCGCGCGCAGTCGCGACACGACGACCTGATACGCCAATCGATGATTGAACAACGCGTCCAAATAGCGATCTTTGGAATGCAGCGTAAACGGATTGAGCGCGGCGCTCGCCCGGACATGCCCGTCGATCTGCCGATCGATGTGCTCCGCGTCACAGGCATAGACCGCGTCGCGATCTTCTCCCGCCGCAAAATACAGCGTCTGCGCGCCGCCCGCATCCAACGTCGCGTCGCAATATATCGCATGCGCGGGACGGCTGCACGCGGCATGCGCAATGCGAAGCACGGTCGGCTCCTGCGTCTCCAATCCGCGCAAACAGTACGCGTTGTCCGCGACCCGCGCCGGTTGCAAGCCGCGCAGATACAGCGATTTTCCGTTGCGCGCATTGCAAATCCGCAAGACGCGGTCTTCGCCGTACTGGTCGAACAACTCCGCGTCGAGATCGCTCGCGCCCAACAACGGACGCAGCTGCAATACGATCTGCACGCGCTGCGGCGTCTGCGCGCCGTTGGTCAATCGGATGCGCCATACCTTGACGCGTCCGTCGTCCGCAACCGATTGGGTGCAACGCCATCCGATCGCATCCGCGCCGCCGCAAAAACTCGTGTATCCCAACCCGTGCACGACGTGTCCGAGCGGAACGAGACGATTGATGCGGATCGCGTCTCCGCGCGCAGTCAGCAGCGAGATATGCTCGCACGGCGGATCCAAAATCGGTTGATTGCTCCACCGCGTCCACTTGTCGCTCTGCGAATTGTCGCCGAACGAAAATCCGCCGCCGTTCTCGGTCACGACAAACCCGCCGTGTTCGCCCGCGACGATATTGGAATAACACCGCGGCGGACGCGACGTCACCCAATAATCGCCGCGCGCGTCCAAACCGCCGCAACCGCTCTCCAACAAGTTGTCCGCGATCGGCAAGCGCTTCCACTTGTAATCTTCGCTCGCTCTCGCAACCGATTCGATGCGGATCCGCTCGGACGAAATCCGCCACGCATACATGCGCAACAATCCGTAGTCGTCCGCAGACAGCGCCTTGCGCTGAACGATGCGTACGAACGGCAATTTTTCGAGATCGGCGACGCCGCAGATGCGCGCGATTTCGCGCAAAACAGACGCGTTGTAAATGTCCTGTTCGTCGTACAACACGATCAGATCGCAATCGATCCGACACAGATTGCAATATATCGTCGCGCGGATCAGATCGTGCAACTCTCCGTCTCCGTTCCAATGATCCGCCAACAAAAATCTGCGCGATCGATCCAATCCCAACGGCAGGCGCGCCGTCGCGGTTGCAAACATCGAACGCAGTTGTTCCGGATCGCGCGCGCCGCGCACCAAAGACGCCGCCAACGCGTACGCCGTCTGCGCGCAGGTCGGCGTATCCAGATATTTGCGCGCCTTAGAAAGCGTCTGCAACGTCGCGGACTGATATGCATAATGGCTGAAATCCTGCGATACGGCTTGTTCGAGCTTGTGTTTGAGCGGTTGCAACTCGGTATCGTATATCAATGCAAACGTTACCGTACAACTTGCATGCGGCGCAATCCGCACTTGTCCCACGCCCGCCAAACACGGATACAGGACGTCCCCGACCGTCGGCGCGTCGGACGCTCCCGACCGCATCGCGCGCGGATCGCGCAAAGAGCCTTCCCGTCCGATAAAGTCCGCGACGCTGCTATGCGCCGTCAACGACATGCCGTTAACCGCCAACCCGCAATATCGATCGCCCGACTGCGCGCGCGACTTGCGTCGCGCAATCAAAGATCCGGTCGGACCGTCGATAAACGTCTCGACGAACATATCCGAAAACGCCGGATGCGCGCAATCGTCCGCCAACGGACACAACGTCACGGGCGCATAAAAACCGATATCCACGACGCGTTCGGTATCGCCGTCGTTGTCCAATCGAATGCGTCGGACTTCGCCGCTGAACATGTGCGGCGTAAATACCTGCATGCTGCAATTTTTGCGCGTGTTGACATACTCGGAACAGTCCGTTCGATGCACGACGCGATAATCTTCCGCGCGCTCGCGGATCGGCGCGTACGTCGCGCCGAACAGTTCGTCGCCTTCGCGGAAATAAACGAACGCGCCCCAATCCGCATCCCAGTCCGGACGGTAGCGATAGATCGTATCCGATCCGCACGTCGCATAACCGCATCCGCGATCGTCGATGACGAGCGCATATCTGTTCCCGACCATCGCATTGACCGCGCACGGATCGGACAGCGGATCGCCCTGCGCGCTCCACTCCGCGCCCTTGGTCGGCAGATAGACGAAATCGCTGGGATTGGTACTCGCATACCGACCGATCGGCATACGCTCTTCCAGCATCAAGCGTCCCCCGCGCACCGTCGGATCGGACGTAAAATACGATTGCAGACATCCGTCCGTCAGCGCGTTGGTCACCGCCGCAAGCAACATGCCCTGATGATGCGTCATGTGCGAACGGACGATTTGTTTGCCTTGCGTATAGTCTAGCGCCTCGCACAGTCCCATATCGTCCAGCGCGCCGCGCGCGACGAGTTTGTCGTAGTTGGACACGACGCGACGGGGCGCGTAGCGCAACGCAAGCATCGACGCATACGGCGCGACGACGCATCGGTTGGGTTGCGAGCGCAAACTCAATTCCCCCAATCCGAACGCCTGATATTGATAGCGCAATTGCGCGTCGAAATCATAATATCCGCTCTCGCTGACGCCCCACAGTCCGTTGCACTTTTTGTCGTGCATGACCGCAACTGCGCGACGCACCGTCGTCGAGAGTAAGCCGTAGCGGACTTCCGGCAAAAAGATCTCCGGCATCAGATACTCGAACGCCGTACCCGACCAGGACGCGAGCAAATTGCCCTTGCGTCCCAGCATGCGACGGGACATGCCCGTCCATGCGGCGGTATCGCCCAAGCGGCACGCGCCCAAATACGCGAGCAACCGCGCTTCGGAAGCCAACAAATCATAATGCCCTTGCGCCTGTCGACGCACGACGTCGTATCCGATGTGGAACTGCTTGCGCAAAGGATCGTACAGCGGCTCGAATTCCACCGCGTCCGTCAACGCGCGAATCCGATCGGCGAGTTCCAGCTCCTCGCAGGTTTCGCAGAAGCCGCGCACCGTGATCAGACAGGCGACCCAGTTGCCGCTATCGACGGACGACACATACAACGGATCGACCGGCTGCATCGTCGCGCAGTCGTACCAATTGTACAGATGTCCGTGCCATTTTTCCAACCGCTCCGCCTGCGCGGTTTGCGTTGCGATCCGACGGATCGCAGTCTCCCGATCGATGATCCCGAGTCGACACATGCACACGCATGCCAGCATCGAAAAGCCGAGATTGGTCGGCGAAGTCGTCGCAGATCTGCCCAGCTTGGGTTCAATCTGAATATTGTCGGCGATCAATGCATCCGTCGACGTCATCTCGCAAAAATAATGAGCGGTGCGCCGCGCGAGATCGCTGAGTTTGACGCGATCCTGCGGGCGGATTTTTTTGAAAGCGCGACGTTCTTTGCCGAATCGGTAACAAAGATTGGACGCCAAGACGAACGCCGCGGCGTACACGACGACCGGCAACGTACGGTAATAGACGCCTGCGATCGCGGTCATCGCAAGCACGGACGGCAAGATCATCGCCGCGTGCCGCGCGTATCCCTTCGTGCGCTGAGACGCGTAAAACGTCTTCCATTCCAACAACTTGTCGCGCCCGAATACGAATTTGAAAATCGTCTTGATCCAAAGCAGCGTATTGTTGACCGCCCAAAACGGCAGCATGACGACTTGGAAGATCGTCTTGCCGAGCGTCATCGCCAACTTGGCGAACAGATAGCGCGGACGGATGTCCGCATCGGGCGACAACAACAAAAATCCAGTCTCCAACAGCGGAATCAGCAAACTGACGACCGCCGCCGCAAACAGCAACGGCAGATTGCCGCTGATCAACAATCCCAACCACAACAGACACGCGCCGATCGGGCGCAGCGTTGCGATCAAATTTGACAAAATGACATAGCCATATATCGGCTGACTGCAATACTTTTTGCGTGCGAACGCAGCAAGCAAAATATCGCCGCGCGTCCAACGGTTTTGCCGCTCCGTGTCGCTGACAAACGTCGTGGGACAATCTTCATATGTCGTGATGCCGAGCGATCCGGTATCGAGAATCGCGCCTTCGAGAATATCGTGACTGAGCACGCGATTGTCCGGAAGCGCGTCGGAAAGCCGCGCGTAAAAGCGGTCGATCCGACAGATACCCTTGCCGCAATAAATGCTGTGCCCGCACAGCCGGTAAAAGAAATCCGAATAATTGCAGTAGCTTTCGACGCCGCTTGCGTCCAGATATTGCCACGCGTAGCGCGTCGTGACGGAAGACAATTTGTATTGGTTTTCAAACGTCAGCAAGTCGTATTTTGCATTGAGCGGATGCAAGAGCGTATTGGCGGCTTGTTTGACCGCGCCGACCGCCAGACGGCTGTCGTCGTCGAGCATCAGCAAAAATTCGGCATGCTCGATCGGATGCGAGACATAAGAAAATTCGCTCCATCCCCCGCCGATCAACGCGCCGCACAGACATTGGATCGCGCCGCGTTTGCGCTCGTGCGCAGAATATCTTTTGCCGTCGAACGTACGCTTGCGCACGCACAGCGTAATCTGCTGCGCATCTCGGAATTCGTCCAACGCGTCGAAGATCTCTTGATCGGACGGCGCGGTTTGCGTATTCGACGCGGGCAAATCCGCCAACAGACAAAACGTGATATTGGGATCGCGATTGACCGACTGCATCGCGATCAACGAACGCACGGCGCGGCGCGCCTGCTCCGCATCGTGCAAAAAATGCGATACCGCGACGACGGTCGCGCCTTGATCGGGCAACTCGGTATAATTCATTCTCGGCGTCGCGCGCATCGGCAGGAACATCCCCGCCAACCGACTGACGATATACTGCGCCGGCAACAACGCCGCGATCGGGACGCATACGCCGCACAAAATCCGCGCCCACAACGGACGCGCGATCAACACGCACAGTACGCTCAACGCCACGTCGAGCGCGACGACCGCGCCGATAAACAGCTTTTGATCGGATTGCCGCGTGGATTTGCGAACGATCGAAGGAGACTTGCCGTGAATCTGCGCTTTGAGCGCATACCGATAATCGAACAACACGCAACCGAAATGTACGTGTAACTGCTCCGCCAGCACGCGCGCGCTGTCCACGATCGCGCGTTCGCTTGCATGAAAGAGACGCGAAAGCGACTGAATCGTTTCCAGATATACAAACTTGGAGCAATTGTCCATGTTGGCGTATGTCTCGTCGGCGCGCAATTGCACATCGAGCGGCGAAAGCGAAAGCATATACGTCTCGTCGAACATTCCGTCCAACCCCGACGCGGACGTAATCGCATTGGAAATCCATCCGCACGCGTCTACGAGCGAACACGCGTACGCCGCATCCAGATTGTCCGGATTGAGATCGTGATTGCGATAGATAAACTTGACGTCGAGCGGCTTGCCCGCATGAATCCAATAATACAAATAGCTGTCGTAACGGCAATAACGCGCGTTAGGCTGTTTGTCCGCGCGCGCGGCGCGACGCATCGCCGAATCAAGCTTGCACATGTCGGCGATCTGCGCGATCTGCTCGATCAAAGCCAAGCGCAACGCGGCGGGCAGCGCCATGCATTCGGAATGCCGCAACGGCGTAAAACGGTTAAACTGCTCCACGCACTCGCGAATATTGTCGCGCGTCAACGCGCACCGCGTCGATCCGCAAATCAAACGCGCCAACGCCAGCACGCGCGTACGTCCCTGCGCATGCGGCAACGATCCGAACGCGCGATACGCGCTCGGCTTGATCGCCAAGACGAGCGAATAATAGTTTTCGTACAGCCACTTTTCGTACTCGTACAAACTCACGCCGTCGCGCACCTTGGCGCATACGGCGCGATAACCGACCTTGATCCGATGCAACGGCGCGCGCACGCGCGGAACGTTGCCGACCGCCCCCGTCGCGCGCATCGATTGCGCGAGCTGCGCCGCCGCGCGCAGTCGATCGTCCGGATTGAGCTGCGCCTGAAAGACCTGTACCACTCGTTCGCGACGGCTCAACACGTACAACAACACGAGAATCGCAAACAATATCGCCGTTATTACATAGTATATCATATCGGCTAGTATTGCCCGCCCGCGCGTTTTGCAAACATAAAAAATGCGCCCCGTGCGGGCGCAAGGCGGAGATAATCTATAAGCCGAGTTCTGTATTAGACAATCATCTGTCTAGACGAACCGTTGCCGATCCGTTCAAGCGATTTTCCGACGCGGCAGGCGACCGCATAATGTCGTTTTCTCTTGCATCGGGTGGGGTTTACATGGCTCCCCGCGTTACCGTAGGGACGGTGAGCTCTTACCTCGCCTTTTCATCCTTACCCTTGCGGGCGGTATATTTCTGTTGCACTTTCCTTCAGGTCACCCTGACCGGCCGTTAACCGGCACCCTGCCTTGCGATGCTCGGACTTTCCTCATCTCTTGCGAGCTGCGATTGTCTGGTTATCTCCGCCTTTGTATCCTAACGCATTCCTAAAAGATTGTCAAGCGTTATAACTGCAATCGGCTCGGATCGATCACCGCGCGGAGTTTGCTCAACGCCTTGGTTTCGATGCGCGACACGTACGACCGCGATATCCCGAACCGCTTGGCAATCTGTTTTTGTGTCCAACTCGTATCCCCGACCAATCCGTAACGCAATGTCAGAATTTTG
>CAJTKI010000066.1 GCA_910576875.1 uncultured Christensenella sp.
TAGAGCAACTGACTCTTAATCAGTGGGTCCAGAGTTCGAGTCTCTGAAGGTGCACCATACGCAACCTTATTCGAATACTATCGGGTAAGGTTGTTTTTTATTACGAAAAAACCGAACATATCGCATGAAGAGCAGTTCGGCTATTCTATGCTAAATTGAAATTTACTTAGTGTTTTACCAAATTATTTCACCATTATAGCGAATCGAATTAAGGTCTGAAAAATATGATTTTACACCATAATATGGCGTAATCAACAAGCCGATAAAACAACCTGTGCCGATATGAAACCCTAATTTTACGCTATATTCCAAATTAGAATTTTTCATTTTATATGCAAAATATAAAATATCGGGCGGCAAAAAGAATATCCAAATACTACATACTATACAAGAAAAAATTTTTTGGATCCCCCATTCCAACGATGTATCTAAAAAGAACAATATGATAAGAACGGCAACCAGAATTAAAGATACGACAAATGTGATTGTTTTACATTTTATCTGATTTTTCATAAAATTGCTCCGTTCAAATACTGTTTATCTCACAATTTGAGTAAATTTATTATAGCATAAGCTATACGATTTTCAACCATATAACACCGTCCAAAATAAAATGGCGCTATGGCGAGCGTTCCACCCCAAAAGAAACAGGTTAAGGGGTAAAGGACGAAAGATAGGGGTGTTTGAAATGATGAGAGGGCGGGGCTTGATATAACAAGCGCGCCGCTTAGCGGTGCAAAAAGCATTTAGCATGACTGTTCGCAAGTTTGGGAAGCCGACAATAAAGCAAAAGGGCAACAAATGTAGAAGGTGATAACGGATCTTTGTGAAATTGCTATTTTTATCTATTGGAATAAAAGTATGTTCTTTCTTTACGGCGTAGCTTGACGTAGCAATGCTATTTCAACGCATTCGTTAGGCGGAACATTGTAGGCGCAAAGGACGTTTTGTACGCTATGATTTGCTATTCCGATTGGTTGTCGCAGATGGTTGTAAATGCGATCGGCAACTGTGGGGATGCATGCGTTGAGACGTTTTTTGCTGCGGCAAGCGCCGTTGACGGAATCGCGCAAATACGGTATACTGTATCACGAAGTACGAAAGGGAGAGATCGAAGATGGAGCGGCAAGCGATTCTAGATGCCATTGCGCCGTGCGCGTTGTGTTGTTATACGTGTCCTGCGAAAAAGGACGGTATTCTTGCGCAAACCGCGCGGACCTTGTACAAGTATCATGAAGGGTATTGCGCGTTTCTACGCAGTGCTTTGCCGAAAAGATGCAAGAGAATTTGCAAGGCGGAATCCGTCTTTCTCGATCGGTTGGAACAAAAGGCGCAAGCGTCTTGCAACGGTTGCAGAGACGGCGAACGCGGCAAATATTGTATCCGAAATTGTTTTGTATCGGCATGTGCGGCGGAGCACGGTGTAGATTTTTGCGGAGAGTGCGACGAATTTCCATGCGACAAGGGCAAGGAATTGTTTGCGCGTTCCGAGCGCGTTTTGGAAGATTGGTTGGCGGGCAACGAGCGGATTCGGGCGGTAGGCGCGCAGCGATATTATGAAGAAGTCATATCGCGCTCGCATTATGCGTCGTTTGCGCAAGATGCAGACGGACAACGGTGACCGTTGCGGGATATGCGCGGATCATGTCGGCGCCGTTGTTCGGCACGGTTGCGCCGAATCGGCGCGCCGTCGGATAATCGTCCCGAGCGGGAAGATACAAAAGGAGAAAAATCATGCGATTGCAGATCAAACGTTTTGCGCAGTTGAGCGCATCGGAGCTGTATGCGATCTTGCAAGCGAGAATCGACGTGTTCGTCGTCGAACAAAATTGCGCGTATCGGGATGCAGACGGATTGGACCGCGATGCGTATCATTTGTTTTACACGGACGACGACGGCGCGGTCGCCGCATATTTGCGCGTATTCTATAAGGCGGACGCACCGAAGACCGCGCAGATCGGCAGGGTGTTGACCATCAAGCGCGGGATCGGATTGGGAGAAAAACTGTTGCGCGACGCGGCGCGCTTTGCCAAAGAGACGATGCGGGCGGAGACGCTGTATTGCGAAGCCCAGACATATGCGACGGGATTTTATCGTAAAATCGGACTGGAAATCGTCTCGGAGCCGTACTTGGAAGACGGAATTCCGCACGTGAAGATGATGTGCGCGTTGTAGCGGAAAATTACATATCCGAATTGCCGGAAGTGCAAACCGTGCGCACCGTACGGGCGACAGGTAGCCCCATGACGGTTGCGATCCGCAATGTCAGCGTCGTCGCGCATCCGGGCGCGGAGCGGTTTGCCAACCATTGCGCGGACAGATATTTGCGGATGCACCGCGTCCGGAAAAGTTGTTGTCCTTACGATCGGCGAGCGGCGTGACGGTGCGTTTTCGGACGACGAATTGCCTGACGGTCGGCGGCTGATGCAGCGTATCTTGTCCGCGCTGTCGACGCCGAAAGCATTCGGAGCGCATGCGGGGCGTCGCGTACGGTTGCGAACGGCGGACCTTTGTGCTATGATAAATAACAGTCGGAGCGACCCGAATCGCTGCGGCATAGGAAGGATGCGAGCAAATGCGGAATTTTGAGAAAAATCTCAGATTGCAAAAGAAGATGCGATTGTACTTGGACAAATCCGTCGATCGCATACGGTCCGGCGCGGGGCTTTTGCCTGTAGAGCGCATGCAGGGCGACGAAACGGCGGTGCGGACGGTACGGGATGCGTATGAAGAGATTCGCACGATTTACGGTAGATATTATCCGCAATACAAGTCCAAGGGGTATCCGTGGGTATTTGCGATTCCGTTTTGGGCGGTGTCGTTGATGTTGGCGGCGTTTGGGATCGGATTGTTGTGCGGCGGCGTAATCGGACCTGCCGTTGTCATGCGCATCGGATCGTTTGCGTCGGTATTTACGACGGTCGGCTTTTTCGTCGCCGTCTTTATGCACAGACAGGATGTGTTGGAGGTATGGTTTGAAAAATGCGACGGACGTACGGTCACCGTATATCTGAAAGATTCCTATTTGACTGCGGTCGCGTTCGGCGGCGGAGATGTGTACTTGGACGGCGGAGAAGATTGGTTCGCCGGCAACGAGGCGTATTTTATGGAGGATTGCGCATTGTTTTCGCAGCTGGTCGGGGAGTTGTCGATCCAAACGCGCGCACGCGGAGAAACGCGAATCGAGACGCGACATTCGATCGATGGGGCGGATGGCTCCGGATCCGAACGCAGGCGCGGCGTGTCGGCGCGCATGTCTTTGCGCGACGGCAAACCCGTGTATCTGGAATACTATCCGATCGGAATCGACAATGCCGGCATGCGGATTCGATCCGCGCGTCCCAAGCGACTGGAAATCATCGAAATCAACGGCGAGCAAGCGGCGGAAGTTCCGATTTCGTTCCGATCCTTTTGCGAAGCGCACGGCATTTATCCGCCCGAAGAGACGGAGAATCTGCGTTATGTAGATGAATTTTGACGGACTTCGTATCCGTTTATTTCGAAAAAAGAGCGATCCGCATGCGGGTCGCTCTTGCGATATATTGCCGAAGTGGCGGACGGCGAATCAGAGATTCGGACGTTCGGACGCGTCGAGCTCGTATGCGCTCGGGGTGTAGTCGAATGTGCTCTTGCAGTACTGGCGGCAGGAAAGTTTGATCGCGCCACGCGCGCCTTGATAGCTTTCCAGACGGCGATAGTACGTCATGCGCAGTTTGCCGTCGATCATTTTGACGCGGAATTCCAGCAGCGTTTCCGTTTCCATATGGAATTTGCCGTTTGCATCCGCGCCGGTATTGCGGATAAATTCGTCGCGCGCTTCGGACTGGGTCGAGTTCATGCGCTCGTCCGAGCAATCCAGCGTGATCGTAAACAGATATTCGTCGTCGTGCACATAGACCGTATCGTCGTGGTTGGCGCTCAAATACGCGCGATCGGATAGATCGTACGTCGTGATGTGCGTGCGGATTCGACTTGCTTCGAGCGCGTCTTCCGATTGGGAATAGGTCGATTCGTTCCAGTCCGCCCAAGATACGACGCGGAAAATCTCGTCGCCGCTGCCTTGGTTGGGGACGTTGTCGGGATCGTCGTCCATGACGACCCGATAATAGACGTCGTCGCCCGTACGGTTGTAAAATTTGTTGGCGTCGTTTTCGCGTCCCATGCCGGTGCCGACTTTGACTTCCTGCTTATAGACGTAGTCGGGACTGACTTTGAACGCGGTATACGTGGATTGCGTCGCGGCGACCGCGCTGAGCGTGCGCGCCTCAAATCCGAAATACTCGGTGCGCAGATAGCTGTCCGTCTTCCACGTGTCGATGACGTCGAGCATAAGCGCATATGCGGAGCGGAACTCTTCGCCTTCGGCGGCTTTGAGTCCTTTGTAATCGGTCGGCGTAAAATCGTCCGGATTCAGATCGCCGCCGCATGCGGTCAGCAAGACCGTGCAACAGAGCAGTGCGGCGCACAGCGTTGCGAGTATCGAAAAACGTCGTTTCATGACAATCCCCCCTTGGATCGAAACTTCGGGCAAATGCTTGCCCATGTTTCCATTTAAGCATACGTTTCTTGGTTTGTCAATGCGCAAATTTGCGATATGTGTTCGTTATTTATTTGACGAGCCGAAAACGAGCGTTTGCCCGCCTTTCAAATGGGCGTTTGACAGCGGATTTCGGGCGATCGCTCGTCCAATTCTGCGCAAAAGATCGGTGGATAACCGACCGCAATTGTGGATAAGTCTGTGGATAAACGGGCTATTTTGCCCGATATTTCGAAAAAAACCAAAAAAACCGCGGGATTTCCGATGTGGAAAAACGCGCTGCGAAATCGAGAAAATTTTATCCGATTTTAAGGTTTTTCGCTTGCCCGTTTCGGGCGGATATGGTATAGTGACAGTATAGTTTTCGGATAGGCGTCCGCGTTGCGAATCGGCGGGCGCGCAAAGGAGTCGGATATGGCAAAAGCCGCAGTCATCATGGGCAGTATCAGCGATCTGGACGTCGTGCGTCCGGCGATCGACGTATTGCGGAAATTCGGGGTGGAAGTCGAAGCGCGCGTGATCTCCGCGCACCGTACGCCCGACGATGCGCACGCTTATGCGGCTGCTGCGATCGACAACGGGATCGAAGTCTTGATTTGCGCTGCGGGCAAGGCCGCGCATTTGGGCGGCGTGATCGCGGCGTTTACGCCGTTGCCCGTGATCGGATTGCCGGTCAAGAGCTCGATGATGGACGGACTGGACAGCTTGCTGTCGATGGTGCAGATGCCGGCGGGGATTCCCGTCGCGTGCGTCGGCGTCAACGGCGGACAGAACGCGGGCTTGCTCGCGGTGCAGATCCTTGCGGTCAAATATCCGCATTTGGCGGAACAACTCAAACAGTATAAGGCGGAGCTTGCGACCAAGATCCGTCTCGACGACGAAAAATTACAAAAGGAGCTTGGTTTATAATGGAAAAGACCACCCAACTGTACGAAGGCAAAGCAAAGAAAGTGTATCTGACGACCGATCCCGACGTCGTTATGGTTTCCTATAAGGACGACGCGACGGCGTTCAACGGCATCAAAAAAGGCACGATTACCGGCAAAGGCGTCGTCAACAACGTATGCAGCAACTTCCTGTTCCGCATGTTGGAGACCAAGGGCATTCCGACCCACTATGTCGAGCAGATCAACGAGCGAGAGACGTTTGTCAAAAAGGTGCAGATCGTACCGTTGGAAGTCATTGTGCGCAATATCGCCGCCGGCTCGCTGTCCAAGCGCTTGGGCATTCCCGAAGGCAAAAAACTGGCGAAAACCGTGCTGGAATTCAGCTATAAGAACGACGATCTGGGCGATCCGATGATCAACGACTACCACGTGTACGCGATGGAGCTCGCGACGCCGCAGGAAGTCGAGACGATCAAGGCGATGGCGCTCAAAGTCAACGATATTTTGACCGAGTACTTTAAGGAGATCGGGATCGAGCTGATCGATTTCAAACTCGAATTCGGCCGTTACAAAGACGGCATCATTCTCGCGGACGAGATCTCGCCGGATACGTGCCGTTTCTGGGACACCAAGACGGGCGAAAAACTGGACAAAGACAGATTCCGCCGCGACATGGACGACGTGGACAAAGGCTACCGCGAATTGAAAAAGAGAATGGGTTTGGCTTAACAAGCCCATTTTGTTATCGCAACGAACAAGACAAACGAATCAGGAGAACTTATGGCGATGGATTACAAGTCGGCAGGCGTGGACGTCGAAGCCGGTTACCGTGCAGTCAAATTGATGAAAGAGTACGTCCAACGCACGTACGACAAAAACGTGTTGGGTGATTTGGGCAGTTTCGGCGGCTTTTACGCGCTTGACGACAGAGTGGACGGGGATTGTCTGGTCGCAGGTACGGACGGCGTGGGCACCAAGCTCAAATACGCGTTCGTGCTGGACAAGCACGATACGATCGGTATCGACGCGGTCGCGATGTGCGTCAACGACATCGTATGTCAAGGGGCGAAGCCGTTGCTGTTTTTGGACTACATCGCGCAGGGCAAATTGGAACCGGAGCGCGTCGCGCAGATCGTCAAGGGCGTTGCGGAAGGTTGCTGTCAGGCGGGTTGCGCGCTGATCGGAGGAGAGACGGCGGAGATGCCGGGCTTCTATGCGAACGACGAATACGACATCGCGGGGTTTGCGGTCGGCATCGTCAAAAAGAATAAGATCATCAACGGCAAGACGATTTGCGTCGGCGACAAGTTGATCGGCATCGCGTCGAGCGGCGTGCATTCCAACGGATATTCGCTGGTGCGCAAGCTGTTCGGCGAAGACAAGGAAAGTCTCAATCGCTACAATCCGACGCTCGGCTGCACGCCGGCGGAAGTCGTGCTGACGCCGACTAAGATTTACGTCAAGACGATCCTCGATCTGATCGAACGTTTTCCGATCAAAGGCATCGCGCATATTACGGGCGGCGGCTTTATCGAAAACATTCCGCGCATCATTCCCAAGGGCATGGGCATCCGCATCGATCGCGACAGCTATCCGCTGCCCGATCTGTTCCGCGCGTTGCAGGAAATCGCCGGCATCGAAGACGAGAAGATGTACAATACGTTCAATATGGGCATCGGCATGGTGCTCGCCGTCGATCCGTCGATTGCGGCGGACGTCGTCGCCGCGCTCAACGCAATGGGCGAACAGGCGTACGAGATCGGTTGCGTGATCGATCGCGAGGGCGTGCAACTGTGAAGCGGATCGCGATCTTCGCATCGGGCGGCGGCACGGACATGCAATCGGTGATCGACGCGTGCGAGCGCGGGCAGATCGACGGACGCGTCGTCTGCGTCGTAGCCAACAAGCCCGACATCTACGCGTTGGAGCGCGCGCAAAAACACGGCATCGACAGCGCGGTGTTTGCTCTGTCCGACTATGCGGACGCGGAGCAGCGCGATCGCGCGATCGCCGCGTATTTGGAACGGTGCGGCGCGGAGCTGGTCGTTTTGGCGGGATATTTGAGCATTTTGACGCCCGATCTGGTCGCGCGCTATCGCGGCAGGATGATCAACATTCATCCGTCGCTCATTCCCAGACACTGCGGCAAGGGCATGTACGGAATGCGCGTGCACGAAAGCGTGATCGCGTCGGGCGACGCCGAATCGGGCGCGACCGTGCATTATGTAGACGAAGGCGCGGATACGGGCGCGATCATCGAACAGGTGCGCGTGCCGGTCTTGGCGGGAGATACGCCCCAATCGTTGCAGGAGCGCGTATTGGAGCAGGAGCACAAACTGTTGCCGCGCGTCGTCGCGCGTCTGTGCGAAAACCGACTTTGATTTTTCGGATGCGCAAGCGTATCCGACTTATGATTTTAGAGACAAACACGAAGGAGACTGTATGAAAAAGAGAGCATTGATCAGCGTATCGGACAAGACCGGTATCGTGGATTTGGCACAACAACTGACCGATTTCGGATACGAAATCATTTCGACCGGCGGCACGCTCAAAGTTTTGCGCGAGCAAGGCGTGCAGGCGATGGATATCACGGACGTTACCGGATTTCCGGAATGTCTGGACGGTCGGGTCAAGACGTTGCACCCCAACGTGCACGCGGGACTGTT
>CAJTKI010000067.1 GCA_910576875.1 uncultured Christensenella sp.
GATGTTTTCGATTCTGGGCATCTTGGGCAGCATGCTGATTGTGTTGTTGGCGATTTGGTTTACGGAATTGAGCATTCGCAATCTGCGCAAGAAAAATAAATCGTAAATGCGCAAGGCAATCGAGCTTTGCGTGCGCCGTCGGTATCTCCGAAACGGACGCGCATGATCGACGACGACATTCGCGATATATGCGCATGGATCGAAGAGACGGCAATGCATGACCGCAACGATCAAAAGGCTGCGCAAAGGCATCGCGAAAGTTAGCAAAATCGCATCGATGCGGTACGGAAGCATGCAAAAGGCGCGGCGTACGGCGCAAGAACCTTTGCGGAATAACCGCGCGTTCGATCGGGACGGCACGGCGGCGCGGTCATAAAAAATTGTGAAAAAGGGTGTCACAAAAGTATCCGAAATCGGATCCGAGCGTGATACAATCGAAAACAGAGCAACTACGGCGCGCGATCGGGGACGGTCGGGCGCCGTCTCTATGCAACTTGACAACGAAATCGAGCGCCGCAAACGGCGGCGCAGACTTGCGCGACTGCGGACATGCAAAACGCCGCGCGTGCTTTCGCGCGGTTTTGCGAGCGGGATCGGCGATCAGATCGTCCCGTCGGTCGTCGCGAATACGGTCGGACGGAACAGTTCCTGCGCGTTGGTGCCCAGACAACTGGCGAATCCCAACAGCGTAAAGATCAGGATGAGCGGATCGCAGGAATTGGGGACGCCCGCCCGTGCGTTCGGCTCGCCGCCGCATCCGCGCATGCAGAGCAGAAGCAGCAAGATAGATAGCGTATCGGACATAATCTCTCCTTATCTACAAAATACCTGTTTACTCTACAATATGTCGTATTATCCGAAAACGTGCATGTTTTATAATCCAAAACGACAATATGAAGAAAGGAGCATATCCGCCTATGTCCATACAATGTCTCACGCTCAATCCCCAACAGGAACAATCCATCCGCACTTGCCTGCCGCCCAACGGCGCGGTTAAGGAGATCGCGGAATTTTACGCGGTGTTTTCGGATACGACGCGGCTCAAACTGCTGTCCGCGTTGGCGGTGACCGAACTGTGCGTATACGATCTGTGCGCGTTGATCGGGCTCAATCAGACGACCGTGTCGCATCAACTCAAACTGTTGCGGGACGCGCGCATCGTCGGCTGTCGCAGACAGGGCAGAATGATCTATTATCGGATCGTCAATCCTTATGTCAACGACGTGATGCTGACCGGCGTCAATCATCTGAGTCTGGTCAATCAACAATATTCGGACGCGGGTTGAGCGCGACGCGTCCGCGCGCGGCAAAAACGCGGACTGCGCGTCGTCGCGTGACAAGATCGCGCGGGTGTGCTATACTGAAACCATGGATGCAATCAAACGCAAACTTCTCGATCTGCCTTCCGATCCGGGCGTATACATCATGTATTCGCAGGCGCGGCAGATCTTGTACGTCGGCAAGGCGCGCAATCTGAAAAAGCGCGTCAATCAGTATTTTGCCAACTCCGCGAACAAGACGGAGAAGACCGTGCGTTTGGTCGCGAAGATTGCGGATTTCGACTATATCATCACGCGCAATGAGATCGAAGCGCTCGTGCTGGAAAACAATCTGATCAAACAGCATCAGCCCCCCTACAACATCCTGCTCAAAGACGACAAGAGTTATCCGTTTATCCGTATCGATACCAAGCAGGATTATCCGCGCGTCGAAGTCGTGCGCAAACTGCGCAACGACGGCGCGAAGTATTTCGGTCCCTACATGTTGGGGATTACGTCCAAAGATATCCTGGATCTGATCCATTCCGCGTTTATGCTGCGTACGTGCAAGCACGATCTGCGCAGATTGCCCAAGTCGCACCGTCCGTGTCTCAACTATCATATCCGTCGCTGTCTCGCGCCGTGCGCGGGCAAGATCGGGCGGGACGAATATCATGCCGTCGTCGAGCAGGTGATCGCGTTCTTGCGCGGCAACGACAAGACGGTCGCGCGGTTGTTGCACGACAAGATGATGCAGGCGTCCGAACAGGAAGACTACGAATTGGCGTTGCAGTTCAAACAAAAAGCCGAAGTGCTGGACAAACTGGTGCGCAAGCAGGTCACGGCATTGCCCAAAGATTTCGATATGGACGTCTTTGCGATCGCGGAGAACGGACTCAACCGCACCGTGGCGATCCTGTTCGTGCGCGGCGGAAAACTCGTGGGTTCGGACAAACGCATCGTCAGCGATCTCGCGCTTGCTTCGCAGACGACGCTGTCCAATTTTATCCTGCGTTACTATGACAGCGTCGGATACATCGCGGGCGAAATCGTAACCGCGAGCGCGATCGAAGACGCGGAATTGTTGCAGGAATATCTGAGCGAAAAGAAGGGAAGCAAGGTCAACATTCTCACGCCGATCCAAGGCGTGCGCCGTCAGCTCGCGGACATGGCGGCGTCCAACGCGTCCGACTATCTGGAAAAAAGCGTCGCCGTGCAGGAGCGCAAGGACAATCTGACGATGGGGGGCGTGTTGCAGTTGCAGGAATTTTTGCATCTCGACCGCATGCCGATCCGTATGGAATGTTATGACATCTCACACGTGCAAGGGACGGACAAAGTCGCGTCGATGGTCGTGTTCGTCAACGGCGAGCCGGCGCGCGGGCATTATCGTAAATTCAAAATCCGCACGGTGAAAGGCAACGACGATTTTGCGAGTTTGCAGGAGACGTTGACGCGGCGGCTCGAAAAGTTGCGCGATCCGGGTACGGCGGACGAGAGTTTCGGCGCGCGTCCCGATCTGATCGTCATCGACGGCGGCAAAGGACAGCTGTCCAGCGTCATGGAAGTCGTCGAGTCGCTTCCGTCGCAGGGAATTGCATTCATCTCGCTCGCCAAGCGGGAAGAAGAAGTCTTCGTCCCGCATAATTCGCAGCCCTATGTTCTGCCGCGCAACAGCTATGCGTTGCGCCTGTTGCAGCGCATCCGAGACGAAGCGCACCGATTTGCGATCACGTTCCACCGTCAACAGCGCGGCAAGAGACAGACGCACAGCACGTTGCTCGCGATCGACGGCGTGGGAGAAGTGCGCGTCAAGCAGCTCTACGCCCGCTTCCGTACGTTGGAGAATATCCGCAACGCGTCGATCGAAGAACTGTGCCTGGCGCAGGGCATGGATCGCCGCGTCGCGACGAACATCTATCGCGCGTTCCACAAAGACGAACAAGATCCGCCGCAAGGTTGACAGCGCGCGCGGCGGGGCGTACAATAGAGACACGGTATCACTTATGAAAAAATTGCGTTATTCGGTATTTTTCTGCGATTACGACGGGACGTTGGCGTCGGACGATCATACGGTCAGTCGCGCCAATCGCGATGCGATCGCCGCGTACGTCGCGGCGGGCGGCGCGTTTGTACTGTCGACGGGACGGCTGTTCCGCTCCGCGCGTCCGCTCGCGAAGGAATTGGGCTTGCACGGCATGCTGATCGCGTGTCAGGGCGCGGGCGTGTACGATATCGACGACGGTCGGTGTCTGTGGGCGAACGCGCTGGAATCCGATGTCGCGATCGCGATCGCGGAATATCTGGAATCGCGTCCGGAATGCGTCCCGATGATGTATTTGGACGACGAATGCGTGACGGTGGAACGCAATCCGTATACGGACCGTTTCGTCGAGATCTGCAAGATACCGTACCGCACGACAGGCGGCGCGGCGCTGTCGCAATATCTGCGCGACGATCGCACCCGCCGTCCGACCAAACTGCTCGCCCTGGTGCAACCGCAAGACGCGGTCGAGCTGTGCGAGCGGGGCGCGCAAGCGTTGGGCGAGCGGGCGGAGTTTTGCCGTTCGCAGGACTTCATCGTCGAGATCATGCCGCCGTACGCCAACAAAGGCGTCGCGTGCAAGTACGTGTGCGAACGTCTGGGACTGGACGCAAGCGACGCGGTCGCGATCGGGGATTCGGAAAACGATCTGTCGATGATCCGTTTTGCGGGTTTGGGCGTCGCCGTCGCCAATGCGTTCGACAACGTGCGCGCGCAAGCCGATCGGGTCGCGACGAACAACAACGACGACGCGATCGCGCAAGTCATTCGCGATTGCTGTATCGAGGAGTAACGTATGCAGGAACAAGAACGCCGTACGAGCGTATCCGTCAAACTCAAAGATTTTTGCGAGCACTGTCAGCTCGAACTGCTGGTCGGCAACGAACAGGATTACATCACGTTTTCGTCGCTGCTGATCAATCGCCCGGGATTGCTGTTTGCGGGATTCGAGGATTATTTCGGCAGTCAACGCGTGCAGGTCATCGGCAATGCGGAGCATTTCTATTTCGAACAGCTTGACGAACAGGCGCGCGACGCGGCGTTGGAGCGGTTGTTTGCGCAACATATTCCGTGCGTGATCGTGACGCGCGGGATTGCGCCGCACCATCGTTCGTTGGAGTTGGCGGAACGGTATAATGTGCCGTTTTTGGGTTCCAAACTGACGACGACGGCGATCAATACGCTGCTGGCGGACTATCTGGACGATCTGCTCGCGCCGTCCACGTCGCTGCACGGCACGCTGATGGACATCGGCGGCACGGGCGTGCTGTTGACCGGAGACAGCGGCATGGGCAAGAGCGAAACCGCGCTCGAACTCGTGCACCGCGGACACCGTCTCGTCGCGGACGACGCGGTCGTCGTACGCAAAGTAGACAATCAGTTGATCGGACGGGCGCCCGAGTCGATCAAGTTTTTTATGGAAGTGCGGGGCATCGGCATCATCGACGTGCGCAGCATGTTCGGCGTGGGATCGGTATTGGACAGCGACGACATCAATCTGGTCGTGCAGTTGGAGAAGTGGAAATCGGATATGACGTACGATCGTTTCGGCAACGAAAACCGCACCGAAGAAATCCTCGGCTTGCAGATCCCGAAGATGACGATTCCGGTCATGCCGGGCAGAAACCTGGCGATCGTCGTCGAAGTCGCCGCGCGCAATTATCGGCTCAAACGCTTCGGATACGACGCGGCGCAGAGCCTTGCCGAGCGCGCGAATCTGCGCAAATAAGGAGAAGCCCGATGACGTCGTACGAATTGATGAAATTGGCGGAGCGGTTGGACGAAGACTGCGACGATTTGCTGTCGGAGATCTGTTCGCTCGAACAGGCGCAGCGCTACGAGACGGACGCGGAAGCGTTTAAGCGGCGGTATAAAGAATTCTATACCGACATCAAGCTGTCGCACAAGGAAGATTGGTGATTATTCGACGAGTTGTTCGTGAATGAATTCGTAGATTTGGGGCGCTTTGTCGCTCCAATTTTTAAAGATCCATTTGGCGGTGTGGCGGCTTTGGATATTGAGTTTGAGTTCCATCAACGGGAACGTCGCGGTTTCGATGCGCAGCAGGACGGTGTACGTGCCGTCCGCGTTCTTGTAATAGTCGGAAAAATAGTCTTGTTTTTTGCGGTAAGAGATGCGGTTGTTTTTGATGTTTTCGGCGATCTCTTCGCGCAGGGAAGTCGGGATGCTGTGGTAAAAATGATTCAGACATTCCCGTCCGTCGCTGGTGATCGTGTAGCGCGGGGTGTTGGCGCGCGCGGACATGTTGGCGACAAAACCCGAGCGCAGCAACGCGCCGAGCGCTTCCTTGCAGTCCATGTAAGGAATCCAGTCGTTGTCCATCGTCATGTCGAGCAGGACGTTTTCCTGCAAAGGCACGTCCATCGTGTCGAAGACGTAGAGCAGGATGAGTTTGTTTAATGCAACCTGATCGAACACGTCACTCTGCGATAAAGGGTTTGATGTCCCCGATCAAATCGTCGCATTCGTCCGCGTGCACTTCGAGCACGACGGGACGGTTGAGATCGAGCGAGAAGATGCCGAGAATGGATTTTGCGTCCACGACGTAGCGTCCGCTGCGCAAATCCATGTCGTAATCGTAACGGGAAAGAATGTTGACGAATTTCTTGACGGCTTCGGTATTGTTGATCATGATGGTAATGGATTTCATAGGTTCACTCCGGCGGAAAAGCCTGTTTTGCTTTCCGAATACTTTACCATTATAGCCGAACCGCGCGCGAATTGCAACAGTTTGTAAAATTTCTTATCGCGGCGCGGCGCAAAAGTTTGTGGGCGAATATCGTTTACATTCCGCGCCAAAACGAATATAATAATAGAAAAACTTGCGACAAATCCACGGGGGTACCGATGAACGACAACGTACAGCACGCTTATCAGATTTTCGTCAACAAATGCGAGGACGTCACGGCGTCCCGCTATATCATGTCCGGTAATCAGATCATCGGGCTGCTGCGCTATCTCGCGGCGACGCCTTGTCTGATGGAATATATCTCCAAGTGCAATCAGGGATTCCGTTATCGCGAAGAGTTCGAACGCGCGACGTCGTCCATCCTGTTTCGGATGCCGACCGAGCCGAGCAAGGTCGTCGCGCTCGTGACCGGCATGCTGTACGAGATCGATCGCAATCGTCTCAATATCAATTCGTTCCTGATGAAGTTCTACGGCAACGACGATTACGAGGAGAGTTACCGCTTGTTCTGCAAGGGCATCATCGAGCCGTATTCGCGCGCGCTGGGACAGGTCATCGCGGACGGCATCGAGCCGGAAGACGAACCGTTGCAGACCGAAAGCCGTCTGCCCGTGTCCGAAGCGGTCAAGGAACAAATCTATCCGTATATCTGCGCGATCGAAGAGACGTTGGAATCGGGCGCGGCGCTGACGCAAGAGCGCGCGGACGATATGCGCACGATGACGGAAGGGCTCAAATACGCGTTTGAGATGGCGGGTACGAAGATGATCAAAATCGTCTGGACGGGCATGCGCAGCGTGTTTGCCGGATACAAACCCACGGTATCGTATATTCGCGCGATCGAGAAAATTTTGGTCTCGTACGCGATTCTTTAAGCGCGATCGGGCGCGAGGCACATGAAAACGAAAGACAGAACGCAGATCATCAAACGCGTCGGCATCGCGACGATCGTCGGCAACGTCGTGCTCGCGGCGGGCAAAGCGCTCGCCGGCATCTTCGGCAACAGCATGGCGATGATTTCGGACGCGGTGCATTCGTTGAGCGACGTGTTTTCGACGGTGATCGTCATGATCGGCGCCAAATTCGCCGGCAATCGCGCGGACAAAGACCACAACTACGGACACGAACGCTTCGAGTCGGTCGCGTCGGTCGTGCTGGCGATGTTGTTGTTCGGGACGGCGATCGTGCTGTTTTACGGCGGCGTCAAGAGCATCGTCGCAGCCGTTCGCGCGCAGGATACGTTTGCGCCGCCTACAACGGTTGCGCTCGTCGCGGCAATCGTGTCGATCGTTGCCAAAGCGGCGATGTATTTCTATACGATGCATTATGCGCGCAAAATCGACAGTCAGGGGCTCAAAGCGGACGCTTGGCATCATTTGTCCGACTCGCTGTCGTCGATCGGCAGCTTTGTCGGCATTCTTGGCGCGATGCTGTCCGTATACGTGCTCGACGGCGCGGCGACGCTGGTTATCGCGTTGTTGATCGCCAAAGTCGCGATCGGAATTGCGCTCGACGTCGTCAAGCAACTCACCGACCATGCCGCGCCGGACGAAACGGTAGAGCGGATCAAGACGCTGATCGGCGCGTGCGAAGGCGTCCTGCGTTTGGACGATCTCAAAACGCGGCTTGCCGGCGCGGTCGTCTACGTCGAAGCGGAGATCGCGGTCGATCCGACGCTCAACATCGTACAGGCGCACGACGTCGCCCAGCAGGTCCACGACCGGATCGAAGCGCAGGTGGAACACGTCAAGCACGTGACCGTGCACGTCAATCCGTATCGATGCGACGAGCAGGCTCCGTCGGACGGCGGCAACGAACAGTAGAAATTCAGACGGTATTCGACAAAAATCGGGACGAAGACGGCGCAAAACGCCGTATTTTTGACGTCGAAATCGGAAAAATCACAAAAAAATCAATATTTTGCGTGCAAACGCTTG
>CAJTKI010000068.1 GCA_910576875.1 uncultured Christensenella sp.
AATTCATATTGGAGCTGTACGACGCGCTTGCGGGAGTTCCCCACGCTTCATTGGGGCAAGTATTCCACGAAGTATAATAACTCCGGATCGTTTCCGTCTCCTGATACGCAACGTTGATCGGCGCGACGATGTATTTGGTGAGACTGCCTTGAATGCCGGTCATTGTAAATTTTGCATACGTATGCTCCGCATCCTGTGCGATCGGAGTCAAAGTCGATGCGCCTTGTGTCGCGACATAGCCGCACCCGCCGCTGTTGAGCGCTTGCGCACGAATCAAACTCGTGCTATACATGTTGCACGGATATGCCAGCGTCGGCGCATTTGCCGTCCAAGGATTATACTGTATTACTTCGGAAGACGACGCGAGCCAAAACGTAACGATCGTATTGCCGTTATTGTCCTGCGTCAAATGCGTCACATTCCACTCCATCCCCCCGAACGTCACCGTCACGTCTCCGCCGTTGCGCGTGCGGATATGTCCCGCGTCTTGCGTCCCCAACGCGCTGACCGTTGCAAGCGTCGCGTTGGCTCCGCCGAGTTTTTCCAACAACGCATTGATTTGCTTGCGATCAAAAATTTTACCGTCTGTGCGCATTTCGTAGTGATTGGACAACAATTCCGCTACCGCGTTATCCGCCGCGCGCCCCGTCGCATACGTCGGAGTCGGATGCGTAAATATGGCAAAACCGCACATTGCCGCAACCAACGCGACAATGCTTACCGCGACCGCAACGCGCAATCTTTGATGTTTCTTTTCTATACCGTTCATATCGCTCGTTCCCGATAATCTTCTCTTATTCCGAACCCGTAAATTGCACCGATTGCAAGTTCATAAAATAATGTATTCCATGAACTTTTTTAATTAATTGCAATTAACATGCTTAGATTTATATACATTAGTTATCTAGAATCTTGGAAAATTTGTTATAAAATTTTGTCCTTCGGCACTTTGACAAACGATTGTCTTGACTTTGCATAAAATAATAGGTAAAATCAATATAGAAAAGTTCATGGAATACATTATTCCGCGAACTTTTTTTGTGCCCGAAAACCGCAAAAAAGCATCCGTTCCACGGATGCTTTTCGTTATCTATAAAACGTTTCGACCGTACGTCGTCTCGCGCCGCAAGACAGACGGATCGCCTTTCCCGACGGGACTGCCGCATCGCTTTGCTTACGCATCGCCGCTCTGCCAGATGCGGATCGATCAGCGGAATTTCCGTGCGATCTTGCGCGGACGAAGCGTCTTTGTCCCGCAACGCTCGGCAATCCGCGCGCAAATCCGATCGCATGCGCCCTGCTCCAATCCCGATCGTTCGATCGGCAGTACCGACCGATCTTTGCAGTACAGGTACAGATCGTCGCGGCGCACATATAGCCGACGGACATTGCCGTACTCCGTTTGCGTCTCGCACGGCAAATATCCGGGCGACGCAATGCGCACGCGGATCGTATCGCCGAAGGATATCCGATGCTCGGTATCGGCGTCCGTACGCAGATACTTGCGCACGACGCGACGAATATACGCCGTAACGATCAGCCACAGCGCGCTGCATGCGATCGACACGCCCGCGCACGCGCCGATCCAATACGCGGAGATCGCGTGCGTCGCAATATCAACGATCGCGCAGACCAACGCAGCGACCAGCGTCGTACATGCGCATGCCGCCAAAACGCGCGTTTTGCAGTGAAACCGATAGAACCGCGTCAGCGCATCCGCATTCGGCGTATTGCGCGCGACGATTTGGGCGCTTGCGTCTTGCATCTCTTGCATCGTTTGCATCTCTTCCATACGCTCAGTATACTATATCCGATCTCGGTTGTCAATGCGCGCGCACGCGCTTTATATTGCCGCACGGGATACGAGCAAGCGCTTGCTCGTACCGCATGCATTGTTGCAGATACAAAAATGCCGGACGGTATCGTCCGGCATCCGACTGCATGGTCGATCGGTTAGCCTTTGGTCGAATAGTTGGGGCTTTCTTTCGTGATCGAGATGTCGTGCGGGTGGCTTTCGACGAGCGCCGCGTTCGTGATCTTGACGAATTCCGCCTCTTTGCGCAACTGTTCGATATTGCCCATGCCGCAGTACCCCATACCGCTGCGCAGACCGCCCATCAACTGGAATACGACGTCCGCCAGACTGCCGCGGAACGGCACGCGTCCTTCGACGCCTTCCGGCACGAGCTTTTTCGCATTGGTCTGGAAATAGCGATCCTTACTGCCCGCCGCCATCGCGCCGAGCGACCCCATGCCGCGGTATACCTTATAACTTCTTCCTTGGAAGATTTCGATTTCGCCCGGAGTCTCTTCCGTGCCGGCAAACAGACTGCCCAGCATGACCGCGCTCGCGCCTGCGCCGAGCGCCTTGACGATATCGCCCGAAAACTTGATGCCGCCGTCCGCAATGATGCGTTTGCCCATCTTATCCGCCTGTTCGGCGCAATCCATGATCGCCGTCACCTGCGGCACGCCGATACCGGCGATGATGCGCGTCGTGCAGATCGAACCGGGTCCGATACCGACCTTGACGACGTCCGCGCCCGCGTCGATCAACGCTGCGGTCGCCTGCGCGGTCGCGACGTTGCCGACGATCAGCGGCAGTTCGGGATACATGCCCTTGACTTTATTGACGACGCTGAGTACGTTTTTGCTGTGTCCGTGCGCGGTATCGATCGTTACGACGTCCACCTTGGACTGCACGAGCGCCTGTACGCGATCGCAGATGTCCGCGGTCACGCCGACCGCCGCGCCGCACAGCAATCTGCCGTTGGCGTCCTTGGCGGAATTGGGATATTTGATCGCCTTTTCGATATCCTTGATCGTGATCAAACCTTTGAGGTTGAACTGATCGTCCACGAGCGGCAATTTTTCGATACGGTGCGCGCCGAGAATTTTCTGCGCCTGCGGCAGGGTCGTGCCGACCGGAGCGGTTACCAGATTATCCTTGGTCATGCACTCGCCGATCGTCTTGGTCATATCGGTCTCGAAACGCAAATCGCGGTTCGTGATGATGCCGACGAGTTTCGTGCCTTCGGTAACGGGCACACCGCTGATCCGAAAACGGTGCATCAAGTTGTTCGCATCCTGCAACGTGTGTTGAGGAGAGAGCGAGAACGGGTTGGTAATCACGCCGTTTTCACTGCGTTTGACCTTGTCGACCTGTTCGGCTTGGGCTTCGATGCTCATATTTTTGTGCACCATACCGATACCGCCTTCGCGCGCAATCGCAATCGCGAGTTCGTACTCGGTGACCGTATCCATCGACGCCGACAACAACGGGATATTCAACTGAATTTTATCGCACAACCGGGTAGATAAATCGACTTGATACGGAAGCACTTCCGAATAACGGGGAATCAGCAACACATCATCGAAGGTCAATCCTTCTTTGAGAATCTTTGCCATTTTGAAAACTCCTTTGCACTTTTTCCTATTTTATCGCAAATGCAAATGCAAAGTCAAACGGAATCGCGCACTTCGTCATATTTTGTCGGACGCAACGACGACTCCCGCGGCGCATTTTCGCCAATCGGACATAAGGCAACGATTCGTCCGATATTTTACGCACAATTTACCGAGCGCATCCGCGCGATCAGAAAAAAGAAAGAATTTTGCTATTGACTTTGCACGCGCACACCTGTTAAAATATGTAAGTAATACAAATACGGGATTTCGGCGCCTCTTCGGAGCGCCGAATGCAAAATACAAGCAAGGGAGCCATCTATGACCGAACGGATTTTACAACTGCTGAAAGAGCTGACACTGGAAGAAAAAGCGTCGCTTTGTTCCGGCAAGGATTTTTGGAATACCAAGGCGGTGCAACGTCTGGGCATTCCGAGCATCATGATGTCGGACGGCCCGCACGGACTGCGCAAGGAAAACAACGAAGACGACGCGGTCGGACTCAAACAGTCCTTCCCCGCGACCTCGTTCCCGCCCGCGGTCAACCTTGCCAGCACCTGGAATCCGCAAATGGCGCGTCTGATGGGCGAGATGCTCGGCGAAGAGTGTCAGGATCAGGAAGTCAACATCATTCTCGGTCCCGGTACCAACATCAAGCGTTCGCCGCTGTGCGGTCGCAATTTCGAATATTTGTCCGAAGACCCGCACCTTGCCGGCGTCATGTGTCGCGAATACATCGACGGCGTCCAGAGCAAGGGCGTGGGCACGTCGCTCAAACATTTCTGCGCCAACTCGCAGGAGCGTCTGCGCATGACGATCAACGCGATTTTGGACGAACGCACGCTGCGCGAAATCTATTTGCCCGCATTCGAGACCGCCGTACAGGCGCAACCCGCGACGGTCATGTGTTCCTACAACCGCCTCAACGGCACGTACCTGTCCGACAACCGTCGCATGCTCACCGAGATTTTGCGCGACGAATGGGGCTATCGAGGCGTCGTCGTCAGCGACTGGAACGCGACCAACGACCGTGTCGAAGGCGTGCGCTCCGGTATGGATTTGGAGATGCCGAGCACCGGCGGCGCGACGGACAAACAGATCGTCAAAGCCGTCAAGGACGGCACGCTCGACGAAGCGGATCTGGACAAGATCGTCGCGCGCTTGATCGAGATGGCGTTGCGCTACGACGCATTGCGCCGCCCCGACTATCGTTGCGATTATCAAGCGGCGCACGACGCTGCGCGCCGCATTGCGGAAGAGTCGATGGTTTTGCTCAAAAACGATCGCAACCTGCTCCCGTTTGCCGCCGACGGCGAACGCTTTGCCGTCATCGGCGATTTGGCGAAGCATCCGCGTTATCAAGGCGCGGGCAGCTCGCACATCAATCCGTACCAACTGGTCGGCTTTACCGATTGTCTGGACGCGCTGGGCGTGGATTATGAGTTTGCGCCCGCCTACAACGCGACCGGCAACGACCACGACGAGACCATGATCGCGCAGGCGATCGAGACCGCCAAGCGCAACAAACGCGTACTGCTCTTCGTCGGTCTGACGGATGACTTCGAGAGCGAAAGCTACGACCGCAGTCACATGAATCTGCCCGCGTCGCACGACAAATTGGTGCGCGAAGTATTGCAAGCCAATCCCGACACCGTCGTCATACTGTTCGGCGGTTCTCCGGTCGCGATGCCGTGGATCGACGACGCGCATACGTTGCTCAACGCTTATCTGCCCGGCGAAGCGGGCGGCGAGGCGCTCTACAACATTCTCTTCGGCAAAGTCAATCCGAGCGGCAAACTCGCGGAAACCTACCCGATCCGCGTCGAAGATTATCTGGCGTCCCGATACTATCCGATGGGGCCCAAGAACGTCGAATACCGCGAATCGATCTTTGTCGGCTATCGCTATTACGACAGCGCGCGCAAACAAGTATGCTTCCCGTTCGGATACGGTCTGAGTTATACGCGATTCGAATATTCGGACTTGCGCGTCGACGGCATGCAGGTATCGTATACGGTGACCAACGTCGGCGACCGCGCCGGATCGGAAGCCGCGCAGCTGTATGTGCACGACTGCGCGCCGCTCGTCTATAAGGCGGAACAGGAACTCAAAGCATTCGCCAAAGTGACGTTGCAACCGGGCGAAAGCGCGCGCGTCGTCCATACGTTGCAGGAACGCGATTTTGCGTTCTACAACACCGCGGTCAACGGCTGGACGGCAAACGACGGCGTTTACGAAATTCGGATTGGCGCAAGCAGCCGCGACATCCGTCTCAGACAGGCGGTCGAGCTGTCGTTTGCGTCGCACACGGACAACGTACCGGATTACCGTTCGATCTGCCCGTGCTATTATGATATGCCCAACTTGGAGTCCGTGCCGGACGAACAGTATCACGCGCTCTACGGCGCGCCGATCCCGCCCAACGTACCGAGCAAGCGCGGATCGTTCGACCGCAATACGACGATCGGCGAATTGCGCTGCTGTCTGATCGGCAAGATCATCATGGCTGTCGCGCCGTCGATCATCAAGGGGCAAGTCCCCAACGCCGACATGACGACGATGCTGATGCTCCAACAAGGCATGTCCGAAATGCCGATGCGCGCGCTGGGCGGCGTTACGTCCGGACTGTTGTCGCAGACGCTGATCGACGGATTCCTGCTGTGGGGCAACCGTCACCGCCTGCGCGGATTGTTCCGTATGTTGCGCGGATTGGGCGAATCGTTGCGCAACATCGCGCGCAAGGACGAAGCAAACCGTCAAAAGCATGAATTGGCGCGCCAGCGCAAAGAGTTGGAAAAACAGCAAAAGGCGGAAGAAAAGCAAGCTGCCAAGGAGCAGAAAGCGGAAGAAAAAGAAGCCGCCAAAGCCCAAAAGGCAGAAGAAAAAGAGGCTGCCAAAGCCCAGAAAGCCGAGGAGAAAGAGGCCGTCAAAGCCGAAAAAGCCGCCGCAAAAGCAGCGCGCAAATCGGACAAAGACGCCGACTGACATTCGTCTTCGCATCGAAGACGCGCCCCGACGACACGATCGGATCCGCAAATACGTTTGCGGATCTTTTTTACGCAAGCGATCGTATGCCGCGGCATCCGCGACGGGCGATCGCTCGAATCATACGATCCCCCGCGCAGCATTCGCATCTACGTTTGCGCATCTGACGTATTTGCCTATTCTCCGCCCTGCTCCGCAAAGTTCGTTTGCTTATGCGGACAAACAAACACCGCGGTATATGCCGCGGTGTTTGCATTCCGATCCAATCCGACTTCGGCGCTTGTCCGCCGTTACTGCGGGATCGTCGGACTTTGCGGGGTCGTCGGACCGCTCGTCTCTTGTTCGCCCTGCGGCGAATGCATGCGTTTGGACACGATTTGTCCGCTGTCCGTCGTCATCAACACCGCCCAATAATCGTCCCGCGACGCAATAAACGATACATACCAGTAGTATCCCCCGCTCGGGCTGTGCGCGTCGTGGATCATGCGGATATAGACTTCGCGATTCCAAGCCTTTTCGCCAAGCAGCGCGTCGATCTGCGGCTGAAAGGTCTCGTATCCGATTTTCAGCGCCGCCAGATAGTCGATCATGCCGTCCAGTCGGTTGCTCAATTCGATCGCATATTCCGTTTCTCCGTCGTGGATCGTCACGCTTTGCACCGCGCCGATGCCGTCCAATCCGGTGATGTCCGCCGTAAAGGATACGCCGAGACGGTTGCGCGTCAACTGTCCTTTGAGTTCGCCGCTCTCGCCCGTCAGCGTGTACGTAAAGGTTTTGTCCAACAATTCCACTTGTTTGGGTCTGAGCGACAGCTGCGTGCGCGCCACCTGCGTGCCGACGAGTCCGTCCGTCAGGAATACGTCCTCTTCCTGCATCACGGTCAACGCGATATCCATCGCTTCGTGATTGCCCGTCCACAGTCCCGTCTGATATGTCGAAACGGTATCTGCGACAAGCTCCAAATTGGTCTTAGGCGGTTTGCACGCCGTCAGGATGCCGACCGCGCACAACGCGATCGCCGCAAGCGCAATCGCCAACTTGATCTTTTTTGCCATATTCGCCTCCTTGTTCTGACACAGCCTATGCGTCGGACATGCCCTTTATGCACGAGCGCGCCAAAAGGTTCCGCAATCGCTCGATTTTTTTGACTTCGGATCGGTTGCGCGTTGCCGATCGTCGATTCCGCCCCGATTGCGCGATTGTTTCGGATACGCCGCAAGACGGATTTGCGGCGCATATCTGCGATGTAGTTGTCAAGGTACACGGAGACGGCGCCCGACCGTCTCCGATCGCGCGCCGCGTTTCTCTTTTAGGATTGTATCATATGCCGTCCGAAATCCGAACGCTTTTATGACAGCGATTTTTGATTTTACCGATTGGAATTTTGTTTTTCCTGACGGCGCCGCATGCGTCGCATGCTGCCGACCGTCACCCAAATACCGAATTGCAGCAGCGTCATCGCGCCCATCATGCCCAAAGCCGCAAACACCGCAATGCGGAACCATTTTGCATTCGCCAACGTTTCGCCGTCTCCGCCCGACTGCGTCGGCGC
>CAJTKI010000069.1 GCA_910576875.1 uncultured Christensenella sp.
GTCGTGGCGGAAGACGCGTTGCAAGCGGGACAGACGTACAGCGTCGTCGCGAAGCTGAAAGGCGACAGCGCGGGCAACTACGTATTTGTCGCGGACGACGGACAGGTGACGGAGACGCCGACGCAGAGCGCGCCGTACGAGTTCGATTTTGCAACCGACGGCAACGGCGGGAACGGCGGCGGCATGATGTCCGCTCAGGACGTGGATTGGTTCAAGCGGATTTTCATCATCATGACCGTTTTGATGGGCGGCATGCTGCTGGTGCAAATCATGATTTGGCTGGCGGTTTGCATGCGTCGTCGCGACCGTCGGGACAAACGGCAAAAGCGCGCGGACGAATGATCTCCGCATGCGCGGTATATCGGCTAGATCGGATCGCGTCGTATCGGGTACGGTACGGCGCGATTTTTCGTTGTATCGAGGATATTTTGCCGCGATTTGGGCGGAACGAACGTCGGATTGTTTCCGCGCGTATAAAATTTGCATCGATCGGTGTATACTCCCGCATAGGCGCGTTCATATATTGATGTATCGGGAGGTGCAATATGAAACTGATAGATCCTAACACGACCTATATCGATCCGCGCGCGGAGATTGCGGACGACGTCGTGATATATCCCAACAATCACATCATCGGCGCATGCAAAATCGCGTCCGGCTGCGTGCTGTATCCCAACAATATTTTGACGGATACGCAGATCGGTTGCGATTGCAAGGTGACGGCGAGCGTGGCGGAACGCGCGTGCGTCGGGCAAGGCGCGACGGTCGGTCCGTACGCGTATCTGCGTCCGGGCAGCAAGATCGGAGACGGATGTCGGATCGGCGACTTCGTCGAGATCAAAAACGCCGCCGTCGGCGACGCTACCAAAGTCTCGCATCTGACGTATGTGGGCGACTGCGAGATCGGCAAGCGTTGCAACATCGGTTGCGGCGTCGTGTTCGTCAACTACGACGGCGTCGCCAAGCATCGCAGTACGGTCGGGGACGATTGTTTTATCGGATCCAATTGCAACGTCGTCGCGCCTGTGCGCGTCGCGGATCAGACGTATGTAGCGGCGGGTACGACGCTGGTGTCGGATACCCCCAGCGATAGTTTGGTCATTGGGCGCGTGCGCGCGGAAATCAAGCCCGATCGCGCGTCGCAGTTGAAGCGCAAATTCCGTTTGCGCAAAGAGTCGGAGGGAACGCAAGTATGATGTATTTCGGTACGGACGGCATTCGCGGCATTTCCAATCGCGAGATCACGCCGCAGCTTGCGCATGCGGTCGGCAATGCGTTGACGCAGTGCATCGAGCGCTGTCGGGTCGTGGTCGGCAGAGATACGCGCCGATCGGGCAGTATGTTGGCGCACGCGCTTGCCGCAGGCGTCATGCAAGGCGGCGGCGAAGTGCTCGACGTCGATATTTTGCCTACGCCCGGCATTGCGTATTTGAGCAAACTGTATCAGGCGGATTTCGGGATCGTGATCAGCGCGTCGCACAATCCGCCCGAATATAACGGCATCAAAGTGTTCGACGCGCGCGGCTACAAACTCGACGAAGCGCACGAAGCGCGCATCGAAGCCGCGATGGCGAATATTCACAGCGTTTCGGCGGACGGCGTCGGGACGTACGAATTCGTGCACAACGCGGCGGACAGCTATATCGCGCATCTGGTCGGTTGCGGCGTTTCGCTCAAAGGCAAACGCATTTTGCTCGACTGCGCCAACGGCGCCGCGTGGGACGCCGCGCCCAGAGCGTTTCGTCTGCTCGGCGCGCAAGTGGACGCGTTGCACGTCGGACACGGCGGGGCGGACATCAACGACCGTTGCGGCGCGTTGTGGGCGCAATTGCTGTCCGAGCGGATGCGCGCGGGCGAATACGATATGGGATTTGCGTTCGACGGCGACAGCGATCGTCTGATCGCGTTGGACGAAAAGGGCAACGTCGTGGACGGCGATCAGATCTTGTATATTTTGTCGATGTTCGCCAAGTCGCAGGGCAAAGCGCCCGATACCGTCGTCGGCACGTTCCATACCAATATGGGCATCGAACGCGCGCTGGCGGATGCGGGCATTCGGTTGTTGCGCGCCGATATCGGGGACAAATACGTGCTCCAATCCATGCTGCGTTGCGGCGCAAAGCTGGGCGCGGAGCAGTCCGGTCATATTATATTATCCGATTATGCGACGACGGGCGACGGCATTTTGAGCGCGATCGTGCTTTCCGCGGTCGTATCCCGAGCGGAAAGACCGCTTTCGCAATGCAACGACGTCGAGCTGTATCCCCAATGCAACCGCAGCATTCCGGTCGGCGACAAGTTGCGCATCATCAACAATTCCGATCTGGCGGAGCAGGTCGAGCGCGTCCGGCGGCAATTGGGCGATCGGGGGCGCGTGTTGTTGCGCGCGTCGGGGACGGAGCCGAAAGTACGCGTAACGGTCGAGTGCGACGATCGGGACATTGCCGAAAAATTAACACATGAAATAGCCGATTTCATTCTAAAACTCAATTTTCAAGCGTGATTTTACAAAGATTTTACATTTGGAAAGTCAATTATTTTTTTAAAACGATTGATTTTGCACTTGCGGTCGAGTAAAATGTAATTGGGAAAATTGTACGCTACTCATAGGGCGTATGAAAAAAGATGAGGAGGAGTGAAGTTATGAGAAAAAGCAAGACTGCTTGGCTGGTCGTGTTTGCTCTTGTCGTGATGCTTCTGTGCGGCGTGCTTGCAGGCTGTAAGAAGAGCGGCGGCGGTGTCGGAGCAGGTACGGACGGCAGTGGTTCTAACGGCGGTTCGATGACGGAGATCCGTACGAATACGCATGTGACGTTCGGCTTGGATTCCGCGTTGGAGTCGCATCAAGTCGCGCAGGGGGTTAAGGTCACTGCGATCGACGCGACCCAGAGCGTGGCGGACGTCGAAGTCAGCCCGCGCGGCAAGGGGTTCGTCGTACATCCCCCGGCAGGCGGATACACGGTCGGCAAGACGTACATAATCGAAGTAGGCGAAGGCATTTCGTTTACCGAGTACCCCAATGTCAAACGTGTAAAATTTACGATTGTCGAGGAGTTGCAGGTAGCGTTCAAGGACGGCGTGCGCGAGTATGCCGAGAGCGCTGTTTCCTCGTTCCAGCAACATAGCATCGATGCCAACGGCTCCGCTTACGGTTCGATGACGTTGCAGACCAACGGCGTCGAGATCGCGCCGGGCGATGTATTCTTGGTGCGCAAGGGCGATGTGTCCGAAGCATTTAAGGTTCAGTCTGCCAACGCGCTTTCGTCTTCGGTGACGGCGATTTCGTGGATCAAACCCGAATTGACCGACGTCATGACGACGATGCAGTTTGCCGGCAGTGCGGATTTGAGCACGGAAGGCGGCAATGCGGAGATTTCTTATAAAGAAGCCGCGGAAGAAGAATTGGGCAAGTCCGAACTGGCTACGTCCGTTCTGAGCATCTTCGGTTCCAAGCCGACGTTCAACGTCAATGCGAACATCGTCGATAAAAAGTCCGTTGTCGCGACCGTAACGATCACCGTTCCCAACGTCGTGGCGGTAGAGGGCTTCGGCAGCACCAATTTGATCATTACGATTAAAAACACCTTGACCCCGACCGCGGATACCAATTTCGATTTCTCCGCAGGTCAGCTCAAGTTCAACGTCGACGCCTTGATCGACAACCGTACCGAATGCATCGTTACGCTCGGCACCAGCGCCGGTGTGGACAGAATCAGCAACGTACAGGAACTGCTTGACAAACTCGCGGCTTTGGATGCGAGCAACGAAGAAGGCGTTTCCGTTCCGTTGTTCAAATGGACGGTGCCGATTGCCAACGGCGCGGCTGCGATTTCCTATGATGCGAATCTGGCGTTCCGTTTCTCGTTCTCGGGCAGTTTCAACGTCGTTGCCAAGGGCAGCATTCTGTACAACGTAGGCGTTGCTTACGATCTCGAAAACGGCATCACGTCCTACGCGGACAGCCTCAAAGAGAACTTTATGGATTCCGTCACCGTCGATATGACCGGTAGCGCGACCGTAAAAGTCGGTTTGATTCAGGATTTGAGCCTGGAAGTGCTTGCGGGCGTGCTCGGCGTCGGTATCAGTGCGGAAGTCGGCAACTACAATTCCGTTTACGGCGTTGCGCAGACCGGCAACCTGTTGGTGGAAGCTCCGACGATCAACGGCAACATTTATTTTGAAGGCGGTATCTACTACGACGTCAATCTGAAATTCGCTTTGAAGATCGGCTCGATCATCAACCTGAACCAAGGCGTCAATATCGTCAACGGACAGAAGAGACTTTACGACGCGGGTCAAGAATTCTACGCGACCAAACTCAACGCTTTGGACAACAATCGCATCGCGTTGGGCGCGTTTGTATCCAATATGCCGACCTTTACCAAGGACGTATATTGCATGACCAACGGCGCGACGGACGAAGGCGTTGCGGTCGATGTTGCGGATCTGCGTTTCACGACCGATTCCGCGGCGATCACGATTGATGCCAACGGCATCGTCACGATTGCGGATGCATATCGCAATCAGCCGTTCAGCGCTACGGTCAACGTAGAGTTGGTCGGCGGCATCGGCATGACGTCGGATGCGAAAGCGATCTACATGCAGAGCGTGACCTTTGATTATACGGGTGCGTTGGTACTTGCTACCGATCGCGTCGCGTTTGACAAATCCGCATCTTCCAAGACTGCGATCAAAGTCGGCGTGACGCTGGCGGGCGAAGCCGCAGGCACCACCCCGACGGTAGAAGGCATCGTCGGCGACTATACCTGGACGGGTAGCGAACTCGTTCTGTCGGTCGGCGCGCTCAACCGTATGGACAACGGCATCAACGAACTGACCGTCGTCGCGGGCAATGCGCAAGCAAAATTGACGGTGGACGTCACGGGCAGACTCGCTTACAACTCGGATGAGAAGAACGGCGTGTACGAATTGTATTCCAAAGATCAAATCTTGGATATGATCGACCGTAGCGCAAACATCGATTTCGCAGGCAAGCAGTTTATCTTGACCGACGACATCGATATGGGCGGCGCCGAGATTGCTCCGATCGCGAAGTTCGCGGGCGTCTTGGACGGCAAGGGCTATGCGATCTCCAACTACACCGTTACCGGCGCAGTGGACGGCAATGCCGCATTCATCGCGGTCAATACCGGCGTAGTCACCGACATCGAATTGGCGGGTAACGTCGCTCTGAACGTTGCGGCGAAACACGGTCAAGACTTCTTGGTTGCCGGCGCGGTTGCCGTCAACAACGGTATCGTGACCGACGTCAAAGTAAGCGGCGAAGTCAGCGTATACAGCACGTCTTTGGCTGCGTTCAACGAATTCCGCGTAGCGGCACTCGTAGCGCAGGGCGAAGCAAGCGGTTCGGCGCAGGATGTTGCCGTGCAGGTAAGATTCAAGTTCGATTTGCTCAACGTTAAGTTCATCGTTGATGCGGATGCGTACAGAGCTTCCTGTGACACGGTATCCAACTTCAACTGCACCAAAGTCGTCAAGGCGTAATCCTCATCGACGCAAGGAAGGAGACCTTCGGGTCTCCTTTTTTTGCGTTTTTGGTCTTGTCAAGCATGCGTTTATGCGATATAATCGAAGTATGGGCGGCGATCAGACATTGCGCGCGGTTCGCGCGGACGAATACGATTTGATTTTACGGTTTTTGACGACGCAAAGATCGTCGTTGGAGCGAATCGAATTTTTTTATCCGTATCAACCGCAGGAGTTGAGAGCCGTGTTGGACGGCGGGCATTTTTATGCGGTATATGACGCAGACGCGCCGATTGCAACGTTCGGACTGGATTTGGATCGGACGTATGCGGAGCAAATTGCCGACGTTGTGCGCGCCTGCACGCATGGCGCGTTGGCGCCGCAGCGTTGTTTCGAACTATCCGGTTTGATGGTGGACGCTCGTTGGCGCGGCGCAGGTTTGGCGGGGCGTTTGGCGGACGTTGTGTTGGCGGATGCGGCGCAGACGCTGACGGATGCCGATTGGGTATGCGGCGTCGTGCAACTCGACAATGCCGCGAGTTTGCGTACGTTCTTTTCGCGCGGCTTTGTATTGGGCGGCGTTTATGCAATGGGCGGCGCGTACGATTTCGGCTATTTGGTTCGCCCCGTATGCGTGTCGGTGGATTGCGATGTGCCGGTGCAATGGATTCGCGCGCGCGATATGCGCGGGCATGCGCGCATGCTCGCGGACGGATTGGTCGGCGTGCAGACGCAAGAAGGAAAAATCGGCTATGCCGCGCGCATGGCGATCGGATACAAGGAGAAATCATTATGAACAAACAAGAATTTATTGCGCAAGTCGCCCTGGAAGCGGGCGTTACGCCGACGATGGCGGCGAAATGCATGCAGGCGTTCGTCGTAACGTTGGGAGAAGAGCTTGCCAAAGGCAATGAGATCGTCGTTGCCAATTTGGGCAAATTCCGCGTCAAAGACCGTCCCGAGCGCATCGGCGTGTTGCCCGGCACGCAGGAAAAGATCACGATTCCCGCGCGCAAAAGCATTCATTTTGCGCCGGCAAAACAACTCAAAGAGCAGATTTGAACCGTTATCCCGTCCGATTGATTCGAACGGGATAAAAAAATCGATTTGCGCCCGACGAAATCTTGCAATCCCTTGCATGTTCTGTTATACTGTAAGCGAACACCAATCGGTATCCTGTGACTGACGGAACATAGCGCACTATGGGGGAGCAGGATGCGGCATCGTCGACCGTCTGGGCAAATTTTGGATTTGTTCGGACTTTTTATTTTAGGAGAACGGTTATGCAGGCATGGAGAGGATTCAGACAAGGCAATTGGAACAAGCGTATCGACGTGCGTGATTTTATCGTACGCAATTATTTGCCGTATACGGGCGACGCGTCGTTTTTGGCGCAGCCGACCGCGCGCACGCAAGCATTGCGCGAACAGGTAGACGATCTGCTGCGACGCGAAAACGAGCGCAACGGCGTTTTGGACATCGATACCGAACACGTTTCTTCTTTGCTCAGTTACGAGCCCGGCTATATCGATCGCGATCGCGAGTTGATCTTCGGCTTGCAGACGGACGCGCCGTTGAAGCGCGCGGTCAACCCGTTTTCGGGCAAACGCATGTCCGAAAAGGCTTGCGAAGCGTACGGTTATCGCGTGTCGCAAAAGATCGAAGACGCGTTCCGCTATCGCACGACGCACAACGACGGCGTATTTCGCGTCTATACGGACGAAATGCGCAAGGCACGCCATGTCGGCGTGATCACCGGATTGCCGGACGCATATGCGCGCGGTCGGATCATCGGCGACTATCGTCGGATCGCGTTGTACGGCGTGGATCGACTGGTCGAAGAAAAGCGCAAGGACAAAGCGCGTTTGGGGCGTAAGGCAATGAACGAAGAGACGATTCGATTGATCGAGGACGTTGCCAAGCAGATCGAATTTCTCGATCAGCTCAAACAGATGGCGCTTGCTTACGGTTGCGATATTTCCGTGCCGGCGACCAATGCGCGCGAAGCCGTGCAATGGCTGTATTTCGGGTATCTGGGCGCGGTCAAGGAGCAGAACGGCGCCGCCAACAGCATCGGCAGAATTACGACTTTTTTGGAT
>CAJTKI010000070.1 GCA_910576875.1 uncultured Christensenella sp.
AGATCACGGACGAAGAAGGCAACGTGCTGGAAGTGCCGACGCAAAGCAGTTCGGACATGTTTACGCACGGACAGACGGGCAATCCGGGAGATCCGAATAATCCCGATACGCCCGATCCGCCGACAACCGATCCGGACGCGCCGACTCAACCCGCGGGATCCGTAATTACGCGGGAAGATATTCGGTGGTTCCAGTACGCTGCGATCGGGATCGGCGGAACGTTGGCGGCGATGACGCTGCTGATGTTTGCGATATGGATGACGATGCTGAGCATTCGGCGTATCCGCAAGAAAAAAGCGGAATAAAATCGGTGTCATAAAAACTTTCAAACGTTCGAAGGCATATGGTACAATTGCAATGAGACGACGACAGCGCCCGATCTTTATCGATCGGGCGCTGTCTCGATGCAATTTGACAACTCCATAATTCGCCGTATTTTACCGCCCTTACATACGCGTATTGCTGCGCCGCATAGGCGTCAGGGGCGATGCGGCTTGGGTAGTTTGCCCATAAAGCAACGCGTGGGAGATTTTTCGATGACGAGTCCGCAATAGTTGCACATCACGCATTGACTGCGCGTGACGCGCCCTTCTTTGAGTTTGCGCGCAAAGTTGGGTTCGCAGATAAACGGACGGCACATCGAAACCGCGTCGACGCCTTGTTCCAGAGCCGACTGCATGTCGTTCAGATCCGCGATGCCGCCCACGCAGACGATATCGAGATCGACGGCGCGCTTGATTGCGAGCGCGGCGGGCAGATTGAAGTTGCGCAACGGTTTGGGTTGCGGAATCAACGGATTGACGGCGCTTGCGCAGGCGAGCGTCAAGCGGTTGAGCGCTTTGGGCATACTCGCGAGCGGCTCTCGATAACGGAAGATCGCCGGCATCGGAAAGCGGCGCGAACGCATCGTATTCATGCCGTCCTGCACGCTGCCGCACGAAACTTCGATCGCGTCGATGCCGTAGTCGCGGAGCAGTCGGCAGACTTGGATCGCGTACGGAATCCGCATGCCGCGTTTGCGTCGATCGGTCGCGGACAATTTGATCCAGATCGGGAAGTCGCCGACGACGGCGCGCGCTTTGTCCAAGATGTCGCGCAGAATGCGGCAACGGTTTTCCAAGGATCCGCCGTAGGCGTCTTTGCGTCGATTGCCGTTGGCGGAAATAAAGTCGTGCAACAGATAGCCGTGTCCCGCATGCAGTTGCACGCCGTCAAAGCCCGCGTCCCGCGCGGTCTCGATCGCACGCACAAAATCGTCCGTCGTCGCGAGGATCTCTTCGATCGACATCGCACGCGCTTTGTCGGGGTAGAGCAAGTGCCGTTTGGCGCTCGGCGCGAGTTTGCGCATGCCGATCGCTTTGCTCGACGTCTGACGCCCGCAATGCGCGATTTGGGCGACGATCGGCGTGCCGCAGGCATGTACCGCGTCGGTCAGTTTGCGATATGCGTCCGCCGCGCCCGCGCCGTAGAGTTTGAGCGCGCGCGGATAGTTAGAGCATCCGACGTCATTGATCATCGCGTAGCCGGCGATGATGCATCCGACGTCGTTTTGCGCCAGATAACGGTATTTGCGGATCAGCATTTCGCTCGGGAATCCGGATGCGTCCGCCAATCCGTCGTGCGTCGCGCTACGGATGATGCGATTGTTGATTGCGATTTTGCCGACGGTGCAAGGTTGAAAAAGTTGCATGTTCGATTCTCCTGTCAATTGCGATCGGAATCCGTACGGTAGACGGAGCAGATGCTTTTGCAGACGCGTTGGATTTTTTGACGCAGCTGAGGCGGCGAAAGCACTTCGCAATCGTCGCGGAACGATAAGATTTTGTTGAGCGTCGCGTCGTTGTCGGCGACGAGTCCCTGCGCGATCCAGCCGTCGCGATCGGACTTGCGCACCGCCTCGACGCCGAGCCATTCTTCTACGTCGTAGCGCGCGCGTTCGCCGACGCGGAGCACGACGGAGATATCTTCGTGCACGAGCGGGGATTTGAGATCCCACGTGGTGTCGTATTCGCGCGGGACGAAGGTTTTGTCCGACGGCAAAATGTGCGTGATGCGGGACAGACGGAACATACGCATCTGTCTGCGCATCGTACACCATGCATAGACGTACCACATGCCGTCGCCGTACACGAGCACGTACGGCTCGATCGTACGATCGGAGCGGTTGCCTGCGCGGTCGTGGTATGTGATGCGCAATAGTTTGCGCTGCGTGACCGCGCGGGTCAGGATCTCCATCTTGTTCTGCATCTTTTCGTGATTGCCCCAGTTGGATTTGTCGACGGCAAAGCATTCGTTGCCGTATGCCTGTCCGCCGCGCGGGGTCTTGCTCATCGAAACGAGTTTGGATTTAAGTTTGGCGGCGGATTGTTTAAGCGGCAGCGTGTCCAGCGCGCTTTGGAGCAGTTGGAGTTCTTCCGCGTCGAGATACTGGGCGTGCAGTTTGAAATCTTCGCCGATCATGATGCCGCCGCCGCGACCCTTTTTGCAGACGACGGGAATGTGCGCATAGCTGAGCACGTCCACATAGCGATAGACGGTGCGTTCGGATATTTCCAATTTTTGCGCCAATTCTCGCGCGGTCATTTTGGGACAGTTGAGCAAGTCGATCAACATCGTAAAAATATCGGCTATCATAACCTTATTATATCGTTCGACGTGCGAAATGTCAATCCGATATCCGCCCAAGCAGTTGACATTCGCGCGCAGAAAAACTATACTGTAACCATGTATTATTCGATCCGCGGTAAAGTCGTTTATTATCGGGAAGGACAACTCGTCGTCGAGTGCGGCGGGGTTGCTTACGATATTCACGTATCCAATTATACGCTGTCCAAATTGGGCAAGCAAGGCGAAGAAGCGACCGTGTACACGTATCTGCAAGTACAGCAGGATGCGGTGCGGTTGTTCGGATTTTACAGCAAAGAAGAAAAGGCGATGTTCGAGAAACTGATCACGATCAGCGGGGTCGGACCCAAAGTCGCGATGCAGATTCTTTCGGGCGTGGATCTGAGCACGCTTGCGATCAGCATCGTCGGCGGCGACGTGCGCGCGCTTGCCAAAATCAAGGGCATCGGCAAAAAGACCGCGGAACGCATCATTTTGGAACTGCGCGAAAAGATCGAAACGGACGTAGACGGCGCGCAGGAATGGATGCGCGTCGGCGCGGAAGCGCCGGGAACGGACGGCGTGTCGCAAGATGCGGTAATGGCGTTGGCGTCGTTGGGCATCAACCGCACGGAAGCGACCAAAGCGGTCGCCGCGGCGCGGGAAAAGACGGATAAGTTGGAACAAATCATTACATTGGCATTGAGGAGTCTGGACAGATGAGCGATTTCGAATTGGACGACGAACGGTTTATGTCCTCGATGCAGGGCACGTACGACGCGGACAACGAAAACACGTTGCGCCCGCGTACGATGTCGGAATATGTCGGGCAGGAGAAGATTAAAGAAAACCTGGAAATCTATATCCGCGCCGCCGTCGCGCGCAAAGAGCCGTTGGATCACGTATTGCTGTACGGACCGCCCGGATTGGGCAAGACGACGCTCGCGCATATCATCGCCAGCGAAATGAAAGGTCAGATCCGCGTGACGTCCGGTCCCGCGATCGAAAAGGCGGGGGATCTGGCGGCGATATTGACCAATCTGGAAGAGAACGACGTGCTGTTTATCGACGAGATCCACCGTCTGAACCGCAACGTCGAGGAAGTATTGTATCCTGCCATGGAAGATTATGCGCTCGACTTCGTCGTCGGCAAGGGACCGAGCGCGCGCAGTATTCGTTTGACGTTGAACAAATTTACGTTGATCGGCGCGACGACCAAAGCGGGCATGCTGACGTCGCCGTTGCGCGATCGCTTCGGGGTCAACTGTCGATTGGAAATGTACACGCCGAGCGAATTGGCGAGCATCGTCAAGCGTTCCGCGGGACTGCTCAACGTCGGGATTACCGAAGAAGGCGCGATCGAAATCGCGCGTCGCAGTCGCGGGACTCCGCGTATCGCGAACCGTTTGCTCAAACGCGTACGGGATTTTGCGGACGTCAAGGGCAGCGGCATCATTGATCCGGAAGTCGCCGATCACGCGCTGGGCAAGATGGAGATCGATAAACTCGGACTGGATTTCGTCGATCGCAAGATTTTGTTGACGATCATCGATAAATTCGGCGGAGGTCCGGTCGGATTGGAGACGCTTGCGGCGTCGATCGGAGAGGACAGCGGCACGATCGAAGACGTGTACGAGCCGTATTTGATGCAGCTTACGTTTATCGCGCGTACGCCGCGCGGACGGATTTGTCTGCCCGATGCGTATCGGCATTTCGGGAGACAGGCGCCCGGAACCGCGTTCGAGCAACTCAGCTTGTTGGAGCCGAGCGATGGAGCGTAATCAGGCGTCGCCGCAGTGGAAGACGGCGGATTTTGACTATGAATTGCCGAAAGAATTGATCGCGCAGACCCCGACGGAGCCGCGCGATCATGCCCGAATGCTTGTCTACCGTCGCGACGGACAGACGATCGAGCATAAATATTTTTACGATCTGGACAACTATTTGCGCGCGGGCGACGTGCTCGTGATCAACCGTACCAAGGTCATTCCGGCAAGACTGTTTGCGTCGCGCATGACGGACGGCGCGTCCAAAGAAAAAAATTGCGAAATCCTATTGCTCAAACGCTTGGATTATACGGACTGGGAATGCATTTGCCGTCCCGCGAAAAAACTCAAAGTCGGGACGCGACTGGAATTTTGCGACGAGCTGCATGCGACGGTGATCGGATACGGCGAAGAGGGTGTGCGCACGGTGCGCTTTGAATTCGACGGCGTGTTCGAGGACATTCTCGATCGGATCGGCAATATGCCGCTCCCGCCGTACATCACGCAAAAATTGCAGGACAAATCGCGTTATCAAACCGTATACGGACGCATCGACGGATCCGCCGCCGCGCCGACCGCGGGATTGCATTTTACGCCGCAGATGTTGCAGCGACTGCGCGCGTCAGGCGTGCAGATCGTCGAAGTGTTGTTGCACGTAGGGTTGGGGACGTTCCGTCCGGTCAAGGAAGAATCCATCCTCGATCACAAGATGCACAGCGAATATTACGAGATCGACGAGACCGCCGCCGCGCAGATCAACGCCGCGTTGGACGAGAATCGACGCGTGATCTGCGTCGGGACGACGAGCGTGCGCGTCGTGGAGAGCGTCGCGGACGAGAGCGGGCATGTGCGCGCGGGCAAGGGCGAGACGCGGATTTTTATCTATCCGGGGTATCGCTTCCGCGTCGTAAAAGGGTTGATCACCAATTTCCATTTGCCGCAATCGACGTTGATCATGCTCGTCAGCGCGTTTTTGGGCAGAGAAGAGACGCTGGCGCTGTATCGGGAAGCGGTGCGGGAGCGGTATCGTTTCTTTTCGTTCGGCGACGCGACGTTGTTGCTGTAAGGACAAGGGGAGTATATGTCCGAATTTCGTTACGAAGTCTTAAAAGTATGCAGTCAGACCGGCGCGCGCGTGGGCAAACTCACGACGCCGCACGGCGAAATCGTCACGCCGGTGTTTATGCCGGTCGGAACGAACGCAACCGTCAAGGCGCTTACGCCGCGCGACGTCCGAGAGACGAGCGCGTCGATCGTATTGTCCAATACGCTGCATCTGTATTTGCGTCCGGGCGAAGATCTCGTTCGAAAAGCGGGCGGCTTGCATGCGTTTATGGGTTGGGATCGACCGATCTTGACGGATAGCGGCGGATTTCAAGTGTTTTCGTTGTCCGATCTGCGCAAGATCGACGACGACGGCGTCACGTTCCGCTCGTACATCGACGGATCCAAACATTATATGTCGCCGGAAAAAGCGATCGAAATTCAAAATAAATTGGGCGCAGACATCATCATGGCGTTCGACGAATGCACGGAAGGGCACGCCGATTATCGGACGGCGCAGCGCGCGCTCCGACGTACGCAACTGTGGTTGGAGCGATGCGTCAAAGCGCACGGCCGCGACGATCAGATGCTGTTTCCGATCGTGCAAGGCAACATGTATCCCGATCTGCGCGTGCAAAGTCTGCATCATGTGTTGGAACATGCGAAATGCGGCTTTTCGATCGGCGGACTTTCGGTCGGCGAGCCAAAGTCCGTCATGTACGAGATGCTGGACGTGCTGCGCGAACATTATCCGACGCATCATCCGCGCTATCTGATGGGCGTGGGCAGTCCGGACTGTCTGGTGGAACGCGTGTTGCGCGGCATCGATATGTTCGACTGCGTGTTGCCGACGCGCATGGCGCGCAACGGCGCGGCGTTTACGTCGACGGGCAATCTGCAATTGCGCAACGCTCGATTCGCCGAAGATTTCTTGCCGCTCGATCCGCAATGCGATTGTTATTGTTGCCGCAATTTTTCCAGAGCGTATCTGCGGCATCTGTTTAAGAGCGACGAGATTTTGGGCGGCATGTTGTTGTCGATGCACAATATCCGCTTTTTGATCCGTCTGACCGAGCGCATGCGCGACGCGATTTATCGGGATCGATACGGCGATTTTGCAAAAGAGTTTTTGCAGTCGTATCAATGGGACAGACGCGGAGAATAAACGCGTTTTGTTGCGTTTTACGGAAAAATTTACAAAACTCGCATGCTTTCGGGGTTAAATAGCTTGCTTTTCGGACAAGATTTCTATAAGATAGAAGTCAGGTGGAAAGTTCTGCCGAATTCGTAAGAGAGGAGAAAAGGAAATATGTTTTATTTGCTTGCGGCAGACGAGGCGACTGCTCCGAAGAGCAGCAATCAATGGTGGCTGATCATTATCATGGTCGTGATGCTGGTCGGTATGATGTTGATTTCGATTATTCCGCAGAGAAAGCGTCAAAAGAAAGCGCAGGAAATGGTGGACGCGATCCGCGTCGGCACCAAGGTTAAGACGATCGGCGGCTTTATCGGCACGGTCAAGATGATCGACAACAATAACAAGACGTTCGTGCTCGACATCAGCGCGCAGGAAGACGGCAGCGCGATGGTCACGTTGGATCGTTCGGCGATCTACATGGTGATGACGCCTGCGGTCGAAGGTTCGATCGGCACGTCCGCGGTAGCGGGCGGCGCAGACGCGGTAGCGATGGACGACGCGGAAATGGACGCCAAATCCGCAGACAAGAAGTCCAAGAATCAGGAAGGTTCGGACGACATCGCGAACGGCGCGGAAAACAGCAACGATTTGCAGATCTGACCCGATCGGGTATGTTCAGGACAAGCTTCTTCGGGAGCTTGTCTTTTTTTGCATAATGCGCGGAGCGGGCGGCATATAGTAGAGCGTGGAGGATACTTATGACGCTGAAAATGTATGCAGGCGA
>CAJTKI010000071.1 GCA_910576875.1 uncultured Christensenella sp.
ATCGTATAGTTGAGATTGTCGTTGTCCGCCGCGGACTTGTCCAACGCCGCAGTCAGTTTGTACGTGCCGACGGGAATTTCCGACAGCACGATCGTCGCGACCGTCTGCGTCCCCGTCTGCACCGCCGCGACGCTCTTGCTTGCGCCGCCCGCCTGATCCGCCGTATACGTCGCCGTCAATTGCACCGTGTCGTTCGCCGCGATTCCCTTCGCGGTCAACACTGCGTTGTAATTTCCGCCGATCGTCCATTCCCATTTTTGCCCGGGGACGGTATTCGTCAATTCCAACGTCAGTTGCTTTTGCGCGATCGTAAAGGTCAACGTCCGCTTGTCGTTGCCGCCGGTCGCGTCCGACCAAAATCCGTCGTCCGGCTTGCTCAACGAGATCTCGACCGTATACGTTCCTGCAAAATTCACTTTTACTTCGCCTTTTGCCGCATCAAATACGATATCTGTATCCGCGATCGCATTGCCGGACGGATCTTTGCCGGTGATCTTGGCGGTCATCTTCGCGGAATCGAAATCTTTTAACGCGATCGTCTGTACATCTCCGTTGTATTCTTTGCTCTTATCCGCGGCATTGATCGTGGGCGCAGTCATGGATTCGGTCGCGTCCGCAACTGCTTTCGTCAAATCCAAATGGAATGCCGGTCGCACCGCATACCGATCGTACGAAGCGACTTTGCTCGCAATATTGCCGGACGTATCCAGATAATTCACATAATTTGCATTTTTGTAACTGCCGGAACGCAACCACGAGCCGATGCCGTTACTGCGCTGATTGTCGGACAGATTCCAGATCCCCGCGAGACCTGTGTATCCGGTCTCCGCGATGCTCGGCAACCACAAATAGTCTTCCGCCCATTGTCCGTAATACGACTTGCCGCCGTAATTGAAATCGGAGTTGTAATATGCTTCGGGATTCGGCGTTCCCCATGCTTCGTTCGGACACGTATAGTAGGACGGCGCGGCGTTGTGGATGGTTTCGGTCTTCTGATATTCGACTTCGATCGGACGCACGATATATTCGGTCAACGACAAATTGCGATCCGCATGTTCTGCATCCGTCATGACCGTATCCATCGTAAATTTTGCGTATGCATGCGTATCGCTTTGTTCGACCGGCGTCAACGTCGTCGCGCCCTGCGTATCGACGTATCCGCACATGCCGCTGTTGAGCGCCGTAGCGCGTATATAGCTCGAACTGTACATATTGCTCGGAAATTCGTCCGTCGGCGTCGGCGCGTCCCACAAGTTCCAATTGCAAGTTTGCGCCGACGTCGCCAACCACATCGTCGCGATCACGCGACCGTCCGACAGTTTGCGCAAGTCCGTGACGGTCCAGATCATATTGTCGATCGTTACGAGCACGTCTTTGCCGTCGTTGGCGTTGCGAATCGCATCCGCGTCCTTTGCGGACAAATCGGCGACTTTCGTCGACGCTTCTTCGGCGCTGCGCATCGCATCGACCAATTTCATCAACTCTACGCCGTTAAAAATCTTGGAATCCTGCTTCGCCGTATCGTAATCGTTGAGCAACAATTCTTTGATCGTAACGCTTGCATCGTTCGTCATATTGCCGTTGTTGAACGCATAGACGCGATCCGACAAAACAAAAGCACTCGCACAGCATGCAAATACCGTCGCCAAAATTATGGCGACCGTAACCGCGTAACACAAGGTCTTTTTTTTCGACATATCGGTATTCATATCTCTATCCCAAATCTTTCGATTCCCGAATTCCGCTCCGCAACAAGATTGGAATAAGTTCATAGATTGGATTATTCCATGAACTTTTTGATGAAATTGCTTATGAAACCGTTATAAACGGCTTTCCAATTTCTGTTAATTGCGCAAAATTCCTTGCCATAGTCTTGACTTTTTTTCCTTGCAAGAATAAAATGTGTGTAGAAAGTTCATGGAATAATCCATTCCATGAACCGCGCATATCCCGATGTTACGACAAACGGACGGCTTTAAGCCGTCCATTGTTTGCTGTTATTGCGGTGAAATCCCGACAACGGAATTGCCGATTACATCCCCGCGTCCGGATTGGACTCCACGCCGCGGCGTTTGTTTTGTCTGGTAATGCGTTTCACCTGGCGCGCTTCTCGTCTGCCCTGTCGTTTGAGTTTCTTGCTGCCGGTAAACAACACCAGCAACGCCGGCAGAACGACCATGACCAATACGCCGCTGATAATCGCGCCGCGCGCAATCATCATCGTGATTTCTCCGACAATCAGGTTGCTCGTAACCATCGACACGGACAAACAGCATCCCGCCATGATTGCGACCGAAGTAATGATCGACACTCCGCTGTCGCACAGCGCCTTATACGCCGCTTCTTTTGCGGGCATGATGTCGAGATTACGCTGGTACTTGACCGTATACAAGATCGCATAGTCTACCGTCGCGCCCAACTGAATCGAACTGATGATAATGTACGCCATAAAGTTGATCGCCTGCCCGAAGATAAACGATATGCTCAAATTGACGAAAATTCCCAATTCGATGACGCCGATCAACAGCGCGGACAACTTAAACGAGCGCAACGTGATCAAAAGGATCACCAATATCAACAGCACGGATACCAACGATACGATCTGGAAGTCCCGCGGCGTAATCTCCCGCAGATCTTCGACCGCCTGCGACATGCCGGTCATATAATAGACGCGCTGATCGGTCGTATTGGCGCCGAACAGCTCGTCGCACATCGATCGGATCGACGCAAGCGCCGCCGTCGCTTCCGCGGACTCGGTCTCGCAGTCGATCATGACCGAATACATCGTATAATTTTTGTTGACGAAATTGCCGATCATCGCAGCGTCTTCGGGCAACATCGACGAAAATTTGGACATCAGCGGCAACAGTTCGGACATCGGCGCGGACATCTCTTCGGGCAACATCGCATACAGTCCCATGACCGCGACGACGCGATCGTCCTCGTCCAAACGCTTGACAAATTCCATATGTTTGTCATACGTGCCCTCGCCTGCGGGTACGATGAGAATGATCGAATTGCTCATACGGTCGACGGTCTGTTCGATCTGCGTCGGCTCCTGCTGGTCGTACGTAAACTTGATATAGCTCAGATCCACGCGTCCCTGCATAAAGATACACGGGATCATCAGCGCGACCGCCAGCGCGACGATCGTCTTGCGGTGCGTCGTGGAAAAACTCGCAACGCCTTTGAGTTTGGGCAAATACAATTTGTGTTCCGTCTTGATCTGCAACTTCCGCGTCAAAAGGATCAGGCAAGGTTGCAGGAATATAATCGTCACAAAGCTCAAAAATACGCCTTTTGCAAGTACGATGCCCAAGTCTCCGCCGATCTTGAACTGCATAAAGAACAGCGCGATAAAGCCGCCCACCGTCGTCAACGCCGACGACGCAACGGTACTGAACGTACGCGGAATCGCGCGGCGCATCGCTTCCTTGTCGTCCAACGTCTTGCGGCGCTCTTCCTCGAACGCATGCATCATAAAGATCGCATAGTCCATCGACAGACCGAGTTGCAAAATCGCCGACGCGGCAAACGTCACGACCGATACGCTGGGCAGAATGATATTAGTGCCCATATTGACGATGATCGACACGCCGAGCGTAATCATGAAGATAAACGGATCGACCAGATTGGTAGACGTCAACAACAGAATGATAAACATGACCAGCACGGCGACGATCATATACTTCCAGATCTCGTTGATCGTGGAATCGAAAATCTCTTTCGTGATCTGCGTACTGCCGCCGATCGCGTGATCGTAATTTTTGAGAATGTCTTCGTCGAGCGTTTTGATGATCGCCATCGCCTCGTCGGTAGACGGTCCGACGTTGAGTTGCAACATCACGAGATAATCGCCTTTTTTGCTCTCGTCGAAAACTTCGCCCGCTTCCCGATCGGGGAAAAACATATTGAGCAACGACTCGTTGCGCATCATTTGGTCGACGATCTGCGCGGGATCGACGTTTTGCAAATCTTCAAGCGCCTGCTTCTGCTCTTCGGTCAAGATCGAATACGCCCAACTCGGAAACGAATCCATCATCGAGCCGAGATCCATATCTCCCATCGACCGAATCGTCCCCAGCCAGATCACGCCGCCCTTTTTGACGCCGACGAGATCTTTTTCCATCGTCGCGACGAGTTGCGACATCTCGGCATAATCGACGCCGGACACGCCGACGATCGCATCGCCTTCCATCCCGAACGTCTCGCGCATATAGTTCATGCCGTCCGTCATCTCGACGCCGTCGGGCAGATACGACAAAATGTCCGAATTGACCGTGACGTTCAACAACGCGACGATAGACAACACCGCGAGAATCCCGACAACTCCCACAAGAAGCGCTTTGTGCTTGACGATAAAGGCGGCTAACTTTTTCATACTCATATTCTATACCATTCTATTGGAAATGTAAATGCAGTTGCGCCCCGTTCAGATAGGTTTTACAAAGAATTTACGCGATCGCGCAGACCTTCGTATTTTTACGCACGACACGCAAATAATGCGCGCCCGTGTTCATTATTTATATATTGTTTATAATATTGCATGCGCCGACGCGTTGTTCGTCGCACCCAAGCGCGCGCGGCGATTCCGTCCGTATGCCGAGGCATGCGGAGCGACGAAACGCGTAGCGCGAAATTCTTATGCAAAAGGGACGGCGCATGCGCCGTCCCCGTCGATTCGTATGGATTGCGATCAGCCGTTGAGTCTGACTTGCAACGCATCCGCCTGCTCCGCCAATTCTTTGGGGAGCTTGTCGCCGAACGTCTTGTAGAATTCTTTGATGCCTTCGGCTTCTTTCTTCCAGCCTTCTTTGTCGACTTCGAGAATGCCCTGCAACTTCTCGACCGAGAAATCGTCCAGACCTTCCAGATTGATGTCTTCCGCCTTCGGAACGACGCCGATCGGGGTCTCCACGCCTTCTACTTCTCCGGCGATGCGTTTGAGCATCCAGTCGAGTACGCGCATATTGTCGCCGAAGCCCGGCCAAATGAAGTGTCCTTCGTCGTCGGTGCGGAACCAGTTGACGTTAAAGAACTTCGGCTGTTTGTCCTTGTCGATCATTGCGCCCATATCGAGCCAATGACGGAAGTAGTCTCCCATGTGGTATCCGCAGAACGGACGCATCGCCATCGGATCGCGACGCACGACGCCGACCGCGCCGGTCGCAGCCGCCGTCGTCTCGGAAGCCATGATCGAACCGACGAACACGCCGTTGTTCCAATCTCTCGCTTGATATACGAGCGGAGCGGTTTTCGCGCGGCGTCCGCCGAAGATGAACGCGCTGATCGGCACGCCTGCGCCGTTCTCGAATTCGCTGCTCAGGCACGGGCAGTTGACTGCCGGCGCGGTAAAGCGGCTGTTCGGATGCGCGAGTTTTTCGGTAGCGGTCTTGCCGTTGACGCGTTTGCCCGTCCAGTCGACGCAGTCTTCGGGCGGGTTCTTATCCAAACCTTCCCACCAAACGGTGTTGTCGGTCATGTTGTGCGCCACGTTCGTAAAGATCGTGTTCTTTTGGGTAGCGGCAAGCGCGTTGGGGTTGGACTTGACGTTCGTGCCGGGCGCGACGCCGAAGAAACCGTTCTCCGGATTGATCGCGTACAGTCTGCCGTCCGGACCTTTCTTGATCCAAGCGATGTCGTCGCCGACGCAGAATACTTTGTAACCGTTCTTGCGGTAGCCTTCCGGCGGGATCAGCATTGCCAGGTTGGTCTTGCCGCATGCGGACGGGAACGCCGCCGCCATGTATACGATTTCCTTATTGGGCTTTTCGATGCCGAGGATGAGCATATGCTCCGCCATCCACATTTCGTTTTTACCCTGGTAGGACGCGATGCGCAGCGCGAAACACTTCTTGCCGAGCAGGACGTTGCCGCCGTAAGCGCTGTTGACGGAGATAATCGCGTTGTCTTCCGGGAACTGGCAGATATATCTCTTCTCCGGATCGACCTGACATTTTGCATGCGTGCCGCGGACGAAATCGTTGGAATCGCCGAGCGCGTCCAAAACGTTTTTGCCCACGCGGGTCATGATGCGCATATTGAGCACGACGTAGATCGAATCGGTGATCTCGATCCCGATCTTGGAAATCGGTCCGCCGACCGGTCCCATCGAAAACGGAATTACATACATCGTTTCGCCTTCGTAAGCGCCTGCGAGGATGCTCTCCAACTCCGCATACGCCTTGGCAGGCTCCCACCAGTTGTTGGTCGGACCGCAGTCTTCTTCCTTGCGGGAGCAGATGAACGTACGGTTCTCGACGCGCGCGACGTCGTTGACCGCGGTGCGGTGCAACAGACAGCCCGGCAGTTTTTCCTGGTTGAGCTCGATCATTTCACCCGTCGAAAGCGCTTCTTTCGTGAGTTGGTCGTACAGTTCCTTGGAACCGTCGATCCATACGACTTTGGCGGGCTTGCACAGATCGACTCTGCTCTGCACGAACTCCAAAACCTTTTTGTTGGTAGTCATGGTCATAACTAGTATCTCCTTGTTAAAATAATATCAAATTTCTGCATTATTATAGCAAATCCCGCGTCGTTTTGCAAGTCATTTCGCAACAAATCCGTACTGCGTTTGCAATTTTCCGCTCCCGCATGCGATCGAGCGCCGTCGCGCAACAAAAAGCGCCCCGCCGAAGCGCGACGCTTTTGTCCCGACGTTCGCTGCGTTTACGCGAACATTTTGTGCGACGTCGTCCATTTACGCATTTTGATCGGAATCCACAATGCGTAAATGCCCAGCGTCACGATCGACAGCAGAAACCATTTCAGATACGAGCCGAACAATCCCAAGCCCGTACCGTCGAAATACAGCCGACGACCTTCGACAACCGTATGCTTGCATTCCCAACGCTCCATCATGCACACCGCCCACGGCACGCCGATGCCCAACGTGCATAAGCTGAGCAAAAAGGTCAGAATGTTGTATCCGATCAGTTGCAGAAGCGACCCGTCGAAATACGATTCTTGATTCTCCATAAGACACCTCCTAGAATTTTGACAGGTTTGATACACTTTCCTATCTGATCTCAGCATAGCATCTTCGGGGGGGGGGGGGGCAA
>CAJTKI010000072.1 GCA_910576875.1 uncultured Christensenella sp.
TCAGTATATAAAAAGTTCATGGAATACCATATTCCATGAACTTTTTTGTCCCCTACTTTTCGGGGGATTTGTCGGATTCCGAAATCAAAACGACATTATCCGACAGGATTCGACATGCACACCGCAACCGTACAAGTATCCGCATCTAAATTTTGCCGCGATCCAACGACGTATACCATCATCCGAATACATGTCGCGTGCTTATGGATATATAAACCTGTATGACAAATTTCGACATGATAAGACAAATATCGGCATATTGCGCAGACGATTATCCCCCAAAAGACCGCATATCCAAAGCTGTCAAGCGGTGATATCGCGCGGCGCGTCCTGCGCGTCTTCCGGATCGGGATCGGCGATCCGCGCGAAGTCGGCAAAATCTTTGAGCCGCGCGCGCTCCTGCGTATAATCAAACGTCGCCTGATCGAGATACGCGCCGATATGCAACTCCTGCGCCATCAACGTGCGCAGTTCTTCCTGCGCGTCCACGAGCGCCTTGCCGACCGCGTCCCCGTCCTGCTGCCAAACGCCGCGAGCGTTGCGCAGACAAAATTCCGTCCACTTGGCTTGAAACAATTGCAGGCGTTCGCCTTCCAAACAGTAGCGCACTTTGGCGGCATATTCGATCTGTTTTGCCTTGTCGATCGCTTGCTCCAACGCCAATTCGACCGCCTGCTGACGGGATTGGAGCGTATCGATCGTGGCTTGCAGGCGCGCGTTGTCGTGCTTTAATTCTTCGATCCGATCGCGGCGCTCCATCGTCGCGTCGTCATACTGTTTGGTCAACGTCGCAAGATAGGTATCGACCTGCTTGGGATCATACCCCTTGCGCACCACGGTAAAAGTAGGTTGCATATTCCGAAATCTCCTGTCTACCAGCATAGCATAAAAAAGATCGCCCGCAGTATGCGCGGGCGATCGAATCGCGTCGTAAAAACAGATTATTTGTCGGACTTTTCCACGCCGCCGTATTGTTTGATCAAGCGCTGTTTGAGATCAAACAGTTTGTGCGACAAGTCGACCTTGTAGATATTGGGATTGAGCATGCGCTTGTACTCGTTCCAGAACGCGCCGAAGCTCTGCTTGTGATACGCGGCGATGTCTCGGACGTCGGGCAAATCGTAGACAAGCTTGCCGTCCCGAATCACCTGCACGTGCAATTCCTGCGCGATGAAATTGGTGACGCGCTTGCGCTTCCATGCGAAATCGGGATGGAAAATCTCGATCTCCTGCATGCCGTCAAACGTCTCTTCGCGCAGACAGATCAAATCGGCGATCGCCTTGCCGGACGTCTTGTCGAGCAAGCGCACGACTTTCTTAAACCCGGGATTGGTGATCTTGGCGGGCGTGTCGCTCATCTTCATCTTCGGGACCAGTTGTCCGTCCTGCTCGATCGCGGCGAGCTTGTACACGCCGCCCAGACTGGGACAATCGCTGCTGGTAATCAATTTTGTCCCGATGCCCCAACAGTCGATTGCGGCGTTTTGGGTAAAGAGCGATTGCAGGACGTTCTCGTCGATGTCGCCGCTGGCAAAGATCTTGGCATTTTCAAATCCGGCTTCGTCGAGCATTTCGCGCGCCTTGCGCGACAAGTACGCGAGATCGCCCGAGTCCAGCCGAATGCCGATCGGCTCGTGTCCTGCGGCGCGCAGTTCGCGAAACACCTGAATCGCATGCGGCACGCCGCTGCCCAGCGTGTCGTACGTATCTACCAACAGCAAACAACTGTCCGGATACATCTGCGCATACGCGCGGAACGCATCCAGCTCCGTATCGAAACTCATGACCCAGCTATGCGCGTGCGTCCCCGAAATCGGTACGTCGAACATCTGCCCCGCCAACACGTTGGACGTGGACGCGCATCCCGCGATCATCGCCGCGCGCGCGCCGTAGATGCCGGCATCCGGCCCCTGCGCTCTGCGCAAACCGAACTCCGCGATCGCGCCGCCGCGCGCCGCATAGACGATCTTGGCGGTCTTGGTCGCGATCAGCGTCTGATGGTTGAGAATGCACAAGATCGCCGTCTCGATCAACTGCGCCTCGAACAGGCGCGCCTTGACGGTCAAAATCGGCTCCTGCGGAAATACGACCGTGCCCTCCGGCACCGCGTAGATGTCGCCGGTAAAACGGAAGTCGCGCAACAGCTGCAAAAACGGTTCGTCAAACAGATTGAGCGAACGCAGATACGCGATGTCGTCGTCTTCGAAACGCAAATGCAGGATATAATCGACCACTTGTTCCAGCCCGCAGGCGACGGCGTAGTTGTTGCCGACGCCGCGATAAAACACGTCGAATACCGCGATGCGGTCCATCTGGCGGTTTTTGCTGTACCCGTACATCATCGTCAACTGGTACAGATCGGTTAATAAGGTTAGATTTCTCATCTCGTTCTCCATTTGTATGCAATGGCAGAGCATTGATAGGCCGGACTTCCGCGTCCTGTCGCCACGTAAAAAGGATCGCGCAATGCGCGCAAATCAAAATTCGTATTTATTGAGACGGCGCGGGATCGGACGGTTTCGCCGCGTCGTCGGCATGCGCGCCGTCCGACGCGACCGCTTGTCCGGCAAGCGTCGTATCGCGCTGCGCGTCCTGCTCCGCCAATCGGCGCAACTGCTCGTCGCAACGCATCTCGAACGCCTTGTTGGCGATACTGCGCTGGAACCATTTGGTCTCCATCCGGATCTTGCCCGTCTGTACGAGAATCAACAACACCATCGCCACTGCACACACGACGTAGCAAATGACCTGCACAACGCCGACCTCGGAATCGCCGAACGTCTCGTGCTCGTACTTGAAAAATTCCAACGTGCCGCGCACGAGTCCGTACCACATTAGATAGAACATGCCCAATGTGCCCGGTTTCAACTTCTTATCCAATACGAAAAACATCGTCAACGCAATCGCCAGTCCGATCGCATTGAGCACGCCCTCGTAGAAAAACAACGCCATATGATACCGCGGACCGATCTGCACGGCGATCGGGAACCACTGCCAATGCGGATCCGTGATGACCTTGCCGTACAATTCGCCGTTGACGAAATTGCCCCAACGTCCGATAATCTGTCCGAGCAACAGCGCGACGACGACCAAGTCGCCGATGCGAATAAACGAATATTTGCGATTGCGCAAACAACAGAACAGCACGCCCAACGCGCCGCCGAAAATGCCGCCGATGATCGTCAGACCGCCCGCCTTGATATTCCACAATTGCGCAAACGCGTCCCAATCGAACGGCGTCGGCCAAAACTCCTTGCGCGGAACCACGTAAAACAAGCGACAGCACAAGACCGCCAGAACAACGACCCAGATAAACAATTCCATCGAAAAATCGACGTCGATCCCGCGCCGCTTCGCCAAAAACAAAAACAGCAAAAACGCCGCGACGATCGCCGACGTCACAATGACGCCGTACCAGGCGATCTCGAATCCGAACAGATAAAATCCGTCGCTCGTCGTCCCGAACATCGTATTCGCCAAAATATGCGACATCGTGCGTTACATCTCCACGCGGCAAGCGCCGTCGGGGCGCACGCCGATCCGATAGACGTTGTCCGCGCCGAATACCGATTGCATCGAGCGCACGTATGCGTCTGCGCCGTCCGCGGCGACGTACGCGATGATCGTCCCCGCAAATCCGCCGCCGTGCACGCGCACCGCCTGCACCGCGTCGTCGCGCCGCGACAGACAAATCGCGAGCGGAATGCGCTGCAACGTATCGCCGATCGGATAACAGTTCTGCAACATCGTATACGAACTCTCGCCGCTCTCGCGGATCGCCTGCAAAAACTTCTTCTTCTTGCCGGTCTCGACCGCGCGCGCGCCGTACTGCACGCGTTTGTTTTCTTCAAAATAATGCATCGCGCGCAAGATCGCTCTGCCGCTGACCTTGCTCTGCAACTGCGGAATCGCCGCATAGAAATCTTCGGGACGCACGCGACGCAGTTTCTTGGCGCCCATGCAACGCGCGACTTCTTCCATCTCCATGCGAATCGAAGCGTACTGACCGGTCAAATCGCAGTGATCGCCGCCGGTATTGGTCAAGACGATCGCCAGATCGTCGAACGTCCACTCGATCGTCTGCACCTTGGGATCGGACGTACGGAAATCGATATAACTCACGCCGCCCAGCGCAATCGCGCTCTGATCCATCAAGCCGCACGGCTTGCCGAAAAAGACGCTCTCGGCATGATGCGATGCCTTGGCTTTGGTGATCTTGTCGATGCGACCGCCGTTGTACAAATCGTTGAGAATCTCGCAGATCAATACTTCGAAACTTGCGGAAGAACTCACGCCCGCGCCCTTAAACACATCCGACGTCGTCGTCGCGCAAAATCCGCCGATCGCATAGCCGCGGTCTTTGTAATACGCGCAAACGCCGCGCACGAGCGCTTCGGACGTACCGAACTCGGTCGCATCGGGGTTGAGTTGATTCAGATCCACTTCCAGCGCCGGATAGCCGACGGACGCGACGACGATCTTGGGTTCGTCGATCGGCGTGACGCACGCGACCGTATCCACCGTGATCGCCGCGCAAAGCACTTTGCCGTTGTTGTGATCGGTATGGTTGCCGCACACTTCGATGCGTCCGGGCGAAGAATAGAAAATCCCGCCGTCGCCGTACGTTTTGCTGTGCAAATCATACAGCGCGCGATATCGATCGCACGCATATTCCATTCGCTCCGCGCCGTACAAGCGCTTGACGCTGCGCGCAAAAAGCGCGTTGTCGCGCAATCCGTTTACGGTCTGTCTGTCCGCCATAAATAAATTTCTCCTTTGGTTGCCGTCCGCCGGTCGCGGCAGCGCCGCAATTTTCGGTTGTTTTATATTATACCACACGCAAAGACAGATGTAAATATTTATTTTGCACGCGCCCGCTTTCGGAGGCTATACGGCGCGTTTCGCCCGTCCTTGCGCCGCCGTATGTCCGCAAACGCGCCCCGATGCAAATTTTTTTCGTCCCGCGCGCGTCGTCGCGTCAAAAAACTCTTGCATTCGCGCCGTTTGTGCGTTATAATAATAAAAATTCTAATTATATTTTTTGAGGGTTTCCGTATATGGACGAACAACAATTAAAGACCAAGCTCAACGAGCTGATCGCCTACGCCAACGATCGCTTATCCCTTTCTCCGATGGACGGATTTTACGTGCTGAACGGTTTGTTGGACCTGTTCCGACTGACGTCGCCCGCCGACGCGATCGAAACGTACGGGGACTTCCAGACCACGATCATCGATCCGATCGTACAGTACGCCGTCGATCATCAGATGATCGAAGCGCAAGACGCATTGTTGTTCGAGACCAAAATCATGGGACTCGTCACGCCGCCGCCGAGCAGCATCGTCGAGCAGTTCGACATCATCGCGTCCAACCGCGGCGTAAAGGCGGCGACGGATTGGCTGTTCGATCTGTGCAAAGCCAACAACTATATCCGCATGCCCGACATCAACAAAAACGTCAAATGGGAGCATGACGGCAAATACGGCAAGATCGCCGTCACGATCAACCTGTCCAAACCGGAAAAAGATCCCCGTCAGATCGCGCTGGCGAAACTGCAACCCAAGACCGGATACCCCGCTTGCATGCTGTGTCCGTCCAACGTGGGTTTTGCCGGCAACGCCAATCATCCCGCGCGTCAGACGCTGCGCATCATTCCGATCGAAATGGGCAACGAGCAATGGCATCTCCAATTCTCGCCCTACCAGTATTACGACCAGCACGTGATCGCGCTGTCGGACGAACATCGCCCGATGTGCGTCACGCCGCAAGCGCTGGGCAGATTGATGGATTTTGTCGAGCAATTCCCGCATTACTTTATCGGTTCCAACGCCGCGCTGCCGATCGTCGGCGGCTCGATCCTGACGCACGACCACTATCAAGGCGGCAACAAAGTGCTGCCGATGTTTGCGGTCGGCGAGCGTAAACGCTATCGCAGCGCCGCGTATCCCGACGTCAAAATCGCGATTGCGGACTGGTACAACAGCGTCGTGCGCATCAGCGGCTCCGATCGCCGTCAAGTCTACGAAACGGCGTGCAAAACGCTCGACGTCTGGTCGCGCTGGACGGATGAAAGCGTCGGCGTCATCTGCAAAACAACCGATCAGCACAATGCGATTACGCCGATCGTGCGCATGGACGACGATACGTATGTATTTGATTTGATCCTGCGCAACAACCGCACCGACGAAGCGCATCCGTACGGCATCTTCCACCCGGAAGAGGCGCTGCACAATATCAAAAAAGAAGGCATCGGCATCATCGAAGTCATGGGCTTGTTTATCCTGCCCGGCAGACTCAAAAACGAACTGCGCGCGGTCGAATCTTATCTCACCGGCGAGACCGCGCTCGATCTCAAAGCGCCCAGCAACGAAGACAGTCCGATGTACAAACACGCCGGCATGATCGTCCAACTGGTCAACGATCACGGCAGCGCCGTCGCGCCCGATCAGGCGCATCGCATCGTGACCGATTATGTCAACAACGCTTGCGAAAGAATTCTGGAATGCACGGCGGTCTTCAAAAACACGGACAGCGATCAGGCGGCGTTTGATCGCTTCATGCGCGAAGGACTGGGCTTGCAAGCGCTGTAATCCGCAATACGTCCGTACGATATAACGAAAAAAACAAGCCGTATTTCGATCTCGAAATACGGCTTGTCGCTTTGTGTCCGTCTGCGCGACGCGAGACGTCGCGGCATTGCGATCAGGCTTGACGGTTTCTGTTCTGCGCGTCGCGACGCTCCTTGCGCGCACGCAGTTCCAACGCCAAGATCCACATGCACATCAACGTACAGATCACGACCATCACGATGACCGCGATGTAGAACGCGTACGGAGCCGCGTCGCCCCATCCGTCCGCGCCGCCGACCGTGATCGCCGCGTCCGCCGTGTACGTCCGATCCAGTACCGTATACGATACCGTCACCGCGACG
>CAJTKI010000073.1 GCA_910576875.1 uncultured Christensenella sp.
AAAATGTAAATCTATGACGAAAAGTATCTACTATGATTTATGCTCCATAGGGTGGGTTCTCTTGGGTGGGACATAGTAAAAGCACAAGGCGTTTGCCCTGTGCTTTTTCCTTTTACTGCGCTCTGACAAACTTTCCGTTTTCCCGAACATTGTAGTTGTTTTCATACGTTATCGGTTTGGGTTGCCATTCGGCGATAAAGCCCACAAGTCCGTTTATGAAAATGTACTGTGTTTTGTCGGCGTTAGAACGCGATTGCTCTTGGCGGAGGCTGAGGGATTCGAACCCCCGTGGCGTTGCCGCCAAACGGTTTTCAAGACCGCCTCGTTATGACCGCTTCGATAAGCCTCCGTGTTCTGCAATCGATACATACGAAATGCGAGTATAGCGGATTCGTACATATCGGTAATAGTATAGCTTGCGCCATTAGAAGATGTCAATAAAAAGCGGGCAGTCGTCAGATTTCTAGCAACAATAGATAGTATAGGGGCGCAAAGTTGACAGGGAAGACGCCTATAAAACAAGTATATCCTATGCCGTCGATAGTGGGGTTTATAGATAAAATATCTTAGAGAAGACATTGATGCCGACGGAAAACAAAATCGCCGCCATTTATAGGCGGCGATCAAAGCGCAATCAATTGCGGAGAAAATCGTAAGGATCAAAGATCTTCGTCTTCGTCCGTCAAATCTTCGTCATCGTCTTCGTCGTCGAGCAAGACGTCGTCGGCGTCGAAGTCGAAATCCTTTTCCAGTTCATCCTCGACGGGATCGGATTCTTCGTCGGCGGATTCTTCTTCGTCTTCTTCCAGCCCCAAGTCGTCGGCAAAATCTTCTCCGGCGAAGTCGTCGGAATCGTCAAAGGATTCGTCGTCATCGTTGCCCCAATTTTCTTCGCGTTCGATCTCGTCGAAAGATACTTCGATCGTATCGTCGGCGGTATCGGACGGCGCTGTCGTATCGTAAGATTCGGCAGCGGCTTTGACGAGTTTCTTTTCGCGGCAGTCCGAGCAATATTTTTCGCCGTCTTCCAAATAATTGCGATGACAAATCGGGCAGAGACGTTCTTCCTCTTCTTCGTCTTCCAGGAGACTGATTCCGCCCATATGCAGTTCCGCTTTGCAGACGTCGCAATACTCTTCTTCTTGTGGAATCCAATTGAGTTCGCAACGCGGGCATTTGATATACTTCGGCATAATTTTCTCCTCTTCTACGCGTCTTCGGGCGCATAGCCAATAAGTATTATCGGATAGTATTATATGCAACTATACGCAATTTGTAAATAGGATTCTTGTAAATTTTTCGAGAAAAACCAAAAATTTGCGCTGCCGCGAACGGGGGACGGAATAGCGGCGCGCAATCGTGGAAATATCGCTCGAAAAAGCGCGGATATCGGTCGATTCGGCCGCTGAAATCGTCTGATGTATGCAATATTGTAAAGGTATCGGGGCGACCGATCGGAATGTTGGTTGTACCGAAATCGGTTGCGCAAAAGCAGATTGTAATGGTTGCGGAATAGACATTACGACAACAAGCCGTGGATCCGCACTTGTACTTGAAAATGTAAAACTTGTTCGGACGCGGGGTATCGGTGATCGCGATATAGAAAACGAAAGCGGCAAAATCGATTTTTAGTTTTGGATTAAGCACAGGCGCATGCCGATTTTGATTTTAAGATGTATCAATATGATATTGTAAAGCGGAGTAAAACAGTTATTGTAGTAAGAGAAACATACGATATGTATGCGCGCTATGCGTATTTATTAGATGCAAATATTGCGAGTGACTTGCACAGGGGGAAAGCGGATATAGATCGATCGGCATACGGGGTTGCGAATATAGGTATTAAAAAGCAACGGATCGATACGATGCACAATGCAACGGGAAACAACGACACGTATCGCCAATATCGTACGGGAGCGCGACAGGCATGTGTTGCGTACAATGCGCATTCGGATATACGGTAAAATAATAGTTATATTTATATAAGGCGCATAAAGCAGAGTAAAACAGCCGGCGCGGCAACAAAAACGGACGACGCGCAAGCGTGTCGTCCGTTGATGTCGAATCGAGCGTTTTTGCAACGCGTTCGCGCTCAGGCGCCTTCCATGATCATCTTATCGGCAAGCAGCGCGATAAATTCGCCGTTGGTCGGTTTGTCGTTGGACGAATAGACCTTGATGCCGAAGATCGTATTGATGTTTTCGATTTTACCGCGATTCCAAGCGACTTCGATTGCGTGTCGAATCGCGCGTTCCACTTTGGACGGGGACGTATCGAAGCGTTGGGCGATGCCGGGATACAGGCGTTTGGTGATCGAATTGATGATATCGGGATTGTCGATCGCCATTTTGATCGCCTCGCGCAAGAATTGATATCCCTTGATATGCGCGGGGATGCCGACGGAAATAAAGATATTCGCGAGCTTCTCGTCCAGATTGTGTTGCGAGCGGCGCACGGCTTGTTTGATCAGTCGATCTTCGATCGGCGCTGCGGCGACGGCAAAGTCACGGGCGCGATCGTCTGCCAGTCCGCCGAACTCGCGCACGCGGTCTTTGAGCAGACGCATGTTGACGGGTTTGAGCATGTAGTAACTTGCGCCGGCGTTGATCGCTTTGGCGACGAATGCATCGCCGAAGAGTTGAGATGCGACGATGAATTTGGGTTTGCGTTGCAGTTTGGTATAATCGAGATTGGCAAGCACGCCGAAGCCGTCCAGTTCCGGCATGACCAGATCGAGCAGCACGACGTCCGGCGCGAGGCGTTCGATTTTGGAAATCGCCTCCAATCCGTCGCACGCATAGCCGATGATTTCGACGTCTGCGTCCTGCGCGTAGCTTTCCTTCACGGTGCGGATAAAATCCGGATTATCGTCCACAACCAACAATTTGACTTTTTTCACGGTAAAAACCTCCCATATTGAACCTATCTACATTTTACGGCATCTCTTACCCGTGTACCAAGGGGAGATGCCGTCGGATTGCAAGAAAATTTGCGAAATTGCAACAAATTTATTAAAATAATAATATTGTTATTTGAAAAATATTAACTTTACAATTTCGACGCGTCATGGTATAATACGGATATGGAAAATTTCAAGTTCGGCAAAACGCTGGAAACGTTGCGCAGAGAGAACGGTTTGACGCAGCAAGAGTTGGCGTTTCGGACAGGATTGTCGCAGGCAAGCATATGCCAGTGGGAGCGGGATGCGAGTTCGCCGAATTGCGACGCGCTGTTACGGTTGTCCAGATTTTTTGACGTAACGTCGGACTTTCTGTTGGGGGAGATGGATGCGCGCGGCGATTGCAACGTGCGGTATAAGGAACTGAACGACGAACAACAGATGTTTGTCCATATGTGGAACGGACTCTCCCGTACCCAGCGTAATATTTTATTCGATATTATGCGCGAGTGGATAGACTGACAGGAGTACATACGGATGGTGCGGATCGGACGCAATCGCATTTGGTTACGGATCGGGATCGGAATTCTGGCGGCAATGACCGTCTTTTTGGCAGGCGGCACGTTGGCGGGATTGATCGGCATCGCCGGCAACGAATCCAACATCGCGTATTGTCGCAGGATCGAGCCGATGCGTACGCGGTATGCCGCGCCCGTCGAGACGGCGGACGGCAATTGGGAAGTCGTCGCGGACGGCGATTACAAAATCTTGCAATTGACGGACGTGCATTTCGGCGGCGGCGTGCTTTCGATCGCGCAGGATCGCGCGACGATCGACGATATCGTCCGATTGGTACGACATGCCGAGCCGGATTTGATCGTATGCACGGGCGACATTGCGTTCCCGTTTGTCTACGCGTCGGGCACGTCGGACAATATGGCGTCGCACCGTTTGTTTGCCGCGTTGATGGAGTCTTTGGGCGTGCCGTGGGCGGTGACGTTGGGCAATCATGATTCCGAAAGCATTGCGATGCACGATCGGGCGCAGGTGTCGGAGTTTTATGCGCGCCAAGCGGGCAGTTTGTTCCGCAAAGGCAATGTGTCCGGTTACGGGAATTATGCGTTGACGGTGCGCAACCGCGACGGCGGGATCCAACAGAAATTGATCATGATGGACAGCAACGATTATTTGGACAACGGCAAGTTGCTGGAAAACTATTTCGAATATGATGTCATTCACGACGATCAAATCGATTGGTATCGTGCGCAAGTACAGGATTGCGCGGGCAAAAGCATGGTATTCTTTCATATTCCGCTGGTAGAGTTTAAGACGGCGAACGAGTTGTGGGAACAGAGCGGCGACAGCGACGAAGTCGCATGGATCAGCGGCAAGCGCGACGAAGGTACGTGGCCGGGATATAAAAACAACGGCTTTTTTGAAACGATGCGCGAGATCGGGCATACGCAAGCGGTCTTTTGCGGGCACGATCACAGAAATTCCGCGATCGTTCGGTATCGCGGCATCGTATTGGCGTACGGCATGGCGTTGGATCGGGTCGCATATCCCGGCATTGCGCTCCAAGATGCGTATCGCGGCGCCACATTGATTACGGCGCATTCGGATGCAAGTTTCGATTTGGAGCAGATTTCCGTTCGCGCGTTGCGATGATCGGCGCATGTGCGAGCGATGTGCTCGATAGACGATTTGGCGTTCCGCATCGAGCGGAACGTTTTGTTTTCGGTAAAATTGCGCTTGGGGCGGCAATTTCCGTCGTATAGATCCAAACGACGTTTGAAAATTGCGTGGATATTTTCGATTGGGTAGTATTTGCGGAATATAAAATTTGGGATCGTATTAGATCAAACGGTTGCTGAATTGGATAAGCAGAAAGTTCATGGAATATAGCATTCCATGAACTTTTTATATACTGATTTTAACTACTATTTTATATAAAGTCAAGACAATCGTCCGCCAAAGTACCGAAAGGCAAAATTTTACAACGGTTTTACGGCGTAAATCCGATAACTTTTCCTATAAAATCAACCAGTCAAATCCCCATATCCTACAATAGTTCATGGAATGCTATATTCCACGAACCGTTGTGTAGAAGTCGGGACGGACTAAGAGTACGTGTCAGGAAGTGTAGTAACATGTTGAAACGCAAGATCGGACAACGATGGACGACAACGATTTTGTCTTTCTGCGTATTGATTTGTATTTCGATTGTATTGTGTAGCGGATTATTCGGATTGCAGAATTCGGATATTGCTTTTGCATCTAATGACACCAATATGAATGAGAATACGATGGTATCGGTCGGAGAATTGTTGCTCGAAGACTATGATGCTGGTGCGGTGAACCCGAAAATATTCGATAAACAAATGTTTGAGATTCTCATTAATGCGTTGCGCGGCGCGGGAGAAGAAGCTGCGGAGATTGCGAATTTGTCGAACAAAGACGCAGACGCGATTCGCACTGCCAATGGCGGCAAGGATATCGTCGTAGAGATCGACGACAAACTATGGACGGTGACGGATTTGCGCAAGTTGGACAACGGACAGGTCATCGCGACGATGTGGCTGGCGACGAGCGCGGAGACGTCGCAGTGGAATCTTTGGTCCGAGAACACTCCGACGGATGCATATCCGAGCAATATGTACAGCACGAGTTATATTCGCGCGAATGCGCTGAACAGCGGTGGATGCGGATATGTCGCAAACGAAACGGATGCGAAAGAAGCGACCAAAAAGTTGACGCGGATCGCGCAAAGCGCATCGCATCCGTATGCGAAGTTTACGATGCAATCGGTTAAAGACGGCAATCGCGAGTTGTCGTTGCTCGACTATATCGTCCAACCCAAGGATGTCGCATATCAGGGAACGGAAACGATTGTAAAATATAATAGCAGTTATAAGACGTGCCAGAATGAAGCGTGGGGAACGCCGGAGTTAGAGGACTATTCTAACGCAAACATGAATTATAGCAGCAAAACGCATTATACGGAGTGGGCAAACGACTATCTATGGCTACCGAGCTTGGCGGAGACGGGATACAATGGTATTACCGGCATATGGAATTTATCGAATGAACAACGCAGTAATGGAACGAATTCGTGGCTGCGCTCCGGCCTCTACTTTAATGCACACCGTGGATTCTATCTGAACGCGTCTGGCAGCTATAGCAACGATGATACCACGGGTATTTATGCGGTACGCCCTGCATTTCATTTGAATCTTACGGCTGCCGAGCATGTTTTAGGAGGCGTGGAAAAGCTCTCTGTACCGGGTTTGGACAGTGTCCAAAAGGATTACGATGCAACTGCACAGACGTTTACGTTGCAAAATTTCGATGCAACCAAGATCAAGATCGCATCGGTAACCGGCAAAGACAACGCGGGCAATACGATTGCAGACGGCATTACGTTTACCGCCAACAACGCGGCGATTACGGCGCGCAATGCGGGAACATATACGGTGACGTTGGATTTGTTGGACAAAGAAAATACCGCATGGGCGGATAAAACGACGGACGCGAAAACCGTGACGTTTACGATATCCCAAAGGCGATTAAGCGTGACATGGAATCCAAGCGGGGATACGGCATGGAGCTGGGCGATCGGATCGAGCGGCAGTATTTCGGCGACGGACGATCGCATATCGGG
>CAJTKI010000074.1:0-2167 GCA_910576875.1 uncultured Christensenella sp.
TTCCCTCCACCGTTTCGTGCGCGTACGGCTCGCGAAATCGGATTTCTTTGTCTTCGAGATTTTCTCGGATAATCATATTCGGCATAAAAAAACTCCTATCGGTATTATGTACCGACAGGAGCCGATTATACGGGGATCGGATTCAGGCGAGCGCTTTGCGCAATCTCGTGAGCACTTTGCTTTCGATGCGCGAGATCTGCACTTGCGACACGCCGAGCAAAGCGGCGATTTCGCTTTGCGTTTTGTCGCGATAATAGCGCAAAATAATGACCTTCTTTTCGCGTTCCGGCAGCGATCGAATCATGTCTTTGAGCAAGATCTTGTCTACGACGTCGTCGCTGGTCTGCCCGTCCGACAGTTTGTCCATGACGCACTGGTTGTTGTCGTCGTCGAATTTTTCAAACAGCGACACCGGATATTTGTTGCTGTCAAGCGCAAACACGACTTCCTGCTCGTCCACTTCGAATTTGCGGGCGATCTGTTCGATGCTCGGTTGCGATCCGTGCTGTTGGCAGTATTCCTGAATATAGGCTTGAATCTTGCTGCACAGCGTTTTTAAGACGCGGCTGACCTTGATCGCGCCGTCGTCGCGGATAAAGCGTTTGATTTCGCCCGCGATCATCGGCACCGCATATGTCGAAAATCGCACGTTGTACGACGTATCGAAATTGTTGATCGCTTTCACGAAGCCGAGCGCGCCCAATTGCAACAGATCTTCGTAATCGACCTGTTTGTTGCGATAGCGCTTTGCAATGCTCTTGATAAGCGGCATATTATGTTCGATGAGCATGCTTTTCGCGTGTTCGTCCCCGTCCTTGGCGCGAACGATCATCGCGATAGTCGTTTCGTGATCGAGCATATCAATCCTCTGTCCGTATTTGTTTGCGCATGCGCACGGTAGTGCCCTTGGCGGGGTCGGACTCGACCTGCACGTCGTCCATAAACGTCCGCATCAGCGTAAAGCCCATTCCGCTGCGTTCCTGTTCGGGCATCGACGTATAGAACGGCTGCATCGCCTGTTCCACATCCGCGATGCCGCAGCCTTCGTCGCGGATAAGGATTGCCACTCCGCCGTTTTCTAAACATACGCGCATTTCGATTTGTCCGTCCGATCTGCCGCGGTATGCGTGTACGATGCAGTTGGTCACCGCTTCGGAAACCGCCGTTTTGATGTCGTTGATCTGTTCGAGCGACGGATTGAGCTCGACGCAAAACGCCGCGACCGTCGATCGCGCAAACGCTTCATTCTGCGTAATCGCAGGTAACTTCAAGGTAAATTCGTTATTCATTTTGACCCCTTTCGCTGATTTTTTGCATAATCGTATAGATGCCCGCCATGTTCAAAATTTTGTCGATGTGCGGGGACGGATTGACGATAAAAATGTTCATATGCTTTGCGCGCAGACTTTTGTATCTGCCCAACAGCACGCCGATGCCGGTGCTGTCCATAAACGTCAGCGCGCCGAAATCGAATACGAAGTTCTGCACGCACGCCATGTGGATCGCGAGATCGAGCCGCTTACGGGCTTCGCCCGCGGTGTGCTCGTCCAGCTCTCCCGCCAGATGCGCGATCACGGTATTCGGTTTTGTCGTAATGGAAACTATCATGCTCTCTACGCTCCTTTGCATCCGAGTATACCCGATCCGAACTGTCGAATAAATGCAAAAATCCGCACGCAAGTGCGGATTTTGTCATACTTTTCTATCCGATGCGCCGCGTATGCGACGCTTGGATTACAAGACGTCTTTGGCGACGATATAGTAGCTCCAACGCGTTGCGGAAATCTGCTCGATGACCGCATGATCGGATGCCGTGTGCAGGATATAATTGTCGCCCAGATAGATCGCGACGTGTCCCACGCGCTCGACGCCGGTGTTGTGATAGCGCGACGCGTTGGTAAAGAACATCAGATCGCCGCGTTTGAGATTCTGCCGCTCCACTTGCGCGCCTTGCAAGACTTGCGTACGGGTGTTGAGATCGAGACATACCCCCGCGCCCTTGAAGAATATGTACTGCATCAGTGCCGAGCAGTCGTATTCTCCCGCTTTAAACGCGGTATTGAGTTTGCCGTTGCCCCAGTGATAGCGCTGGCTGCCCCATACGTACGGGTGTCCGAGCAATTTCTTGCCTTCTTCGATCACGCGTTCCGCACGGGCGGACGCTTGC
>CAJTKI010000074.1:2177-6538 GCA_910576875.1 uncultured Christensenella sp.
CTGTTCGTGCACGTACTTTGCGGATACGTATGCGGTGCGTTCTTTGTATACGGTACGATACCAACCGTTTTCCGCCTCGCCGAGTTTGGCGACGGCGTCGCCTTTGTCCAGCGTACCGAGCGAAGTATAGCCGGCGCCTTTCCCGCTGCGCACGTTGAGTCCGTTCGTATCGCAGATCAGCAGCGTATCCTGTTTGATCGCGACCGCCGGAGTATCCGTGACGTCGCCGTCGGACGGCAATTCGTCGGGTTGATCAGGCGCGGGTTGTCCCTCCGAATCGGGCGCAACGTCGTCCGTCGACGGCATATCGTCCGCTACGGGCGGCTTGTCCGTCGGATCGACCGCGTCGCTTGCGACGCCGCAAGCAGTCAACATGCAAACAATCATCGTGACGAGCACGAAAATACCGATTTTTTTATTCATAGTTCCTTCTCCTTCTTCGTCGGGGGCACAACGCTCCCCGTTTGCAAGCACATTATACCGCACGTCGCGACGACGATCAATAGGAAATCGTTTCCAGCAACCCGCCTCGCCGCCTGCGTCGTTCAGCAAAAAAAAATCTCCGCCACGTGGCGGAGATTTTCGATCCGGCGATGCCGGACATAGAAGTTCGAATGTTTTACAGAAATTCCACCGTGCCGCGCGCGGTATCGTAGATTGCGCCGACCACGCCGATGCCGCGCGCGGTCAAATCGCCCAAAGCCGCGATGATTTTATCGACGCCGTGCGAGACGTTTTTGCGACACGCGCACAAATCGTCGCGTTCCGCACCGATCGCGCTGCGAATCTCGTCCGTAATCGACGCGACATATCCGCCGCTCGTATCTTCGCACATCGCCGCATGGATCGCGCCGCAACCGCTGTGTCCCAATACGACGACCAACGACGCGCCCAAATGATCCGTCGCATACTCGACGCTGCCGAGCTGGTGACGGTCGATGACGTTGCCCGCGACGCGAATCACGAACAGCTCTCCGATCCCTGCCGAAAAGATATGCTCCGGACATACGCGAGAGTCGGAACAAGCTATCACGACGGCGTACGGCGTTTGCCCTTCGCGCGCCGATCTGGCACGCACGGATTCGGAAATATCCGCGTCGTTGGTACGGGCGGCGCAATAGCGACGGTTGCCTGCTTGCAATTTTTCCAGTGCCGCGCGCGCGGCGGACGACATTGCAGACAGATTGTTCATAGACGGACTTCTCCTTTGACTCTATTTCGGATCGCACCGTACGCCGTACGATGCGACGTGCATGCGTGCCGCTTTGCGATCAGTACAGGCAGCAAAATACGATTCCGCCGATGCCGATCAAAATCGCCACCGCGACCGTCGCGATGCCGACGGCGCTATATTTGCGCGCAACGACCGATTCGTCCGATTCCGCAGTCTCGACCTGCGCGTCGGACATTTCGGCAAAGACGCGACGGCGTTCTTTGCGTACGATGTACTCGAACGAGAGCAGACCGATACCGAACGCAGCCGCCGTCGCAAGTCCCGCGCCCGATTCCAACGGAATATTCCACAAATAATGTATCCCCATGCTTGCAAGGCACATCAACCAAAAACGTACGTCGAGCAACGGACGGCGCAATTTGCCGAACGCCCATCCGATCAATCCCGTCCAGATCATATGTCCGCCGATGGACGGCAACGCGCGCACAAGCGTCATAATCACCAAATTCGACATATCGACGCCTTCTTGGCTAGACGCGATGAAGATATATCCCAGATCTTCGGAAAGCCCCATACCGACGCCGCACGCGGCGGCGATCACCAACGCGCCCATCGGCGTGCGCTTACGCATCAATACGATCGCGACCAGTGCGGGAATCGCTTTGGCGGTCTCTTCCAACACGACCGTCCAAATGCCGCTGACCCAAGGATTGGCGGGTTGCAACGCAAAATATCCGAGATTGACCGCAACGTCGGTCACTGCCGTACAAATCGTCATACACAGACACAGCTTCGCCAGCGAAAAATCACGCCGCGGATACAGTTCGTAAATAAATACCAAAACCGGCAGTCCCAACAACAGTCCGCCCAGCGTTACGACGGTCGGATACCCCAGATATTGCATCCGCTCCCCCGTCAAAGCAGTAATAAACGCCATTAACGCAAACAGCAAAAAGGTCACGCCCAATACGCGGGTATACATCCAAGGATACGTGCGGTTCGGCTGATCCAAACGCGCGGTATCCCATCCGCGCATATAAAATTCGCGATATTCGTCCGCGCCGTGCGTCCGACAAAGCTCCTTCCACCAGTTGACGAAACCGGACTGCTTTTTGCCCTTCTTCTCTTTCATAAACGATCTTCTCCTGTCGTTTGTATTTTGCATATCCGACAGACCGCGCAGACGCAACCGTCCGGATACGCGTTCAGTATACGATAAATCGAGACGGCAGTCAACTCGATTTTAACACATGCAAACGAAAAGAGAAGGCATAAAGCCTTCTCTTTCCCTGTAAAACGAGAAACACCATGATGGTATAGAATTCGTCGTTCATGCCGCGCGTGCTTGCGATCGCATTCGCCAATTGTCTGGCTTGCTGCGCAACACGCGTTTCTTTGTAAATTTCGATAGGCATTTTGATTCGTCTTGCCGAGTTTTACAATACGAGCATCGATTATTTATTGGGTGTGACAGACAATCCCGATCGCTATGAATAAACAGCCCCGCCGTCCGTAAGACGCGGGGCTGTTTTGATATGATCTTGTTGCGATGTCTTATACGACGCGCGTCAGTCCTCGTAGTCTTCCAAATCCAGCCGAATGCTTTCGGCAAAGCGCTCCTTGTTGGCAAAATAGCTCTGTCGGAAAAATTCCAAGATGCGCGCGATCGTTTCGTCTTGCCGTTCGAGCGGACAGTCTCCGAAATATGCAAGACAAAATCCGTCGTCCGTATCGATTTCCACATCGTCGATTTGCGGATCGGCGTCGAAGACTTCCTCGATCGTATCATCGATATTCCCTTGAATCGGCTCGCCGTCTTCGGTTTCGAATCCCAAACACAGCGTATCGTCGTAGCGATTGATTACCGCGGACCAACCTTCGTTTTCGTCCAGAACCTGCTTTTCGTCGTTTTGCATCGTGTCGCTCCTTTTCTTCTCCGATCCCGGTATATGTGATCAAGCGTTACAGAATATCGGATAATTTGAATTTTGCTTGCAAGATATACGGTTTGAGCGCAAGCGCGTCGAAATTGCCGTACGAAGTCATGATATACGTACCGTCTTCCAAACATACGACGCCGCTGTATCCGCAATCCGCTCCGCCCTTGCCTCCATAGTTCTTCGCAACGACCAGCAACGCGTCTCCGTAGGTATCGTTCGAGGGATCGTCGTCGGCATAGCTCATCAGATCGTCCATATCGCCGATCCAGGCTACCCAACCTTCGCTCATCAGATCATTGGACGCAAACGCGTGCCGACGGAATTTTTTACCGTTGCAAAGAAGTTGTCGAAAACTGATCAACACTTTGCCCGACACTGGATCCAATTCCGCTTTGTGTCGATCTCCCGTCAGACAATGCGGAAGTTCTTTCGGCTCGCTCCAAGTAATGCCTTCGTCGTAGGAATAACTGATCAACGAGTTGCTGACATGGCGATTTGCGCGCGCCAACAGGATCAGACAACCGTCCTTTTCGTTGCGGATGATCTCCAATTCGCACATCCCGTATCGGTCTTCGATCTCGTGATACGCGGCAAGCAACGGTTCAGGCTTGCTCCATACCGCGCGATCGCCTTCCAACGTCAGATACGTACGGTAATTGGTGTATCCGTTGCCGCCGTCCACGCCGTGTTCGTTCGGACCGCGGTGGAACGTCCCCATCCATTTATCGATCGGCTTGCCGTCTGCGTCGCGCAACTGCGTCAACGAACTCATCGCGACGACGCCGTCATATCCCTTGCCGTCGGTCATATCCCGACCGTACCAATGCTCGAATTCGCTCCATGTCTCGCCTTGGTCGAACGAAACCGAAGATTGGAATCCGTCCGGCAACGCGCCGATGTCGCTCCAATACGGACAGCCCGACGTCAGCACCAGGACTTCGCGTCCCGCCGTCGTACGGATATTGTATACGCAGGGCGTCTCCATCGAGTTTTCCCAAGACTGCGGCAAGTTGTCCATCGTCTGCCAGCTTTCGCCCAAATCGGAGCTCACCTGTCCGATGATTGCGCCTTTGCCGTGTCCGGAAGGATAAAAAGTCATCAACTTTCCGCCGATCTCGACCGTATCCGGATGCCCGAGATAACGATTGAAACGCTTGTCGATCGTCTTTTGATAAGATTTGTCCAATCGGATGATCGGGCATTCGATATAATCGGAAATATCCTGCATCGTCGCGCCGCGCACGATA
>CAJTKI010000075.1 GCA_910576875.1 uncultured Christensenella sp.
ATTGTCTTGACTTTGTATAAAATAATAGTTAAAATTAATATAGAAAAAGTTCATGGAATACTATATTCTATGAACTTTTTTCAAACCGATTTTCAACTGCTTTTATAAGAATACGATTGCTTCCGATCCGTCGACAAAACGACGATTCGACGACAAAAAAGACGGTCGCCGCAGCGACCGTCCGTATGTGTGCGCTCTATCGATGCCGCTTAGCAAACGCCGTGCGCCATCATCGCAGTCGCGACTTTCTCGAAGCCCGCGATATTCGCGCCGGCGATATAGTTGCCGGGCATGTCGTAACGCTCCGCAGCCGCTTTGATATTGCGGAAAATGTTGACCATGATGCTTTGCAGCTTGCGATCCACTTCCTCAAACGTCCAGAACGAACGCATGCTGGATTGCGCCATCTCCAACGCGCTGCATGCGACGCCGCCGGCGTTGGCAGCCTTGGCGGGCGCAAACAATACGCCGTTGGCTTGGAAATATTCCGCCGCTTCGATCGTGCTGGGCATGTTGGCGCCTTCGCCGACTGCTTTGACGCCGTTGGCTACAAGCATCTTGGCGTCGTCGAGATCGAGTTCGTTCTGCGTCGCACAAGGCATCGCATAGTCGCAAGCGACCGACCAGATGCCTTTGCAACCCGCAACGTACTTCGCGCCGGAACGCTTGTCCGCATACTCGCTGATGCGACCGCGACGCGCAAGTTTGATCTCCTTGACCAAATCCAGATCAATGCCGTCCGCGTCATAGATGTATCCGTCGCTGTCGCTCATCGCAACGACCTTGCCGCCCAGTTGGGTGACCTTCTCGTTGGCGAAAATCGCAACGTTGCCCGAACCGCTGATGACGCAAGTCTTGTTCTTGAAAGAAAGTTTCTTCTCCTTGAGCATCTCTTCCATCAGATAGATCAAGCCGTATCCGGTCGCTTCGGTACGAGCGAGCGATCCGCCGTACGCCAATCCTCTGCCCGTCAGCACGCCGACGTGCTCGTTGGCGAGCTTGCGGTAATAACCGAACATATATCCGATCTCACGCGCGCCGACGCCGATGTCGCCCGCGGGGACGTCGGTATCCTGTCCGATATGACGGAACAATTCCGACATGAATGCCTGACAAAACCGCATGATCTCGTTGTCGCTCTTGCCCTTGGGATCGAAATCGCTTCCGCCCTTGCCTCCGCCGATCGGAAGTCCGGTCAAAGAGTTCTTGAAAATCTGCTCGAATCCCAAAAACTTGATGATCGACAAGTTGACGTTGGAACGGAAACGCAAACCGCCTTTATACGGTCCGATCGCGCCGTTGAACTGCACGCGGTAGCCCTTGTTGACATGCACGTTGCCGTTGTCGTCCACCCACGGCACGCGGAACATGATCACGCGCTCGGGCTCGACGAGCATCTCCAACAGACCGCTCTTCTCGTATTCGGGATGTTTGTCGAACACGACGGACAACGACGAAAGAATTTCGGTCGCCGCCTGATGGAACTCGGGCTGATTGGGATTGCGATCTTTGAGATCTTGCAGAACCCTTTGTACATAAGCATTCATGGTTGTCACCTCACTTGTAAAAGTTTTTTAACGGTTTTATTGTAGCACAGCGATCGGCAATATACAAACGGATTGCACAAAAAAAATACGATTTTTTTATCGACGAAAACTCTTGTAAACGACACTAGCCCCAAATTTATTATGGATTTTCGCGTTTTTTGCCGCCTGTGAGAATTAACTCGATTTGCCGTTGCCGCGCGCGCTTTTTCCGCGCCCCGTCCGAACGCAAACGGGACGCCCGCCGGCGTCCCGCAAAATCGATCGCAATCGATCAAATCGAAAATAATCCGCCCAAACGCGCCGTCTGCGCGTGCGTCAGCGCCACCGCCAACGCGTCCGCCGCGTCGTCGGGACGCGGGATCGCTTTGAGCCGCAACAACCGCGTGACCATCGCCTGAATCTGATGCTTGTCCGCGCGCCCGTATCCGGTGATCGCCTGCTTGATCTGCATCGGCGTATACTCGTACAGTCTGCCGCAACGATCGACGCACGCCAATAGGATCACGCCGCGCGCCTGCGCGACGTTGATGCCGGTCGTGATGTTCTTGGTAAAAAAGAGTTCTTCCAACGCGATGTGGTCGGGACGGTACTTGTCCAACAACGTCAACATCGCGTCATAGATCATATGCAATCGCGCGGGGACGTTTTCGGTCTTAGGCGTCTGAATGACCCCGACGTCTACGACGGTATGCTTGCCGCGGTCGGAATCGATCACGCCGTAACCGATGATCGCAAGTCCCGGGTCGATGCCCAAAATTCTCATTCCCGAACCTGCCCGTCTCCGCAGATCACGTATTTTTCGCTCGTCAACTGCTCCAATCCGAGCGGTCCGCGCGCATGCAATTTCTGCGTCGAAATCGCGATCTCCGCTCCGAAACCGAACTCGAACCCGTCCGTAAAGCGCGTCGAAGCGTTGACGTAGACGCAAGCCGCGTCCACCTTGCGCGTAAACTTGTCGATCAGCGCCTGATCGCGCGACAAAATACCGTCGCTGTGCTTGGTATTGTAACGGTTGATCCGATCGATCGCCTCGTCGCAACCGTCGACGATCTTGACCGTCAGTTCGTAATCATGATGTTCGGTCGCGTAATCCTGCTCGCTCGCCGTCTCGACAAACGGGACGATCTCCCGCGTGCGTTCGCATCCCGCGACTTTGCAGCCGTCGCGATGCAACGTCTCCAACATATCCGGCAAAAACGTCGGCGCGATCTCGCGATCGACCAACAGTTGTTCCAACGCGTTGCACACGGACGGACGGGACATCTTGGCATTGTAAATCACGCGTTTGGCAATGTCCGGATCCGCGCTCTTTTCGACGTACAGATGACAGTTGCCGCCCGCCGACGCAATGACCGGCATCGTCGCGTGTTCCGTCACGAAATGTTTGAGCCCGTCTCCGCCGCGCGGAATCACGACGTCCACGTACTCGCCCTGTCGGAGCAACTCGTACGAACTCTCGCGCGTCGTATCGTCGATAAACCCGACGCACTCCGCCCGCAAACCGCCGTCCACAAGTCCTTGCGCAACGATGCGCGCCAAAGCGCGGTTGGAATGTATCGCCTCTTTGCCGCCGCGCAGGACGACGCAGTTGCCCGATTTGAGACACAACGCGGCAACGTCTGCCGTGACGTTGGGACGCGCTTCATAGATCACGCCGATCACGCCGAACGGCACGCGCACCTTGCGGATGCGCAATCCGTTGGGACGCGTAAACTCGCGCACGACGGTGCCGACCGGATCGGGCAGTTGCGCGACTTCGCGCACGCCCTGCGCCATCGCCGCGATGCGTTGCGGCGTCAGACGCAGACGATCCTGCATCGCGCTGCCGATTTCGCTTGCCTGTTGCAGATCGAGCGCGTTGGCGCGCAAGATTTCGTCCGCGTCGGCTTCGATCCGATCCGCGATCGCCTGCAACGCGCGGTTTTTGGCCTGCGCGTCGCACATCGCAAGATCGTAACTCGCCTGCCGCGCCTTGTAGCAGATCTCGCGCACGCTATCCATTATTCTTCCTCCTCGTCGTCCAGCTCGGCGTTGTGATACACGTTCTGGACGTCGTCGTGCTCTTCGAGCATATCGAGCAATTTGCGCACCTTGACCTGCGTCTCCACGTCGGGCGTAACGGTATTGGACGGAATCATATCCACCTGCGCGGACAGAATCGTCAGATTGCCCGCCTGCTCCAACGCGTCGCGCACGTTGCCCAGCACGCTCCAATCGGTATAGATCTCATACACTTCTTCGTCCGCGACGACGTCGTCCGCGCCCGCGTCCAAAGCCTGCATCATCAACTCGTCTTCGTCGATGCCCGCCGCGTCTACGACGATCACGCCCTTTTTGTCGAACATATAGGACACGCAGCCCGTCGTTCCCATCGATCCGCCGCACTTGTCGAAATGATGGCGCACGTCCGCCGCGGTACGGTTTTTGTTATCGGTAAGCGTCTCCACGATGACCGCTACGCCGCCCGCCGCATATCCTTCGTACACGTTCTCTTCATAGTTGATCGCCGACAACTCGCCGCTCGCTTTCTTGATACCGCGCTGAATGTTGTCGTTGGGCATATTGTTCGCTTTCGCCTTGGCGATCGCGTCGCGCAAACGCGGATTGGAATTGGGATCCGCGCCGCCCGCTTTGACGGCTACCGCGATCTCTCTGCCGATCTTGGTAAAAATGTTCGCGCGTTTGGCGTCCGCCGCGCCCTTCTTATTTTTGATATTCGCCCATTTGCTGTGTCCGGACATCGTAACCCTCCGAAAGTACTCGATTTTTTATTTATTTTACACCGCCCGCGCGTAAAATGCAACGCATTGGAACGGATTTATCCGCGCATGCCGAAAGTCATCTGATACAGCGCGACCGACAGACTGACCGCCGCGTTGAGCGACTCGATATCGCCGATCATCGGCAACGCGATCCAATCCGTCACCAACTCGCGCATCTGCGGCGTAACGCCGCGCGCTTCGCTGCCGACGACGATCGCTTTGCGCTCGGGCATCGGCGCGGCGGCATACAAATCCGCGCCATGCATGTCCATGCCGCAGACCCGATACCCCGACAGCAATTCGCGCGCGCCGTCCGCGTCTGTTTCGTGCATGTGCAAACGCAAAATCGCGCCCATCGACGCTCGAACGACCTTGGGCGCGTACGCGTCCGCGCTCTCCACGCCGATCACGTGCGTGACGCCGCACGCGACGCACGTACGCAGAATCGTCCCCAAATTGCCCGGATCGGAGATATGATCCAGCACGACGAGCGTGCCGTCGATTGCGCCGTCGCAGACGGGCTTGTCCGCGACCGCCAATATACCGCACGGCGTCACCGTATCGCTGAGCGCGCGCATCACCTTATCCGACACCGCGATCGGGCGCGGCATGCAGGGTTTTGCCAAAATATCCGCGTATGCCTGCGCCTTGTCCGCCTGTACGAACACCGAACGCACCTTGATCCGATCGGGCAAGTCGCGCAAAATATTCGCGCCTTCCAACACAAACGCGCCTTGCGCGTCGCGCTCCCGTTTGTCTTTGAGCCGCCGCGCCGCCTGCACGGTCGGATTGGAGATCGAAGTCAAAATTTCCATAGCGATATTATACCACCGCGGCGCGCGGAACGCAAGGATTTTGCCGCTCGCGCGATCGCATGCCTCCGCAGGCGTGCGGCAAAGTCCGCATCGCCGACTTCCCGCCCCGTTCGCATAATCTGCGTCCGTCTCGGTACTCGGAACGCCGCATGCTTTTGTCGCGATCGGCGCAAGAAAATTGACAAACGCATATATATTTTGATAGAATAAAACAAAAAAATGGTCTGACGTGAAAATATTTCTGTACTTCTTCATCGCTTTGCTCTGCACGTTCGCCGGCGCGATTACCGGCATGGGCGGCGGCGTGGTCATCAAACCGGTACTCGACTTGATGGGGGACTTCGACAACGCTTCGATCGGCGCGCTGTCGTCCATCACGGTGCTTGCGATGTCGCTGACGACGTTTGCCAGACTGTGCACGAAAAAACGGCAGACCAAACTGTCCAAACTCTTGCTTTTGGGCGTCTCGTCGGCAGGCGGCGGCGTGCTGGGACAATATTTGTTCGAGCGAATGACAACAATCGGAATCGATATGCACACGGTCAAGATCGTGCAAAATTCCATTCTGCTCTGCCTGATCGCGGGCATCTTCGTCTATATGCTTTTGCGAAAAAGGATTACCCCGCTGCATCTCAACCATTTTGTATTCTATATCCTGGTAGGGTTTGTGCTGGGGATCCTGTCGTCCTTTCTCGGAATCGGCGGCGGACCGATGAACGTCGCGGTGCTGATGCTGCTGTTCGGGATGGAGATCAAGGAAGCGACGTTTGCGTCGATCGTGACGATTCTGTTCGCGCAGATCGCAAAAGTCGTCACGATTGCGATCGGCGGAGGATTCGGCGGATACGACCTTTCGATGTTGCCGTATATGATCGTCGCGGGCGTCGTCGGCGGACTGCTGGGCAGCATGGTCGCAAAAAAGCTGTCCGACAAATTTACGGCGGTCGCATTCAATCTCATGCAAATCGCAGTCATCGCGATCTGCATCGTCAATATCGCGACCAACGCGGTCGCGCTGAGAATTTGAATTGATTTCTGCCGGCATCTGTGTTAAAATCAAAATAGAATAACGAAGATCGGGGGACGTTATGAACATCATTTTATATTTCAGCGATCAACAACGCTACGACACGATCCATCCACAGGTTACGCCCAATATTCTGTCGATGGAAGACGAGAGCATCCTGTTCGACAACGCCTTCACGTGTCAACCCGTGTGCGGTCCCGCGCGCGCCTGCATTCAGACGGGCGTATACGCGACGCAAAACAACTGCTTCATCAACGGCATTTCCATGGACAAGGACAATCCCGATACGCTTGCCAAAGTACTCAACCGCAACGGTTACAACACTTCTTATATCGGC
>CAJTKI010000076.1 GCA_910576875.1 uncultured Christensenella sp.
TCTTCGACATTGTAGCGCGGATCTTCCGCCGTATAGTGGATCGCAAAACCGCCGCCCAGATTCAACTCGCGTACAGCGATCCCGTGCGTATGTTCCAACGTCGCGGCAAAATCCGTCAACACGTCGACCGCCAGCACAAACGCCTGCTTGTCGAAAATCTGCGACCCGATGTGACTGTGCAATCCGGCAAAATCCAGATGCGATTTGCTCGCCGCGCCGAGAATCGCGTCGAGCGCCTCTCCGCTGCGGACGGAAAATCCGAATTTGCTGTCCACCGTCGCAGTCTGCACGAACGTATGCGTGTGCGCCTCCACGCCCGGATTGACGCGAATCAAAATCTTTTGCCGCGTGCCGCGCGCCGCGCACAGACGCTCCAAAATCTCGATCTCGTCGTAACTGTCGACGACAAACGTCCCTACGCCGCTCTCCAACGCGAATTCGATCTCTTCTTCCAGCTTGTTGTTGCCGTGAAAATACGCGAGAGAGAGGTCGAATCCCGCGGCTTTCGCCGTATAGATCTCGCCGCCCGACACGACGTCGATGCATGCGCCTTCTTCCTGCATAATGCGGTAAATCGCCTTGCAACTGAACGCTTTGGACGCGTACGCCATATTGCCGTCGCCGTATGTGCGCGCAATCGTATCGCGGTACGCGCGAACGACCTGCCGAATATAGGTCTCGTCCATCACGTACAACGGCGTTCCGTACCGCCGCGCCAGATCCGACGCCGGAATGCCGCCGATCTCCAGCTTGCCTTGCGAATTGATTTTCATCGTCGCGCGTTCATTCATAAGTATCTCTCCGAAACCGGAATTTTCATACATCCGATATTAGGATATAATATATCAAAATTTTGCGCGCGCGTCAATAGAATCGCACAAGATATGGCAGTCAAAAAAATCTTTTACACAAAATATACGGATCTGCGCCGTCCGAACGTCGATTCCAACGCGCCGCTTTCCATCGTCTCGCAACGGCAAAAACCGACCGCGAATATACGGTCGGTTTGCATCCGTCTTGCATCCTGCGGATCGTCGGATCGGAATTACCATTGCCCCGCGATTTCGCGCAGCGCTTCCCACCAAGTGTATTTGGGCGCGTCCTGCATCGCGATCAGATTGACGGTATATACCTGTTCGCCCGCCTGAACGGACGCCGTGCCGATCACGTCTCCCTTGCGAATCGGCGCTTTGACCGACTGCGGCAGATCGTAACGAACTTCCTGCGCGCTCTCGCCCTTTTTCGTCAGGATCGACAAATCGCAGTCGGGCGTGCATTCGATCTGTTTGACGCGGCTGTTGCCGACGCATACCGTCTGCGCGGGATCGCCCGCCTTGCAGACAACCGTATTCGAATAGTTGGCAAATCCATAGTCGAACAATCGGGACACCGCTCTAAAACGCGTTTTGCTGTCCGGCGCGCCGATTACCGTCGCGACCGTACGGAGTTGATTGCGCTCCGCGCACGCCGAAAGACAGAACCCCGCCTCGTTCGTAAATCCGGTCTTGCCGCCGACGCATCCCTGATAGGCGCGCAACAGCTTGTTGGTGTTGGTCAGCTGCGTCACGCGTCCGCTCGGATGCACGTAATCTTCCAACGTAATTTGCGCAAATTCATAATATTCGGGATGCGACATCAGCTGTCGCGTCATGATATTGACGTCGCGCGCCGTAGAATACTGCTCTTGATCGGAAGGCAAGCCGGTCGCATTGCAAAAGACCGTGTTGCGCATCCCCAATTCCGCCGCGCGGGTATTCATGTGCGCGACAAACGCTTCGTGTGATCCGTCGATTCGTTCCGCAAGCGCAACGGAAGCGTCGTTGGCAGACGCGACGATCAAACCTTTCAGCAAATCGCGTACCGGATAAGCCTGACCGGCATCCAAAAACATTTGACTGCCGCCCATTCCCGCAGCCGTCTGCGAAATCGTCAACATTTCATCCATCGCAAGTTCGCCGCACGCCACGCTTTCCAAAGTCAACGTCGCCGTCATGATCTTCACCATGCTGGCGATCTGATGTTTCTCGTCCGCGCGATAGCTGTACAATTCGGTTCCCGTCACAGCGTCGCTCAAAAATTGCGAAAAGCATCCGTCCGCATCGGCATTTCCCTGTGCGGCGCATGTCGGCAATGCGCACAACGCCGCCGCGACTCCTATCAAAGTCAATAACAGGATCAATTTCTTTTTCATACAACACACTCCTACTTCGTAGTCGGGAGTAGTGTATGACAAGCGTCGGAATTTATTCAGAGACGAAATTGACGCAAATTATTATGATAATTGATCTAATTTATTATAAATTAAGCCAATTATTAGAATATATATTCCATATTGAAATATTTGCACGGAAGAATGACCGTACAAGTTTTGCCGCAATATCGACGCGTCCCGATATATTCCCGTCGTTGCAATGATACGGATTACGAAAATTTCCCGATCTTGAACGACAACGAACTTGCCCCGCATTTGCGCCGACATAAAATACAGTCGCGTATAATATACGCGTCTGCAAAGCATTTGCTATATGGATAATATGGGAATTACTCCGCCGATCTTTCGTCCGCAAAATAGCGCTCGATCTCACCCGCCACATAGTCGAATCCGGAAATCGTGCCCAAAGCGCGACCCGCCCTGCGCGGTCTGTAAATCAGCAACGGCACGCACTCGCGCGAATGGTCCGTACTCGGCGTAGAAGGATCGCAACCGTGATCCGCCGTCACGATCAACAGATCGTCATCCTCGATCCGTTCCAATAGTCGCGGCAGATATGCGTCAAAACGCTCCAAACACGCACGATACCCCGCCACGTCGTTGCGATGTCCGTACAACATATCGAAGTCCACGAAATTCGCAAAGATCAACGCATTGTCCCGATATCGGTCGCAAGCATCCAACAATGCCGCACCGACTTCTTCGTTGCCGTGCGCAACGATCGAATCCGTAATGCCGCGTCCCGCGAAAATATCGAATATCTTGCCGATTCCGACGACCGAAATCCCGCGCGCGGACAATCGATCCAACACCGTCTCGCCGATCGGAGCCGACGCAAAATCCTTTCGACCTTCCGTCCGACGAAAGGCACCGTCCGCCAAACGCTCGAACGGACGCGCGATAATCCTGCCAACCGCATGCGCCCCGCACATGATTTTGCGGGCAATCCGACACATTTCGTATAATTTTTCGAGCGGATACAAACTTTCCGCGCATGCGATCTGCAATACGCTGTCCGCCGAAGTATAGACGATCGGTTTTCCGCTCCGCAGATGTTCCTCGCCCAAACGCGCGATGATCTGCGTCCCGCTCGCAGCGCAATTCCCCAAGATCTCCACGCCCCAAGCCGCCTGCAATCGCTCGACGATCTCCTGCGGAAAACCGTTCGGATACGTCGGCATCGGTTGGTTCGATACCAATCCGCAAAGCTCCCAATGCACCGTCGTCGTGTCTTTGCCCGCCGAACGTTCGATCATACGCCCGTAAGATGCGGATGGCGTCATGCGCGGCGACGGCAGATCGACTCCGTCGATGCAATGCAATCCCATTCCGATCAAATTGGGAATCCGTATCCCGTCGCAAATCGCCCGATACGTATTGCTGCCCGCATCGCCGTAAAGCGCCGCATCGGGCGCGTTGCCGATTCCGAAACTATCCAAAACAACCAAAATCGCTTTCATACCGCTATTATACACCCAAATGCGCGACTTTGCACCCGCCGACGGCAAATTGTCTTGCAAAATCGCCTTCGGATCGGAAAACACGACATTTTCCGCGTTGCCGATCTCTTATAATGAGAGCATGAACAAACCGAATGCCCGTCTATATCTGCTGTCGCTGGGATTTTCACCGACTTCTCGCGGTTATCGCTACCTATTGGATTTGACGGAACTGCAACGACGCAACAGTATTTTGCCGCTGAAATATAACGGTTACCGCATTCTTGCCGAACAATACCATACAACGCCTTGCTGCATCGACAAAGATATCCAAAACAGCATCGGACGCGCCTGGCTGACCGCACCGCCCGAACTGCTGTATCGCGAATTCGGCGCGACCGTCGACGCGCACAAAGGCAAACCGACCGTCAAGCAATTTTTACTGCACATGTACGAGCGGACGGAAACATAGCCGTACCGCGCGCCGACAGACCAACATCGATTGCATGGCAAGTATCCGCCAAACAAGCATACCGACCGCGGCGCGCCTTCTTTCCCGATCGATTGTCGAATAATGCCGAATCTTTGCGCATAGAGATATATCACTATCTGCGCGACAGGGAGATTTTGTATGCACAAGCGATTTGCCATCCCGAAAATTCATTTTAATAAATGTCACGCCGTATGCGGAATCCGCGACGAAATTCGACGTATTTTGCCCGCATTTTGCGCTTATTTTGCCTGCGCCGTGTGCGCCGCGATTATCGGAATCGTATGCGCAAAACGTCTGGGCGAAGAGTATGTACGACTCAATCCGTATTACCAATTGCAGTTCGGCGAATATGCGCCGTGGTCGAACTTTTTCTTGCAGTCCTGCTTTGCGTTGCTGGTATTTGCGCTCGGATATTTCGGGACTTTCCGAAAGATTCTGATTATCCCCGGATTTTTAGGCGTTTTTTATTACGGATATCGGTTCGGACTCAACTGCGTCGGCGCATGCAACGTCCATTTGGCGACCGGGTTGTGCAGCATTTTTCTGTACTATTTGCCGATGTTGTGCGCGATCCTGATCGGATGCAGCGTCGTACTGTTGTACCAATCCAAGTTTTGGCTGCGCGGCAAAGCGAGCCAAACCTGTCCGGAGTTGCTGCGCAAATCCGCAATCGTTTCGCTGTGCGCCTGGGGCGCATGCGTATGCGTGATATTTCTGTGTACCGTACTTTTGCCGACGATCGTAAAATGGATCTTATTTTGATATCTCCGAACCATCGAAGATCCAACGATCCGGGCATGAAAAAAGGGAGTCTTTCGACTCCCTGATTTCGTTTCCGATTATTTCGCGTATTCGACGTGACGCACTTCGCGGATCACGTTGACCTTGATCTGTCCCGGATATTCGAGTTCCGCCTCGATCTTCTTCGCGATCTCCTTTGCAAGGAACGTCGTCGCATTGTCGTTGACGCGCTCCGGCTTGACGATCACGCGGATCTCTCTGCCTGCTTGAATCGCAAACGACTGTTCGACGCCTTCAAACGAGTTGGCGACGCCTTCCAGCTTCTCCAAGCGCTTGACGTAGTTTTCCAACGACTCGCGCCGCGCACCCGGTCTCGCACTCGAAATCGCGTCCGCCGCCTGTACGATGATCGCTTCCAACGTCGTCGGCTCCACGTCGCCGTGGTGCGCTTCGATCGCATGAATGACGGCGCGCTGTTCCTTGAACTTCTTCGCCAGTTCCACGCCGATCGTGACGTGCGTGCCTTCCACTTCGTGATCGACCGATTTGCCGATATCGTGCAACAAGCCCGCGCGTTTTGCAACCTTGACATCCGCTCCGAGTTCCGCAGCCATCATTCCCGCCAGATAACAGACTTCCAACGAGTGTTTGAGCACGTTCTGTCCGTAACTGGTACGGTATTTCAAACGACCGAGCAACTTGATGATTTCGGGATGCAGTCCGCATACGTTCGCATCGAACGCCGCGTCTTCGCCCGCTTCTTTCATTTGCGTTTCAATCTCGCGTTTGACCTTGTCCACCGTCTCTTCGATCCGCGCAGGATGAATTCTGCCATCGGATACGAGACGCTCGATCGTCAGGCGCGCAATCTCTCTGCGCACGGGATCGAATCCCGATACGGTCACGACATCGGGCGTATCGTCGATGATCAGATCGACGCCCGTCGCGTTTTCGATCGAACGGATGTTTCTTCCGACGCGTCCGATCAATCTGCCCTTCATCTCTTCGTTGGGAAGCGGGATTACGGACAGCGCGATCTCCGACGCATGATCGGCGGCGCATCTCTGAATCGCCATGCCGACGATGTTCTTCGCTTTCTTATCCGCGTCTTCTTTGGCTTGTTGTTCGATCTCTTTGATCTTCACCACGGCTTCGCGCCGCG
>CAJTKI010000077.1 GCA_910576875.1 uncultured Christensenella sp.
CGTTGGACGCCACGGTATTCGTTAACGACACCGTGAGTTGCTTGGGCGTAATCGTAAAGGTCAACGTGCGTTTGCCGTTGCCGCCCGTCGTATCGTTCCAAAATCCGGGCGCCGTTGTCAAAAACGTAATGTCCGCCGTATACGTTCCTGCCAGTTTGGCTTGAATCTTCCCGTTTGCCGTGTCGACCGAGATCGTCGATGCGTCGATCGCATTGCCGTCGGCATCTTTGCCTGCGACAGAGACCTGCATGGCAGCCCCGTCGAATCCTTGCATGGCAAAGCTCAAATCCGTCCCGACATACTCCTTGCTCTTATCCGCCGCGCTGTTGCCCAGTGTCGGAACGTCCGCGCCCCGGGTCGCATCGGCATCCGCCTTGGTCAAATTCAGATGCAACGCGGGTCGGACATATCGGGTGGCATTGACCTCAACGGTATCGAATCCCAATCCGCTCTGGAATCCGGCATGAGAGGGATACCACGACCCGCCCGATCGAAGCCAGCTCTCGTCCGTACTGGTTTTATTGGATTTTTGATTCGCAGACAACTTCCACAAACCGACGACGGCATCCGTACCGCCCGTCTCGGTCGCGCTCGGCAACCACAGATAGTCGTCCGACCATTGACTGTAAAATTCTTTGGAACTGTAATTCGTATCTTGCGAATAGTAGTTTTCGTAAGTCGGCGTTCCGTACGCTTCGTTCGGATAATTATAGAACGTGCCGCCGAACAATCCCGTGGATTGGGTCTCTTGATATTCGACGTCCTTGGGTTGGACGATATACCGCGTCAACGACAGATTTTTGCCGTTGACAGCATCGGGGACTTGCGCCATCGTAAACTTCGCGTATTTGTGAGACGTCGTTTGCGGAATCTTCGTCAACTTTTTCGTTGCTTCGATCGCATCGTTTTTGCTCGCCGCGTATCCGCAACCGCCGCTGTTGAGCAACGACGCGCGCACAAAACTGGTACTGTACATATTGCTCGGATACGCATACGACGTAGGCTCCGACCATTTGTTCCATTGCGCCTGGTCGTCGGAATCCGTCAACCACATCGACAAAATCGTATTGCCGTTGCGATCCTGTGTCAAATACGTCGCCGTCCAGCGAAATCCGCCGAACGTCACGATTATATCGTTGTTCGCGTTTTGACTGCGAAAATACGATGCGTCTTTCGTCCCCAAATCGCTTACGTCCTCCAAACTCGCGCCCGCGCCGCCCAATGCCGCAAGCAATTCGTCCATCGTCTTGCGGTCAAAGGCTTTGCCGTCGTCGCGATTTTCATAATGATTGGACAACAGTTCGCCTACCGTCAACGCCGACGACGCGTCCATCGCATAAACCGCGTCTGTCGTGCCGCGCCATGCACTCGTCAAGCATGTCGCGGCGATCATACACACGACAACCGCCGCAATCGCAAAACTCATTCGATATCGTAGTATTTTTGTCTTATTCATATGCTTTCCTGCCTGTTTGTCTCTCGATTCCGTATCCTCGACAAGGATTGAAAAGTTCATGGAATACACCATTCCATGAACTTTTTCGATTTTTTTGCAATTTTATCGAGCAAATTGCGCGTTAAATCTTCGAAATTGCACTCAAAACCGCGTTACGCCTTGACAGATATGCCGCATAGGATTAAAATATAAGTACAAAAAGGTACATGGAATGGTGTATTCCATGTACCTTTTTTATTGCTGCCGAAACGGTAAAATTCGCTCGAAAATCTCAATCGGTGCGTCCGCAAACAGCATCCGAACCGACGAAAAAACCGCGCCTGCAATTGCTTATTTCATCCGAAATCTTATCCGAACGCGCGCCCGCAAACATGCAAAAAACCGCCCCCGCATGCGGGGACGGTCTCATAGATTCAAAGCAAAATCAGATCGTGTATTTCAACGCCTTTTGCGGAGCGTTCGCCAATTCGGCGCGCTTTTCGTCGTAGCCGGGACGACCGAGCAACGCGTAGGTTGCGTTTTTGCCTTCTTCGACGCCGGGTTGGTTGAACGTGTCGATGCCCATCAGCGCGCCCGTATAAGCGGTCTTGAGCATAAAGAACATCAGCAGTTCGCCGAGCGTGAACTCGTTGAGCACCGGCAACGTGATCGTGTGGTTGAGCTTGCCCGCCTTGGTGATCGCGTATTCGGTCGCCGTGCGTTCCGCCTGAATGAGTTCGTTCATCGTGTGTCCGCACAGGAAGTTGACGTTGGGGAATTCTTCGCAGCCCTGCGGAATCTCGACCGTCTCGCGATAGTTGTCGACCGCGATGAACGTGATGACCTTATCGAACGGACCTTCGGCATACAACTGCACCTGACTGTGCTGATCGGTCACGCCGAGCGCTTTGACCGGCGTCTGACCGACGTTGCAATCCTTGCCGTCGAGCGTCTTGTTCTTGCCCAAGCTCTCGCCCCACAACTGGCAATACCAGTCGGCGATGTATTTGAGTCCGTCCGCGTACGGCATCATGACGCTGACGTTCTTGCCCTTGCGCATCGCCATCCATTGGAGCGTAGCCGCCATCAACGCGGGATTCTTTTTGATCGAAGAGGTCGCGCACTGCTCGTCCATCGCGCGCGCGCCGAGCAACATGCCCTTGATGTCGATGCCGCAAACCGCCGCCGGAAGCAATCCCACCGGACACAGTTCGCTGAACCGACCGCCCACGCCGTCGGGAATGTAGAACGTCTTGTAGCCTTCCTTGCCGGCGATCTTGATCAGATTGCCGGTCGAACGGGACGTCGTCGCGATGATATGATCTTTTGCCTTGTCGCCGAGCGTCTTGGTCAGAAGATCGTGAATGATCAGATACTGCGTCATCGTCTCCGACGTCGAACCGCTCTTGGTGATGACGTTAAACATCGTCTTGGCGGGATCGATCACGTCCAACAACGCAACCATGCGTTCGGGATCGACGTTGTCTTCGACATAAAACTTGGGACCTTTGCGCTTGCGTTTGGGCAGGTCGTTGTAATGCAGATGACAGATCGCCTGGAACGCCGCGATCGGACCGAGCGCGCTGCCGCCGATGCCCAGCACGACGAAATACTCGAAATTCTTGCGAACGGCGTTGGCGGTCGCGAGAATGTCCGCGACGACTTCGTCCTGATTGTACGGCAATTGCGTCCATCCCATCATACCGTTGCCGCGTCCTGCGGTCACATCGGCATGCGCCTGCGCGATGGCGGCGGCGTTGCGGGCAAAATCTCTCTCGGTAAAGCCGTCGGCAACGCTCTTGGACATCATGTTGTTGAAATCCAATTTGAGTTTCAACTCTTTCTTGTTATAACGCATATAAACCTCCGCGTAAAAATCTATTTTATCCCGAATCATCGCAACGCGCGGTCGCGGCAATCCGTCAGATAGGCATAACTGTCCGTGAGTTCGTCAAACGAAGTATAGTTCTTGGCGTATACTTCCATCAGACACGGTCCCGTATATCCGCTGTCCGCCAGACGACGGAACATCGTCACGAAATCCAACGTCCCTCTGCCCGGCAACTCGACTTGTCCGTCCGCGCCGACGTCGCACAGATGCACCGTCCGCAACCGATCCCCGAACGCATCCAGATATCGGGTATAATCGTATCCGGACTGGCTCGCCTGCTTGATATCCAACACCCCGCCGAGCATCGGACACCGCTCGCGCAGATTGCGGAAATAATCGGGATTGTTGTAATACGTCCAATGCACGTTCTCGTAACAGAGCGTGACGCCGTATTCCTGCGCCGTTTCGCACAATCCGTTGACGCGCGCCGCGATCTTCGGATAATCGAACGTATACCGCACCGCGCGTTTGAGCAGCGCCGGACCGTGGAACGTATAATGCCGCGCGCCGATCTGCCGCGCGAGCGCCAGCACGCTGCGATACGCGTCCGTAGCGTCTTGTCGGGCGCGGTCGTTGACGGAAAACAGTTCCGGCTCGAATTGATTGGTCAACGCATGCACGGAATGCACCCGAAGCGGCGCGTATTGCTGCGCGCGAGCCAGTTCGTCGCATACGATTTGTCCGAATGCAAGCGTGTATTCGCTATGCGTCGCAAAGAAAACTTCGCACACGTTTGCGCCCGTCCGCGCAATCGGAACCAAGCATTGTTCGGTATAATATCTCGAAAAATACGAGGCTGTCGAGATGCCGATTTCCATCATACTCCGACATTATAGCATTGTCCGCAATCGGGCGCAAGCGTATGCCGGATTTTTTCAAAAAATTGCGCCAAAGCACAGATTGGCAAAAGAATCAAGCGTTTCGGCGCATAAATTTTATAATCAGATGCGTCGTTGCGTTGTCAACACGCGCACGACTGTGATAAAATGTATCCATAAAAGGAGTCCCTATGCAACGTCTTGCCGAATGGATCGTATCGCATCGCAAACACATCATCGCCGTTACCGCAATCCTGATCGCGCTGTCGATCGTGGGAACGCTGTTCGTCAAGAAAAACGGCGACGTAATCTCGTATCTCGATCCGGATACGGAGACGATGATCGCCAAACAACTGTTGCAGGACAAATACGACATCGTCGGCGACTGCACGATCGCGATCTCCTATCTGCCCGAACATCGCATACGCGAAATCGTCGCCGCGATCGAACGCGCGGATCGCGCGGAGTACGACGAATATTATCGCAACCGATCCGGGAAAAAGCGCGTGCGCGTACTGAGCAAATGCGTATGGGTGGGCACGTTCGACGACTTGGACAAATTGCCGCAACTGGATAACTCGATCCGACCGTCCGACGTGGAAAAAATCCAAAGCGCGGCGCGCGAAAAATTCGTGTTGGAACAAACCGTAAACGACGTCCCGATCACGACTTATACGGTGTGTCTGTATCTGACGCTGCCCGGCTCGGACGATCGCACGATCCGCTATCTCGATCTGCTCGAAGCGGAACTGCAAGCCTGCATCCGATCCGCCGTCCGAGACGGCGATACCGTTCACGCGCCGCAGGATGCAACCGAGCGCGACTTCTACTATGTCGGCGGTACGGCGCAAAACGCCCGCGCGCTGCTCCAATCGTCGATCGGAGACATGCCGAAGTTTTTTGCCGTCGCGGTGGCGGCGGTGTTCTTGATCTTGCTGCTGACGTCGCGCAGTTTTTTTGAACCGCTGATCTTCCTGGCGACGCTGGGCGTGTCGATGCTGTTCAATATGGGCAGCAACATCATCGCCGGCACGCCCGTCGGCACGATTTCGTCGATCACGTCGTCGTGCGCGATGATCTTGCAACTGGCGATCGCGATGGACTATTCGATCTTCTTGATGCATGCGTACTATGAAGAATCGGCGCGCGCGCTTTGCCCGCGGGACGCGATGATCCGCGCGCTGCCCAAGACGATCTCCGCCGTGTCCGCGAGCGCGCTGACGACGATCGGCGGATTCGTCGCGCTCTTCTTCATGCAATACGGGATGGGATACGATCTGGGATTCGTACTTGCAAAAGGCGTGCTGCTGTCGCTGCTGTCCGTCGTATTTCTCCAACCGATCCTGATCCTGACTTGCCGCAAAGCGGTCGATCGCACACGCCATCGCACGCGCATCGAAGTGCGACTCAAACCGCTCGCCAAAACGGTAACCAAACCTTGGGTATCCGCGATCATCCTTGCCGTATGCGTCGGACTCGCGATCCCGTGCGCATACTATCAGACCAAAGTATCGCTCAACTACATCACGATGACCGCG
>CAJTKI010000078.1:0-3413 GCA_910576875.1 uncultured Christensenella sp.
TCGTGATCGTGATTGCGGCGGCGATGTTTACCGGATATGCGCTCAGCTATAAAGACGTGACCAAGGGTATCAACATCGGCGTGGACTTTGCCGGCGGTACGGTCATTACGGTGACGTTGGGAGACAGCGCGCTGGACGGCAACGGATACAACGACAATCTCAAAAATATCGAAGATGCAATTACCAGCAAGGAGATTGCAGCGAAAGTATCCGAGTACGCCAAGGAAATGGGCAAGGATCTCACCGCGGATGCGGCGGTCGGTTCGATCAGCTACGCGCAACGTTCTGGTAGCGGTGCGGCGCAGGCGATCGTCGTCAAATGCGATAACATTTCCGCGACGTACGATACCGAAACCAACGAGATTACGCAATACCGCAATCAGTTGATCGAAGAGCAGCTTCGTACGATTTATACGGAAGAGATGGGCTACGGTCAAGATTCGATTTTGACGCAGTTTATCAGCGCGACGGCAAGCGGCGCATTGATCCGTACGGCGTTGATCGCGGTGTCCATTACGCTCGTGTTGATCTTGATCTATATCAGCATTCGCTTTAAGATTTGGAGCGCGCTTGCGGCAATCGCGGCATTGATGCACGACGTATTGATGATGGTTGCGTTGACGATTATCTTCCACGTGCAGATCAACAGCGCGTTTATCGCGGCTATGATTACGATCGTCGCGTATTCGATCAACAACACGATCGTCGTGTTTGACCGCGTGCGTGAAAATACCAAACGCGAGACCGGTCTGAACAACGGTTCCGTCAATGTCAACGGACTGGTCGATAAGGCGATTTGGGAGACGCTGTTGCGTTCGATCAACTCGACGTTGACGACGATGATCGCGATTGTACTGTTTGCGATTTTGGGCGCTGCAAGCGTACGCGAATTCGCATTGCCGGTTATCTTCGGCTTGATCGCAGGTTTCTACTCGTCGCTGTGTCTTGCGCCGACGCTGTACTGCTACATGCAGAACGCGTATAATAAGCGCAGCTCCGGACGGCTGAGCCCTGTCAAGAAAAACAAACAGAAGTCTGCCGGTAAAATTGCGGGATTGGATTGAGAATCCCGACGAATGAAAACAAAGGGTTGCTAGCGGCAACCCTTTTGTAAATCCGTCGAACGACGAAATGACGCCATGCAATACGAACCTTTGATACAACGTCTGCTGCAACAGCGGCAATTGACCGATCCGCAACAAGCGCATCGGTTTTTGAATCCGGATTACGCCGACTTGACGCCGTTGTCCGCCTATGAGGGGCTGGACGCTTGCGCGCAACGCGTGCGGCAGGCGATCGACATGCGGCAGACGGTTGTGATTTACGGCGATTATGACTGCGACGGGATTTGTTCGATTGCGATTCTGTATTTGTTTTTGAAAGAAGCGGGCGTCGATGCGCATTATTTTATACCCAATCGGCACAAGCACGGATACGGTTTGCGCGTCGAGACGTTGGAATACATCGCCGAGCAGTGGCTGCCGGATCTGGTGATTACCGTGGACTGCGGAATTACCGCCGTGCAGGAAGTCGAATATGCGCGGGATGTGCTGGGATTCGACGTGATCGTGACCGATCATCATACGCCGCCCGAGACGTTGCCGGACTGTTTGATTTTCAATCCGAAATTGACTTGTAAGGCGGGCGCGTTCCGCGAGTTGTGCGGCGCGGGGGTTGTGTTGCGTCTGGTCGAAGCGCTGTCGTCTGCGAAACAGGCAAAACAATATCTCGATATCGCGGCGATTGCGACCGTTGCGGACGTCGTGCCGCTGGTAGAGGACAACCGCGCGATCGCGTCGTTGGGAATCCGCGAACTGAACCGTACGAAGCGCAAAGGATTGGAGATGCTGATTCGCGGTTGCGTCAAGAGTGGCGTGAACGCATATGAGATCGGATTCCAGATTGCGCCGCGCATCAATGCCGTCGGACGTATGGGGGACGCGACGAACGTCGTTTCGCTGTTTACCGAAACCGACTTTTTTCTGCTCAAATGCTTGATCGAAGAGATCGAGCGTTCCAACGAAACCCGTCAACAGCACACCAACGACTTGACCAAAGATTGCATGGAGCGTCTGGTCGGGTTTGATTTTGCGTCTTCGTCGTGTATCGTGTTGTCTCATCCGTATTGGGAGGACGGCGTGCTGGGTATCGCGGCGGCGCGCTTGGTCGGGGAGTTTCATCGTCCCGTGATTCTGTTAACGCGTCAAGACGGCGTATGGAAAGGATCCGGACGCAGCGTGGAAGGCATCGATCTGTATGCGTGCGTCAACGATTGCAAGGCGTATTTGACGCGATTCGGCGGGCATGCGATGGCGTGCGGCGTTTCGCTTGCGGAAAAGGATTTGCAAGATTTCATCGCCGCGTTGGATGCGGCGTGCAAAAGACGGTATCCGGATTTTGTCTTCCGCGCGTCTTCGCATGCCGTTGCGGTCGATGCGGAAGAATTGAATTTGACGGCGTGCAAACAATTGCGGTTGTTGGAGCCGTTCGGAGAAGGCAATCGGGAGCCGTATTTCGAATTGACGTTGGGCGGTACCGAGTTTGTACCGATCGGCGACGGCGCGCATATCAAAGCGCGGCTCGGAGAGTCGACGGAATTGATCGGGTTTTCGATGTCGAATTGGAGATCGGTTCTTCAAGCGCCGACGGAAAAACGCGTCACGCTGTCGATGCGGTATTCGGAATTCCGCAATATCGAAACGGCAAGCTGTTATATCAAACGCATCGAGTGTCCGCAGGTGGAAGAACGGGAAGACCTGCGACAGTATATTGCATGGAGCATGGCGCGCCAAACGCGTCCGTATGCGGGCGTTTCTTATGAACGGGCGCTGGACATGGCGCAGGATGCGACGCGGACGGTATGTTATCTGGTACATACGCCGCAGGCGGCGCGCAAACTGTGCGACGACTTGTCCGCGCGCGGGTGTGCGTACATATTGGATTACGAGTTGCCCTCGGATGCGGATCCGCGCTTGCGCATCGTATACCGCCCCGATCGCAATTGCGATTTGCGTTACTACGACGCGATCGTATTGTTGGAGCGTCCTTTGTCGGACGGTTGTCCCGCAACGATCGGAATGTGCGCGAACGCGGCTCTGTATTGCACGGAAAACGGCGCGGCTTTGGATGCCGCATCTGCGGCTTTGCCGACGTACGAACGGCTCGGACGGCTGTTTTTGACGCTCAAATCCGTCTTGCGGACGACGGTTGCGCGCGATCTGTATACCGTTTATCTGGCAATGTGCAAGTTGGGGGAGATCGGCTGGAACGAATTTGCGATCGCATTTTACATTTTTGTAGATTTGGGTATTGTAATCTATCGGAATAATGCTATAATGATACAAGAAACCGTGCGTACGCGTCTCGATGCGAGCGCGTTGTACGGACGATTGAGAGAGCACGCAATTGGATAA
>CAJTKI010000078.1:3423-5482 GCA_910576875.1 uncultured Christensenella sp.
GATAAGATCGAACAGAATTATACCGAATCCAACTTTCGCCGTATCGAACGCGCGTATTATTTTGCGCGTCAGGCGCATACGGGGCAAAAACGGCAATCGGGCGAAGATTATTTTGTGCATCCGGCTGCCGTTGCGGAAATTTTGGTGGATCTCGGATTGGATACGGATACGATTATCGCGGCGTTGCTGCACGACGTGATCGAAGATACCGTACATACCGCCGAAGAATTGGAATCCGAATTCGGACACGACGTCGTGATGCTCGTGAACGGCGTAACCAAATTGAATAAGCTCAATTTTAAGAGCAAGGAAGAGGAGCAGGCGGAAAATTTGCGTCGGATGTTTATGGCGATGTCCAACGATATCCGCGTGATCATTATCAAACTTGCCGATCGTTTGCACAACATGCGTACGCTGTCGTACAAGAACGAAGAGAGTCAAAAGCGTATTGCGACCGAAACGCTCGACATCTATGCGCCGATCGCCGCGCGTCTCGGTATCGCGAGCGTCAAAGGCGAGTTGGAAGATTTGTGTTTGCGGTATCTGCATCCGGACGATTATTATTTTATTGCGGAAAAGGTCGCGCAAAAGCGCGTCGAACGTCAGAGCGACGTCAATGAGATTTCCAAACAATTGCGGGCGATGTTGGATGAATTGGGCGTGCAGGGCGATATTAACGGTCGTCCCAAGCATTTTTACAGCATTTATCGCAAATTGAAGCGCGGAAAAACCTTTGAACAAATCTATGATTTGATTGCATTGCGCATCATTGTGGAAGACGTCAAGGACTGCTATGCGTTGCTCGGTACGATTCATACCAAATGGAAACCGTTGCCGGGACGCTTTAAGGATTACATTTCCGTCCCCAAGGCGAATATGTATCAATCGTTGCATACGACGGTATTGACGACGTTCGGCTCGCCGTTCGAGATCCAGATTCGTACGTACGAGATGCATCGGATTGCGGAATTCGGTATCGCGGCGCATTGGAAATACAAGCAAGGCAATGTTGCCGGCATGCCGAATACGTTCGACGACAATAAACTGGCGTGGATCCGCAGCGTTATGGAGCTGCAAAACGAAGTCAGCGACTCGCGCGAATATCTCGATTCGCTGAAAATCGACTTGTATTCGGATCAAGTGTTTGTATTTACGCCGGTCGGAGACGTTCTGAATTTGCCGAACGGGTCGACCGGTATCGACTTTGCGTATGCGGTGCACAGCGCGGTCGGTAACAAATGCATCGGAATCAAGATCAATTCCCGCATGGTGCCGATCGGGACGAAATTGCAGAACGGCGACGTTGTCGAAGTCATCACGTCCAACAACTCCAAAGGCCCGTCCATGGATTGGTTGAAGATCGTCATTACGCCGAGCGCGAAGAGTAAGATCAAAGCGTTTCTGCGCAAGGAAATGCGCGAAGAAAATATCAAAAAGGGACGGGAAATTCTGGAACGGAACGCCAAACATCGCGGCTATGAATTGGGGCAATTGATGGCGGCGTCCGGCTGGAAAGAACAGCTCAAAGAAAAATTCAACGTCAATACCGTGGACGAAATGTATGCGATGATCGGATTCGGCGAATTAAGCGACGTGCAGGCGCTCAATCGCATGATCGACGCGTATCTGATCGAGCATCCGGAACAAAAACGCGATCCCGTCATCAAGACCAAGCGTCCGCAGGGCGGTAAAAAGGGCGAAATCGGCATCTTGATCAAGGGAGCGAGCGGCATGAAAATCCGTTTTTCGCACTGCTGTACGCCGTTGCCGGGCGACAAAATTATCGGATATGTGTCGCGCAATCGCGGTGTCATGATCCATCGCGCGGACTGTCCGAACGTCAAAGGGTTGGAACAGGAGCGTTTGATCGAAGCGCAGTGGCCGGAGACGTCGAACGAAAAATTTGTCGCGTCGTTGGAAGTGTTCGGGCGCGATCGGATCGGAATTTTGATCGACGTAGCGTCTTTGATCAGCAATATGAAGATTGCGATTACGAATATTTCCGGTAAAAAAGAGCGCGACGGCATGTGTTTGATCAGCGTATCCGTCGAAGTATCGG
>CAJTKI010000079.1 GCA_910576875.1 uncultured Christensenella sp.
TGTACGAGTACTACGACGCGGACGGCAACGTCGTCGCGGAATCGGATCTGGTCGCGGGACAGACGTACAAAGTGGTGGCGAAACTGGGTGCGGCGAGCGCGGAGAACTTCGAGTTTATCGACGCAAACGGCGACGTGACGACGGTGCCGAGCCAAAGCGAAGCCAAGCAGTTCGTATTCGGCAACGATCCGAACAATTCCGACGGATCGGGCAATGACAACAGCGGCATAGGCGGTACAAGCGAGCCGTGGTTCAAGATCGTCATGATTGCGATCGTTTCGTTGATGGGCGGGATGTTCGTATTGTTGTTTGCGATTTGGTTGGCGGTGTTGAGCATCCGCAATTTGCGCAAACGCAATCCGAGCGCCTAACGCGCATATCTTTCGGCATCGAGCATCGAAGAGAAACAAACGGCGTTTTGCTTATTTGCAAAACGCCGTTTCGGATACGATCGGATGCTTGTCAGATCAAAGACGCGGGCTTTTTGGGCAGGTAGACGGGTTCGGACGTGACGTGCACGCCGATGCGACGGAAGACGCGTTCGTCTACGGGCGACAGGATGCAGGTCGTATGCACTTGCGCGCCGTCGAGCAATTTGATCTTTTTGAGCGCTTTGTTGGCGACGTCGCTGGTCGCGGCGGTGATCGACAGCGCGATCAGGACTTCGTCGGTATGCAGGCGCGGATTGCGATCGCCCAGCACTTGCGTTTTGAGCCGTTGGATCGGTTCGATCGCGAGCGGGGAAATCAGATTGATGTCGTCGTCGATATGCGCGAGATGTTTGAGCGCGTTGAGCAGCATGGACGACGAGCAGCCGAGCAGATCCGTCGTCTTGCCGGTGACGATCGTGCCGTCGTGCAATTGCATGGCGGCGGCGGGGGTGTTGCGGATCTTTTCGCATTCGAGCGCCGCGTTGACGACGGGACGATCCTGCACGACGATGCCGAGACGATCCATCAGCAGAGAGATTTTTTCCACCTCTTTGGTCGATCCCGTGCCTTGACGGTCGGCGACCAACGCTTTGTAATAGCGGCGGATGACTTCTTGTTTGGCGGCTTCGCAGCAGATCGCGTCGTCGCTGATCGCATAGCCCGCCATATTGACGCCCATGTCGGTCGGCGACTGGTAGGGCGATTCGCCCATGAGTTTTTCAAACAGCGCTTTGAGCACCGGGAAGATCTCGATGTCGCGGTTGTAGTTGACCGCGATGTCTCCGTACGCCTGCGCGTGCCACGGGTCGATCATATTGGCGTCGTTCAGATCGGCGGTCGCCGCTTCGTACGCGATGTTGACGGGGTGATTGAGCGGCAGATTCCATACGGGGAACGTCTCGTATTTGGCATATCCGGCTTTGATGCCGCGTTTGAAGTCGTGATACAGTTGCGACAGGCAAGTCGCCATTTTGCCGCTGCCCGGACCGGGCGCCGTGACGACGACGAGTTGACGGGTCGTCTCGATGTATTCGTTTTTGCCGTATCCTTCGTCGCTGACGATGTGCGCGGTATTGCTCGGATAGCCGGGGATCGAGTAGTGACGGTAGACTTTGAGTCCGTACAGTTTGCGCACGCGTTTGCGGAACGCGATCGCCGCGGCGTTGTCTTCGCTGAATCGCGACAGGACGATGCTGCTGACGTACAGTCCCTTGGAGCGGAATACTTCGATCAGACGCAGTACGTCCGCGTCGTACGTGATGCCCAGATCGGCGCGCAGTTTATTCTTGGCGATGTCTTCGCTGTTGATGACGATGACGATTTCCGCCTTGTCTTTGAGCTCCTGCAACATGATGATTTTGTTATCCGGCGCAAATCCCGGCAGTACGCGGGACGCGTGGAAATCATCGAACAGCTTGCCGCCGAATTCCAGATACAGTTTGCCGCCGAATTGACGGATACGTTCGTCGATCTTTTGCGATTGCATGGACAGGTATTTTGCGCTGTCGAAACCGATTTTCATAGGTATATCTCCGTGTGGTACAAAATCGAATTTATTATAACACACTTGCGTCGGCATTTCTACCGACGGCGCGCAAGAAAATAAAAATTTTTCCGTCGCGTCCGTGGCGTCGCGCGTTGCGACGACGGCGAGAATGGAACTGCAAGCCGCCGCGCAATCGGGCGGCGATCGAGCAATCGGATGTCGTATCGGGACAAACAAAAAAGTCAAACGCCGTACAGAGATATGCGGGTACGATTCCCGCAGGGCTTATACGACCTTGACTTCTATGGTATTGTACGCAAAGCAAAGACGTTTGTCAATCGTTAAAATAAAAAGGTCGCGCATGCGCAGATTCCGAGAATATAACACAAAGCGTATTTTTGTTAAGAAAGTCTATATGTACACCACATCGGTCTGCGAAACAGGATAAAATTAGGCTATAAGTACACTTTCAGGAGAAAATGCTATGCGCTTATACAGAGCGATCGCCGGCAGGATTCGACAGTTGTGTAACGAGCGGGATTGTACGATCAACCATATTTGCGATTTGGCGGGCATCCCGAGTTCGAGCGTCAAGAATCTGCTTTACGACAAGAGTACCAACCCCGGCATACTGATGATTTACAGACTGTGCGACGCGTTCGGGATCACGCTGGAAGAATTCTTCCGTTCCGATTTGTTCGGAAAAGTCGTCGAAGATTGACCGTTCGCCGCCCGTGAGCAACCACGCAATCGAACGGTTTCGTTGGGTCGTCGCGATTCGCAAAGGCGACGAATCGGCTTTGGCGCGGTTGTACGACAGCACTTGTCGCGAAGTCGGTTACTATGCGGCGCAACGGCTGATCGACCGCGCGGATACGGACGACGTCGTAGCCGAAGCGTATGCCGAGTTCTGCGCGCAGATCGATACGATCGACGCGCGGCAGGATATACTGGCATGGTTGACCGCGGCGGCGGAACGCATTGCGCTCCGTTACAACCGCGCCCGACGCGCATGCGCGGTCAAGACGTCGGACGACAGCCCGCAAGGCGCGGACGATGCGTACGCGATGCTCGACGAGCGGGAGCGGAGATTGTTCGACGCGTATTTCGTGCATCGCTATCCGCTGCGCAAGATCGCGCGGCAATTGCAACTGTCTCGCACGGAAGCGCAGGCGCAGATCGATCTTTTGGTCGCCAAAATGCGTCGATTTCTGGCGCAACGCAAGCAATAAAAAAATTTTTTTGAGAAATTTGCAAAATTGTGGGACAAAACGCCCCTTGGCGGGATATATTTAAGTGCAAAACCAAAGACAGGAGATACATACCTTATGGAAAGAAGCAAACATGCCGGTTTGTCCCGTGCGCTGATTGCCATGCTGGCGTTGACGGTAGTGACGGCGTGTCTGTGCGCGATCTTGTTCCGACCCGCCGTGTATGCGGAGCAGATGCCGGACGAGATCTATTATACCGGACCGGACGGCGCGATGGCGATTGCCGATTATGCCGAAAGCGTAAACGCCGATAGTGTTGTGTTAACAAAGAACATTTCGTTAACAGGCGGTGCACCGACTTATTATAATACGGACAACAATACGACCAACTGCTGCGCCGGCGTTGCGGGCGCGATCGCGGTCGGATGCTATGATCGCGTATATTCGGAGATGGTTCCGGGAGTCGATACTTATAACACTCGATTCAACAGATATATGCCGATGGTCAGCAGTACTGCGTTGAAGAGTGCGATTCAAGGCATTATCAACGACTTGCATGTGCGGATGGGCACCAACACGATCCAGCCCGGTACGACCGAGACGCAGTTCCTGAACGGTTTGACCGATTACGTCGCGGCGAAAGGGCAGAGACTCGTCCCCGACAGCATCGTGTCGGGCGGACAGATCCGTGTGGACAGTCTGATCGCTGCGTTGCAGAACGATCAGCCCGTTGCGCTCCTTGCGACGCAATACAATACGTGCACTTGGTCGGCGACCAATATTAGCATTAACAGTTATTTAGGTGCGCATATTATGATAGTTCAAGGGTATGCAGAATACACTTTTTATTCTGCAAACGTTCCTGTAAAGGTATTGCCGCTGCTAGTGGTGCAGACCGGCATGCAATTGCAAGGACAACAATTTATATACCTTAATTACGATTATGCGACGATACAAAACGCCTATGCATTACGAGTTGTATAATTGTTGGGATGAAGCGGAAGGACAAGGATCGGGAACGCAAGGAAATCTTCGACCAATTGACGACAGGAAACGATCATCGCAGTCGCAAGGAACCGACTATGCGTCGCTGTCGCCCGATGCTCTTACGCCGCCGATTACAACTATTAGAGGACCGGAAGGCTTTTCGGCGGCAAGTCGGCAGACAGATCGTCGCTTGCGTAAGTCTCGCGTTTTTCGTGACCGTCGCGATCGGATCTAGCGGACTGTTCTATCAGGGGTTGCCGATCTTGCCGATGATCCCGGGCGCGCCGACCGATCCGATCGGACCGACGCCGGTACCGCCGCCGCAAGACATCTTCTATTTCGACCAGTCGGATTTGATCTCCGAGCCGATCGATGACATTCGAGCGTTTTTGGCGCAGAGCGGATGGAACGGCGGATATCTGGAAGAATATGAAGAACTGTCCGAATTTGTAGGAATGCACAAAGATGAAGAACGAATCTGTTATAGTCAAACGTTCTTTGTTATGACAAATGAAATCTTCGATTTTATGCAGTTGACGGTTTCTCCGATATATAATTTTATATCGGTGTATGAAATAGAAGATGGCGAAACGATCGAATATGGGGAGATAACTTATACAAAGTTATTGGTAGAGGACATGTTCGGTTTTATAAAAGCAAGGGTATACTTTGAGTTTGAAGAGTACCACTACTACTTCGATTTGGAGACGTATGACGAAGCTCGAATCGAATACTACATAGACCGTTTGATCGGCGGCTTCTCGACGGAGCAGTCGGTTACGGAATAGAGGACTGCAAGGTCCAAATCAGCCTGTGGGAACGGCAATGGCTGCCGTTTGGATAAGGCGATCGGCCGACCGCGTTGATGTGGGGTGGAATAGATGTGCAGCGAATGCGCATTGACTGTACGACGGTCGGCTGATTGTAATCGAGTTGCGGGCGGAGTAGTCTGCGTGTGGGCAGGCGCGCATGTCGGTCGGAGACGGCGGACGTGCGCAGGAATCTTCGCTCGGCTCGCAACGGCGTGCTTGTGGGTCGCCGTGCGGAAAGGGCGCGCAAGAATGTGGGTTGCGCGTCGCCCCGAATGTTGTGTAGGGGAGGAATCGCTCGCTGTGGGGCGGGCGCATATATCCGCCGAGCAATCGGCGGATATATGCAGGGAACCTTAACATGGTGGGATCTCGGAGCGTGTTTCAGTATAATTTGGCTTCGAGATGGAATAGCGGTTACGGCAGACTCCTTACGTTTCCAAGTGGTAAGGAGCACCGTAATTGCGGCAAGCACATGCGCGCCTATTTCCTGTGTACGGGCGTCGGCCGGCAACGGT
>CAJTKI010000080.1 GCA_910576875.1 uncultured Christensenella sp.
TCTGATGACCGAAGTGCACGCCTGCTTCCAGCAGGCTCTTCATGGTTACTACTGCCATTGTTGAAACACTCCTTTTTTGTTTTTCTTCCCGAAAACGTACGTCTTCGACCACTTCCCGACGGAAAGCAACGGTCTCAGACTGGCTTTCGGTGCTTAATGACTTGTTAGAGTATAACACACGCAGGCGCATTATGCAATCGTTTGAATAAGAAAAATTCGTGCTTTTCGCAGGATTCCCCGATAAAACCAAATGTAGCGACGCAAGCGTCGCTACAAGTGGTAGGTTACGTGTGGGATTAGGACAAGGCCTAAACAATCAAACCGATGTGGGTCGGTTGATTGTGATTTCAGTATAGCATCGAAATATGCAAATTGCAAGTGTTTTTGATAAAAAAATTCAAAAATTTTGTTTTTCTCGAAAATATTTCGCAGAAATAAAAAAACGCGACACAGAGTCGCGTTTTTTATTTTGATTTCCGAAAAAATTTCCGTCTTGCGAAGCGATTTCAGTCCTTGTCGCAACTGTCGCAGTGACAATGTCCGTCGCAATGCGTCTCGCATTCGTCGCAATCGCAGTCTTCGTCCGAGCAGTCGCAACCGCCGTTCTCTTCCCATTCCTTGACGTATTCGTCGTAGACCTTTTGGATCAACGCTTCGTCTTCAAGCGGGACGTACAGATCGTTGCCGTCTTCGTCGGTATCGATGCGGAAAATCAGAACTTCGTCTTCTTCCAGATCGCCCAACTCTACCGGTTGCAGAAAAATATACCATTCGTCCTGATAATCGATCGTTGCGATATGTTGGAACTTCACTTCTTCGCCGTCTTCGTTTTCGAGAACGATGACTTCTTCATCCAATTCGTAATCGTTGTCTTGCATATCCTGTGCCATTGCGCACCTCCTATTATTACGTGTTTTATCTTACACGAAGCCAAAAGTGTTGTCAACCGTTTTGCGCAAATCCGCTCATCGCAAAGCGTGAGAGTCCAAATAACTTTGCAAAATGATCGTCGCGGCGATCTTGTCGATCACCTGCTTGCGCTTGTCGCGCCGCATGCCCGCGTCGATCAACATCCGCTCGCCCATTACCGTCGTCAGACGTTCGTCCTGATAGTCGATCTTACAGTCGCAAATCTGCGCCAGCCGTTCGCCGAACGCGCGGGACTTCTCGACCCGCACGCCGTCGGTGCCGTCCATATTGACCGGCAGCCCGATGACGATCAATCCCGCCTGCAACCGTTTTGCCAAATCCGCGATGTATTGCACGTCGCGCGATTCGTCTCCGCAACGCCGATACGTCTCGTATCCCGTCGCGATGATCCCCATCGGATCGCCCGTCGCGATGCCGATCCGCGCGTCTCCCAAATCCAAACCGAGTGTACGCATCATGATTCATTTCCTCCTTCGTATCGCGACGCTCATACTTCGATACGGGCGAAGTATCCGTCGATTTTGTCCGCATAGACAAACCACTGTCCCGCAAACGCGCCCGCGCCGATCGCCAAATATACGATCCAGAACAACGCCGATCCCCATATATCTCGCATCGGCAACGCCTGCATCAAGAAATAAATCGCCGCGATCGCAATCGCGAATACGATCGAAATCACCATCGGAATGAGCGTGGAAAAGTTATTTTTGGTAATCTCTTTGATGCTGATCCAATTAAGTTTGGGATTGCGCAGATCGCGCAGCGTCGTAAATATATTGAACGCCGAGCCGAACAAAATCATCGTCGGCAGATACAGAATCCGATCCACGACGTTGCCCACGCGCATAAACAGCACGACGATCCAGCACAATACCGCCGTAATCGAAGTGACGATCGTCGCAAAAGCCAGCTTGGCGCGCCAAACTTGCAGTCCGGAAGCCGGCAACGTTTTGAGAATCGCCATCTGCCTGCCTTCGATCGACGCGCAGGTCATCGCATACGTATTCATACTGCCGATAAACATCGTGGAAATCGCAATGAAAACGACGCTTTTGACCGTAGCCAATATCGATAGTTGCGCTGCGTCTGCGCCAGCGGAATTTTTGCCGAAAATCCACAAAAACAGCCACAGCATCAACGGCGAAATAAACATCTGCATAAACGTATTGATCGTCAGCTGCGTATCGCGGATGATCGTCTTGAATTCTCTGCAAATCAGCGTCGACGTCAAGCCGGTCACGCGTTCCTTGACGTTGGTCTTGCGGAACGTCGCGCCCGCCGATTCGGCAAACGACTGCAACGTGCGACGGAATAACAACACGGAAAGCAAAATTCCGATCGCCAGCAATCCAACGAAAATCAACAGCGCCAATACAAAGCACACCGCCGGATGCAATGCGATCGAACCGACGGACGCGGGCGTGCCGAGCATCGCGCGCGCCAAAAACAGCGTCGGATACGCATACCGTCCGATCGCGAACAAACTGCCCGCCATCTCGACGATCATGTCCGTCTGATCGCCGCTTTCCGGCATGTCGGGCGTCTCGGGCGCAAAATCCATGTTCGAATAGATTCCGATATAGATCGCGGCAATGACGCCGACCGCCAACAACAACGCAAAGATCGCGCCGAACGACGGATGTTTGCGGAAAAAGCTGATCATCCACATGATCGGAAACGCCGCGATCGCGATCACCAAAATCGCAAACATCGGCAACAGCACGGTCGCCAGCAACAACAACGGATAGAACGTCCACGGCAACGTCGCGCCGAGCGAATACAGCGCCGCCGCGGCGCCGATCCCGATCGGCAACACGAACATCGCCGACATCAACCATTCCAGCATTGCGACGACCGCAAGTTTGGATAGGAAAATATGGGTCTTGCTCACCGGCATCGCCGCTAGCAATTCGTTGTCTTTGGAAAAATACATGACCTGCAAATAACTCGTCACGCCGAATACGATCGTCATGATCTGCGTGACCAGAAAAAACATCGACAGCAGTTCGTCCGTCACGCGCGCCTGCACCGCGATCTTTGCCAACGAATACATGTTGATCCCCAACAGGATGATCAGCGGCAAAAAACACACGCCCAGCACGGCAAACAACGCGATATACCGAATGCGCTCCTTTTTGCTCTCAAAGCGCGGTTTGAGGTAATACCGCAGATTGAATTTGGTCAACGTCCATAAATTGTTCATATCGGATCGCTCCCGTTATTGCGCTTGCGGCGCGGACGGCTCGACATCGGTCGACTGCGCGGATTCTCTGGACGTGACGGACAGGAACAGTTCTTCCAACGAACCGTCCGCCATCTTTTGCGACAGCGATTCCAGATCGCCCTGCAATTGAATGCGCCCCTTGTCGATCAACGCGATGCGGGAACAGAGTTTTTCGACGATTTCGAGAATGTGCGAACTGAAAAAGACGCTGTTGCCCTGCGCGCAATGTTCGCGCATCAATTCTTTGAGCTGATGCGACGATTTGGGATCCAGTCCGGTGATCGGCTCGTCGAGAATCCACAGCTTGGGATTGTGCACGAGCGCGCCGATGACGCAGATCTTCTGTTTCATGCCGTGCGAATATCCGCTGATCTGTTTGTCGTATACGCTGCCCAACTCAAACAGCTCCAACAACCTGTCGGTCCGCGTGCGGCGATCGTTGAGACCGACGCCGTACATGTCCGCCATAAACGTCACGTATTCCCGCGCGGTCAAACGTTCGTACATCGCGTGCGTATCCGATACGTATCCGATGGCGGACTTTGCACGAATCGGGTCGCGCGCCATGTCGTGTCCGCACACGACGACGCTACCGCGATCGTACGGCAATACGCCGGTCAAGCATTTGATCGTCGTGGACTTGCCTGCGCCGTTGGGTCCGATAAAACCGAAGATCTCCCCTTCGCGCACGTCGAACGTAACGTCTTCGATCGCATAACGATCGCTGTTTTTGTAACGCTTGTACAAAGATTGAATCTGCAACATATCCGTATTGTCTCCTTCCGCATCCGGATTCAGGGTTTGGGGTGCTTGCGCACCTTGGCTCTGTATAAATCATGCTCCGCGCCGTTGTTCGACGGCTGGTAAAAGCGCTCCTGCGCCAGCGAATCGGGCAGATATTGCTGCTCGATCCAACCGCCGAAATCGTGCGGATATTTGTAACCGTTTTCCTGCTCCGCCTGTATCGACCCGCTGCGCAGATACGGCGGCACGCCGTCGTCCTTGCGCGTCTCGACGATCGATTCCACCGCGTACTTGGCGCGGACGACGCTGTTGGATTTGGGCGCTTCGCAGACATAGATGATCGCGTGATACAGCGGAATCTTGCCTTCCGGCAGTCCCAAATTCTGAAACGCCGTCAGCGCGCTCGTCGCAACGACCAGCGCCTGCGAATCCGCCATGCCGACGTCTTCGGAACTATGTACGACCAACCGCCGCGCGATCAACAACGGATCGCATCCCGCGGCAATCAAACGCTCCGCCCAATAGATCGCCGCGTCTGCGTCCGATCCCCGCAACGATTTGCAGAACGCGGAAAGCATGTCGTAATACATATCTTCGTCCACGCTCAACACGCGCCGCTGAGACGACTGCGCCGCGTCCGTCTTGGTCACGACAATCGTGCCGCCGCTATCGGGCGGCGTGCTCGACACCGCCAGTTCCAACGCATTCAGCGCGTTGCGCACGTCGCCGTCCGACGCCCAGATAAATTGGCGGATCGCATCGTCCTGCACGTCCAAACGCAGATTGCCCAAGCCGTTGCGCTTGTCCGCAATCGCCCGCTCGATCGCCGCTCGAACGTCGGCGTCGTCGAGCTTGCGAAATTCGAAGACTCTGCAACGCGATACGATCGCGCGCGTCATTGCAAAATACGGATTTTCGGTCGTCGAACCGATCAGGACGATCTCGCCCTTTTCGATCGCCGCCAACATGCTGTCCGACTGCGCTTTGTTCCAGCGATGACACTCGTCCAACAGCAGATACGTCTTGACGCCGTACAGTTCCAGATTGTGCCGCGCGTCTTCGATCACTTTCTTGGCTTCGGCAACGCCGCTGGACACGGCGTTGAGTTTGACGAAATTGCTGCGCGTCGTCGAAGCGATGATGTGCGCGAGCGTCGTCTTGCCGCACCCCGGCGGTCCGTAAAAGATGCAACTGCCCAATGTGTCCGTCTGAATCGCCCGACGCAACAACGAGCCTTTGCCGACGATATGCTGCTGACCGTAAAAATCGTCCAGCGTCGTCGGACGCATTCGCTCCGCCAACGGCGCGCGCGATTTGGTTGCCATCTCAAACAAGTTTTCCATAGTATTTATTTTATATTTTTTTAAGCAAATTGTCAACGTTTTGCACCGATCTCGGACGCTCTGCGCGCGAAGGCGTTAGCGCCGCGACACGCTTATCCACACGCGCGGCGAGAAATCCGAGAAGGGATAGCTTCATCATAACACTCCCCCCCCCCTTGTCAAGCATTGATTGCAAATTGCGGC
>CAJTKI010000081.1 GCA_910576875.1 uncultured Christensenella sp.
TACGCAGAATATCGTGTCTTTCGTGCGCTATGCCAAGGACGGGGATTATACGGTCGCGGTCGTCAATTTCTCGCCGGTCGCGCGCAATCTGTATTGCATGGGCGTGCCCGAAAAGACGACGTATCGGATCGCATTGGACAGCAATTCGACCGAATTCGGCGGTACGGACGTTGTCAAAAACATCAAGTACACCGCCAAAGCGGGCGAGATGCACGGGCAGAAATATCACATCGAGATGAACATTCCCGCCAACAGCGTGTTGTATTTGAAACCCGCCAAGGCGCGCAAACAAGTCAAATAATGCCGCAAATGTCGCGTTTTCGACATGTGCGGGCAGATATGATAAGACAGAAGCTATTATATATTCGGGAGGAAGCGTAATGTATTCGAACAACAAAGAGTGCGTCGCAATGTTATTGGCAGGCGGTCAAGGCACTCGACTGTATTCGTTGACCCGCGATTTGGCGAAGCCCGCCGTGTCGTTCGGGGGCAAATATCGGATTATCGATTTTCCGTTGTCCAATTGCATCAATTCGGGCATCGATACGATCGGGGTGCTGACGCAATACAAGCCGTTTGATCTGAATCAGTATATCGGCAACGGTCAGCCGTGGGATTTGGACAGACTGAGCGGCGGCGTGTTCGTGTTGCCGCCGTACATGCGCAGCGAAGGATCGGAATGGTACAAGGGCACCGCCAACGCGATCTACCAAAACATCGAGTTTGTCGACAAATTTTCGCCGCAATACGTGCTCGTGCTTTCGGGCGACCATATTTACAAGATGGATTATGCGCAAATGCTCGATTATCACAAGCAAAAAGGCGCGGATTGCACGATCGCGGTCATCGACGTGACGAAGGAAGAAGCGTCGCGTTTCGGCATCATGAATACCAATCCGGACGATTCGGTATACGAGTTCGAAGAAAAGCCCAAACATCCCAAGAGCACGAACGCCTCGATGGGGATCTACATTTTCACTTGGGAAAAATTGCGCAAATATTTGATTGCCGACGAAGCGGACAAGTCGTCCAGCAACGATTTCGGCAAGAACATTATTCCGAACATGCTCAAAGACGGGCAGAAACTGTTTGCTTATCGCTTTGCGGGGTATTGGAAAGACGTCGGCACGATCGCGAGTTTGTGGGAAGCCAATATGGATTTGCTTAACGAACGCAGCGGGCTGAATTTGTCGGATTCCGGATGGAAAATCTATTGCCGCAGCATGGCGGAGCCGCCGCATTACGTCGGCTATGACGCGACGATCGAGAACAGCATCGTGACCGAAGGTTGCGAGATCAACGGTACGGTGCGCAACAGCGTCGTTTCGTCCGGCGTCAAGATCGGCAAGGGCGCGGTCGTGGAAGACTGTACTTTACTGCCCAACGCTCGCATCGAAGCGGGCGCGCAAGTGCGTTATGCGATCGTCGGCAACAACGCCGTCATCGGCAAGAACGCGACGGTCGGCGGCGCGCAGGACGCTCCCGTGCAGGGCGAGTGGCAGATCGCGGTAGTCGGTCCGGGCGCGAGCGTGGCGGACGGGCAGGTCGTTCCGATCAAAGCGATGGTAGACTAAGGGGGACAGACAGATGAACAATATCATGAGCGTGATATTCGCAAGCGATAACGAGACCAAACTCAATGATTTGACTTTGCACCGTACGACGGCGTCGTTGCCGTTCTGCGGCAGATACCGGTTTATCGACTTTACGCTGTCCAACTTGGTCAACAGCGGCATTACGCGGATCGGCATTATGACGCGCAGCAACTATTCGTCGTTGATGGACCATATCCGTATGGGACGCGATTGGGATCTTAATCGCAAGAACAGCGGTATCGCGGTGTTCCCGCCGTACGCGTCCAATACGTCGCGCAATTTCAAGGGTAAGATCGAAGCGCTGTACGGCATTTTGGATTATATGGAATGGGCGCAGGAAGATTATATCGTCTTGACCAACAGCAACGTTGCGGTCAATTTGGATTTCGACGACGTGTATGCGCGGCATATGGAAACGGGCGCGGACATCACGATGCTGACTTACCGCGCAAAACCAAAAGATTCTCGTCGTCTGCTCGTCGAGACGGACAAAAACGGCAAGGTCATCGACAGTCGGATCACGCAGATGTCCGACGATCGGGTATGCCAGATCGGTCTTAATATTTATCTGTTGCGCAAGGATTTGTGCATGCGTTTGGTGGCGGATTGTTACGAGCACGGCGGCGTGGATTGGGAAAAGAACGTCATTCAGCAAAAGGGCGATCAATTGCATATTTGCGCGTACGAAGTGCCCGGGCACGCGGCGATTATCGACGACATTCAGTCCTATTTTACCGAGAGCATGCGGATACTCGATCCGCAAGTGCGCAACGATTTGTTCTATCGCTTCGGCAAAGTTTATACCAAGGTCAAGGACAGCATGCCGACGATCTACCGCGCGGGCGCGCAGGTGCGCAACTCGTTGATTGCGGACGGATGCACCATCAACGGTTGCGTCGAGAACAGTATTCTGTTCCGCGGCGTGACGGTCGAAGAAGGCGCGGTGATCCGCGACTCGATCGTGATGGAGAACGGCACGATCTGCAAAAACTGTCAACTCAGCTATGTCATTACCGACAAAGACGTGACGATCACGGACAACAAGACGATCAGCGGATTCGGAACGTATCCGTTGGTCATCGCCAAGAATAAGACAATCTGATCCGTTCTGCGACCAGAACCTAGGAGGGTATCCATGGCAACTACGACCAAAAAGAGCGCGAGCAAACCCGCGACCAAATCCGCCGCGAAATCGACGGCGAAAAACGCGTCTCAAGCCGCTGCGCAGGCGGCCGCGCACGCAGTCGAACCGATCGCGGAATCCGTTGCGGTCGCAGTCGACGCCGGCAATAAGACGGCAAAGACCAAATCCGTCTCCAAGGCGGCGCAACCTGTTTGCGAACAAGCCGTATCGGGCAAGGGAAAGAAGATTTTGTTCGTCGCGTCGGAGGTTTTGCCGTACGTCAAGACGGGCGGGCTTGCCGACGTCGCAGGCGCGCTTCCGGGCGCATTGTGTCGGGCGGGATATGAGACGCGCGTGATTTTGCCGCTGTATCAGGATATTCCCAACGAGTTGCGTCAGACGATGCAGTTTATCGGCAATTGTTATGTCGCGTTGGCATGGAGGTATCAGTACTGCGGGATCTTCCGACAGGAATATCAAGGCGTCGTTTACTATTTTGTCGACAACGAATATTATTTCAAGCGTCAGGGGTTGTACGGGCATTACGACGACGGAGAGCGGTTTGCATTCTTTTCCAAAGCGGTTTTGGAGAGCTTGAAACTGTTGGATTTCCGTCCCGATATTTTGCATTGCAACGATTGGCATACGGCAATGGTTCCGACGTTTTTGGATACGTTCTACCGCGGCGCGGAAGAGTGTCGCAATCTCAAAACGGTCTTTACGATTCACAATATCGAATTCCAAGGCAAATACGGCGACGGCATGATCGGCGACGTGCTCGGTTTGCCTGCGGATAAGCGCAGTCTCGTATACATGGACGGTTGCGTCAATTATATGAAGGGCGGTATCGAGTCGAGCAACTGCGTGACGACGGTTTCGCCGACGTATGCGCGGGAGATTTTGACGCCGTTCTTCGGATACGGCATGCAGAACATTTTGTTGCGTCGGCAATACAAGCTGCGCGGCATCGTCAACGGCATCGACACGGTCGCCAACAATCCGGAGACGGACGGCGCGCTGTTCCAAAATTACACGTTGCAGACGTTTGAGAAAAAAGCAGAGAACAAAGTCGGCTTGCAGCGTCTGCTCGATTTGCCCGTCAACGCCAACGTGCCGATGATCGGCATGGTCGGACGTCTGACGCATCAAAAAGGGTTGGATTTGCTCGAAGCGGTGATCGAACGCGTACTGTCGATGAACATTCAGCTCGTCGTGCTGGGCACGGGCGATTGGAAGTACGAAAATATGTTGCGCGACATGCAAGCGCGTTATCCGGGCAAACTGCGCGCGGTGATCGGATTTTCGGGCGATATGGCGAGCAAGATTTACGGAGCGAGCGACATGTTCCTGATGCCGTCTAAGTTTGAGCCGTGCGGACTGAGCCAGTTGCTGGCGATGCGTTACGGATCGGTGCCGATCGTACGCGAGACGGGCGGTCTCAAAGACACGGTGATCCCGTACGACCACACGACGGGCAAGGGATGCGGCTTTACGTTCTATTCCTACAATGCCGACGATATGATCTATGCGATCGAGCGTGCGGTAGGGTTGTATTACGATTATCGATCGGACTGGATGCGCGTCGTCGCCAATGCGATGCAGAACGACTTCGGATGGGATCGGATTGCGCAACAATATATCGAATTGTACGACAATCTTTAATCATTAGTTATCCGATTCGGCGCAATGCGTCGAAATGAGATGACAAACATAACAAAAAGAAATTATTTGTATTTCTAAAATGAAAATACGCGTAGATTGTAGACATTGTACGCGTATTTTGATATACTGATAACGATCCGAAAATGTATTCGGACAATACGACAACCAAGCAACGGTGAGGTAATCTGACATGGAAAAAATGGATTTGGCAACTTTGGAAAAACAGGTCGGCGCTCGGTGCGAAGCGATATTCGGTAAGACGATCGACGCGGTCAGCAATAATCAACTTTATCACGCGATCTGCGCGACTGTACGCGACATCTTGACGGAGAAGCGTTTGCAGTTCAAGAAGCGCGGCAACGAACAACAGACCAAACAGGTCTATTATATGTCGATGGAGTTTTTGCTCGGTCGTTCGCTCAAAAACCATCTGTTCAATCTCGGATTGACCGACGTATACGAGCAGCTGTGCCGCAAACTCGGCACGTCGTTGGACGAAGTCTACGCCAATGAGCCGGACGCTGGTCTGGGCAACGGCGGATTGGGGCGTTTGGCTGCCGCGTATATGGAGTCCTTGACCAATCTTAATTATATTGCAAGCGGATTTTCCATTCGCTACGATTACGGTATTTTCAAGCAGAAGATCGCCGACGGCTGGCAGATCGAAATGCCGGACGAGTGGCTCGAGGACGGTTCCGTGTGGCTGTCTCCGCGGCAGGAAGATACGTTCGAAGTGCATTTCGGCGGACGGGTCGTCGAGCGTTGGGACAACGGTCGTTTGCATATCGACTATGCGGACGGCGATACCGTGTTGGCGATTCCGTACGATATGAATATCAGCGGTTACGACGTGCCCGCGGTCAACAAGTTGCGTCTGTGGACGGCAAAGGCTCCGGTCGATTTCGACATGAAATTGTTCTCGCAAGGCGAATACGTCAAGTCGTTGGAGCAGAAAGCGCT
>CAJTKI010000082.1 GCA_910576875.1 uncultured Christensenella sp.
GTGATTGCATATTTTACGGATCGGAGCGACGCGGCGATGCCGCGTCGTTTGTCTATTGCGATCGGCACAATACGCGGGACGGGCAACTGCAGTTCGGCGTCCCGATTGCGGATGCATCGAAAGCGCAAAAACGAAACAAAAATACATTAAAAAAAATTGTAAGCAATGGCTAACAAATGGTTGACATCGACTATTCGATCGCATATAATAAGTGTACGAAACAAAAGTTAGCACATGCTAACAAATGGAGCGATTATGAATGCAGCACAACTCGAACTCGGACAAAAGGCGACGGTAATAGGCATCCGTGCGGACGAATCCAACCGTTTGCGCATGATTCAGATGGGAGTGACCGCGCACGCGCCGATTCGGATCGTCAAGCGCGCGCCGCTCGGAGATCCGTTGGAATTGGAAATTCGCGGCTATCGGGTCTGTCTGCGCAAGGCGCAGGCGGAGAGCATTTTGGTACATACGGAGGCGGAGCAATGACAAAATACGCATTGGCGGGCAATCCCAACTGCGGCAAGACGACGTTGTTCAACCGCCTGACGCGGTCGCATCAACACGTCGGCAACTGGGCGGGCGTGACGGTGGAACACAAGGTCGGCAAATACGCCGCGGACAAGTCGATCGAGATCGTCGATCTGCCGGGAATCTATTCGTTGTCGCCGTTGTCGCCGGACGAAATCGTATCGCGCGACTATCTGTTGACGCAAGCGCCCGATCTGGTGATCGACGTGATCGACGCGACCAATCTGGATCGCAATCTGTATCTGGCGAATCAGTTGCTGGCGCTTGACTATCCGATCGTATTGGCGCTCAATATGGCGGACGAAGCGCGGGCGCGCGGGATCGAAATCGACGTCGCGCGATTGAGCGAGCGATTCGGCTGTCCGGTCGTACCGATCAGCGCGTCGCGCAACGAAGGCATCGATCGACTGATGCAAGTCTGTCGCGAGACGTGCGCGAGCGCACAACGGCATCGGGATTTGCAGTTGGACGAGCAGACGGAACTTGCGTTGGCGCAAGCGGACGCGGCGTTGCCGCAGGAAGGGATCGCGCATCGGCGTTGGTATGCGTTCAAGACGCTTGAAAACGATGAAAAAATGTTGCAACGCCTACCGCTGACCCAAGCGCAGACGGCGGAATGCGCGGCGGTATCCGAGCGTTATGCCGACCGGGCGCGGGAGCGCGCGGACATTGCGATCGCCAATGCGCGGTATCTGGCGATCGACGGCGCGGTGCGAGAAACGGTGCGCTTGACCGAAAACAAACGTCTGAGTCTGTCCGACCGCATCGATCGGATCGTCACAGGCAAGTGGACGGGCATTCCGATCTTTGCGCTGGTGATGTTTGCGGTATTCTTTTTGTCGGTGCAGGTGTTCGGCACCTGGACGGTGGACGGATTGACGGCGCTGTTGGAAAAGGGACAGGAGGCGCTTGCCGACAAGATGGCGCAGGGACAGGTCGCGACCTGGCTGAGCTCGCTGGTCGTGGACGGCATCATCGCAGGCGTAGGCAGTATCTTGGTGTATGTGCCGCAGATCATGGTATTGTTCGGACTGATCAGCGCGTTGGAAGCGTGCGGGTATATGTCGCGGATCGCGTTTTTGCTGGATCGGGTATTCCGCGCGATCGGATTGAGCGGGCAGTCTTTGATCCCGATGATCGTCGGTTGCGGGTGTTCCGTGCCGGGTATCATGAGCGCGCGCGTCGTCAAAAACGATGCGGAACGCCGCGCGACGGTGTTTCTCGTGCCGTTTGTTCCGTGCTCGGCAAAACTGGTCATGTTTGCGTTTTTTGCGGGGGCGGTCTTCAACAACAACGCGTTTGTCGCGACGAGCATGTATTTTGTCTCGATTGCGGTGATCGTTGCGACGGGCTTGATTTTCTTGGCGTTCCGCAAGCGCAAAGGCGTCGAAAACGACGGCTTCGTCATGGAATTGCCTCCGTACCGCGTCCCGAAAGTCGGCAACGTCCTGCACGAGATGTGGGAGAAGGGCAAGAGTTTCGTCATCAAGGCGGGGACGGTGATTTTCGTCGCGTCGATCGTGCTGTGGTTCTTACGCTCGTTTACGTGGCGGATGCAATTTACCGAGGACATGTCCGCCAGCATTTTGGCTGGGTTGGGACGCGTCGTCGCGCCGTTGTTTGTACCGCTCGGGTTCGGACAGTGGCAATACGCGGTCGCGACGCTGTCCGGTCTCGCCGCCAAGGAGACCGTCGTCGTCACGCTCGAACTCGTCGGCGGCGCGCAGATGAGCGCGGGCAGCGCGTATGCGTTTATGGTATTCAATCTGCTGTGCTTTCCGTGTATGGGCGCGATCGCGACGTCGTTCCGAGAACTGGGCAGCGCCAAATACGGCTTTGCGGCATTGGGATTCCAGATCCTGACCGCGTACGTTACGGCGACGGCGTTTTATTGGCTGTCGCGCTTATTGGGGGCGTCGCCCGCAGCGTTCTGGACGCTCGTGACGCTGCTATGTCTGGCGATCGCATGCGCAATATCGTATCGACTGTATCGCATGCAACGCCGCCGCAAACGTTGCGGATCGTGCGCGGGCAATTGCGCGGAATGCTTTTACAACCGCAATCGCGTCTCCGGTCCGCCGGCCGAAGATCCCGATACTGCGGCGCAGGTCGTAGCGGACGAAGACGCTGGCGATGCGAGCGCGTCTCCGACGCAGACGCGGCAGGAGTCGCAGGCAACGAAAAAGGACGGGGATTAATCCCGTCCTTTTGTTTGTTCGTCCGCGGCGATTTCCGTTGCGGCGCGATCGGATGCGTGGGTATTCCTTCGCATGCCCAAGCGCCCGAAGCGAGCGGGGCGGGGATCGGACGGCGCATCCGTCTGCGCATCGGGCAACGCTGCGGTTTCGGGCGTCGCGGCCGCCTTTTTACGCGAGAATTTGTTGCGGATTTTGCGTTTGATCAACATCCATATCAAGGTTTGCATGAGTTGAAGCGCCAGCATCAGCAACGACAGGATCGTGACGATGACGACGAAGACGTTCTTCCAATCGGGTTGTCCTTTCGCCGCGACCAACAACACGATCGTCGTAACCAGCGTGATGCATTTGGTCACGACTTTTTTGCAGAATTTCACCCACTTTTTGGAAGTTTTGTAGGCGCGTTTGGACTGTTTGCGCGACGATCCGGCGATGTGCAGGACGATGAACAACGCGATCTGCAAGCCCAGCGTGACGGTAACGATGATATTGGGTACCGTCCAGCCTTGCGAGCCGATTTTGATCGCGTCGATCGCAATGTAGAGCAAAAACTGAACGATCGCCCATACATAGTAGAACACGCCGAGTTTTTGGGATGCCGTGCGTTTGGTTTTTTCGGGTTTTGCAGCGTTTTCTTTCTTTTTCACAATCGATTGCTTCCTTTGTATTTCGATATAGGGCATTATAGCACATCGGTTATAACGATGACAACCGATTGCGACATTCAAAAAAAGGTTTTGTCGGTCGGTATAAAAAAACCGCGGTAGACGATACTTGCAATGCGAACGAAATACCGCGTTGTTACATATGACAAAAGGAGGTACAGCAATGTCTCGCTACGCTAAGATTTCGACCGGCGAAAAGCCGGGTAAAGGATGCTATTCCTGCACCAACTGCGGTTTCGATCTCAGACTGGGAATGGATGATAAAATGCCGCCTTGCCCCAACTGCAACAACACGACGTTCACGAAGTCGAACTAACGTGTCGCGTCGCTTATGCGGCGCGTACATATCGCGGAACGAATGCCGATGTCTCGGCGCATCGGATCGGCGGTCGGACAACTTGTCGGGATGCATCTTGCTCCCGTATTTTTTCTTTTCCCGAAAACTCTTTCCGCAACCGTACAAAATCCCGCCGATCGCAATCGGCGGGATGATAGATCGAGATCGCTAAACGCGATCGGGCGTTTGCGCCCGATTCAATTTTGCGTATGCGCGTTTTCCGCGGGCGCGTCGGTCGGCGTTTGCGCGGCAAGTTGCACGTCTTCGGTTGCGGTCGGCGTATCCGCCGCGGCGGGATGTTCGTTTGTCTGACGGTCGGCGGCGCGCGCGATCGCTACGCCGAGACGGACGACGCTGTCCAGATCGGCTTGCGTCGGCGGTTGGGCGAAGCGCAACGGACGGGGCAGATAGGGATTCGCCGTGATCGCAACCGCCTGTCTGCCTTTTTTGGACAACGCGGCGGCGTCGGTTACGAAACACAGCGACGTGCAGTTGGGCATCGCGTTGCCCAGCTCGTCTTTTGCGGCTTGCTGGACGAGCGCGCATGCGGCGCGGCTCTGGCGTTTCCAGCCGTTGAGATCGCGGTACAGCAGCGTCATGCGATCCGCGCTGTCCATCGTGTCCAGCGTCACGAATACGGTGGGCAGATCGTGTTTGGCGCCGAAATGCGGATGCTCGCGCACAAACGCTTTTGCGCCGCATAGTCCCGCGTATTTCGCGCCCGTCAACAAGATCGTGATTTCGGTATGTTCGGGACGCGCGGAGTCTTCGCTCAGTGCCTGCGCGATCCGAATTGCCGTACGGCACGCGTCGAGATTGTCCGAAGTATCGCGCACGGTCCGATCGCAGTCCGCGTGATAGCAAAACATCGCCCAAATCGGTACGAAGAGCGTCGACGCCAGTCCCGCATACAGCAGATTGCCGTGCGGCGTGCTGACCGCCTGCCGCGTGCATACCGCGATCGTCGCCAGCATTGCCAGATACAGCATGCCGAGCATGGGCAGCGCGATCGACATCAGACAGTACGCCATGCGTCCGCCGATCGTATGCCAATGCCGTTGATAGGCGGCGTCCGGATGCGCGTTGAATACGACGCGACGACGCGTCTCGCCTTGCGGGGCGAGCGTCGCGACGACGTTGACCGATTCGCGCGGGTCGAAGAGTTTGTCCACGATCGGCAGACAGAGTACTTTTTGCAGGAACGCGGTCAGCGCCGCCAGCACGATGCAGATCAGCGTCGCGGCGGGGCAGATGAAAAAGAGCACCCAGCCCAGCGTCAGCAACACCGTCCAGCAGTATGTCCAAGCGACCGTTGCGCGCGGATGGACGCGGAACGTGTGCGTCGTCACCGTTGCGCCGATCGATTGCAATTCGTTCGCCATGCGTTGTTGGGCGGCGAGTTCGGCGGGACTGCCCGCGTCGCGGATCGCGTCCGGTTGCGGGTTATCGTGCGCGTCGCGTACGGCGCGGGCGGAGTCGATGGGATTGGATGACATAGCGGTTCTCCGTGTTTTGGTACAATCATTATACCTTACGCTTGGCACTTGCGTCCATAAGAATCCGCGCGAAAAAAGG
>CAJTKI010000083.1 GCA_910576875.1 uncultured Christensenella sp.
GATTCCGCAAGGGCTTCGTGAGCGTCAACGGGCACAATCTCGGACGGTATTGGGAGATCGGACCGCAGGAAGCGCTCTATCTGCCGGGCTGTTGGCTGTATACCGACCGCGACAACGAGATCGTCGTATTCGAGCAGGAAGGATACCGCGAGCCTGCCGTCGTGATTGACGAACGTCCCAATCTGGGATGATGAAGCACTGCGGCACGGTCGCGATCGAGACCGAACGTCTGTTGCTCAGGCGGTTTCGGCTCAAAGACGCGCAGGCGATGTTCGACAATTGGGCGAGCGATCCGCTCGTGACCCGCTATATGAAGCGCCGGACGTCCGCGCGCGTCGTGGACGTCAAGAAGCATCTGCGATCCGTCTGCGTCGCTTATCGCAAGAAGAATTGTTACAACTGGTGCATCGTCGATCGCGCGACCGATACGCCGATCGGCAATATCGGCGTATTCGAGTTTTTCGAGACTTTGGGCAGCGCGCGCGTCGGGTACTGTCTTTCGCGTACATACTGGGGGCGGGGCATTATGCCCGAAGCGTTGCGCGCGGTCATGCAATTGATGTTCGAGCATGTCGGCGTGCGACGGTTGGAGTGCGTGCATCAGATCGACAATTTGCAATCGGGGCGCGTGATGTCCAAATGCGGCATGTTGCAGGAAGGTGTGTTGCGCAAAGCGTATCGCAACCATTGCGGCGAGTTTTTCGACGTCGTCCAATACGCGATTTTGGATACGGATTACGCCGCGCTCGATCATCCGACGCCCGCGCGGATCGTCCGTACGAAAAAAGCGCGCAAATCTTAGAAATTTTCCGCGATCCCGTTGCATTCTTTGCAAAGATGCACTATACTGTGATCGGATCGCATATGCGGAAGTGGCTCAGTGGTAGAGCTTCGGCTTCCCAAGCCGACTGTCGCGGGTTCGAATCCCGTCTTCCGCTCCAATTACGCCCCCGTTGCCGCATAGACAACGGGGGCTTTTGCGTCGGGAAGACGCGCTACCGAAATTGTGACGCTCGCAAGGCTCGCTATTCCGTCGGCGCTCCATATGAATCGGTCTTCCGCGTTGCGATTTGGCGGGCGCGGGTCGGGTTGACTTTCCATATCGCGCGTGATATGATATAATCAATTCGATCAGGGGTGATAGATATGGCTTTGGCGTATTCCAAAAAGAAAATACTCGTTGCGGCGTTGATTGCGCTGGTCGTGTTGGGCGCGATCGGCGGGATTGCGGCGGGCGTATACAGCGGCGTCAACCGCGACCGTTACGGCGGATATGTGTACGAGGCGGGGACGAATCTTCCGCTTGCGGGCGTCGCGGTGACCAACGGCAGGGACGTCGTTCGGACGGACGAGCGCGGACACTACGTATTGGACGGCTGGCTCAAACGGCGGTTTATTACGGTATCGATTCCGAGCGGCTACTGGACGGAGCGATATTACATCGAGGCGGGCGCGGCGCGCGACGGCTACGATTTTTATTTGGACAAACGCGACACGGACGATACCGATCACACGTTTTTGCAGGTGACGGACACGGAGATCAACGACGAGAGCGAAGTGACGGACTGGGTGGACGGCATCCGACAGACGGCGCAGGATACGGACGCGGCGTTTATCATGCACACGGGCGACATCTGTTACGAGCAGGGATTGAAACGCCACATTCGCGAAATGAACACCGACAACATGGGCGTTCCGGTGCGCTATGCGATCGGCAATCACGATTACGTCAAATGGGGCAAGTACAGCGAAGACTTGTTCGAGAGCACGTACGGACCGGTCAACTATTCGTTCGACATCGGGCAGATTCATTATGTCGTGACGGCGATCGGATACGGCGACTATGCGGCGCGGTATAAGCAGAGCGACGTATGGCGCTGGCTTGCCAACGATCTTGCCGCCGCCGACCCCGCGAAAAAGGTCGTCGTATTCAATCATACGTTTTGTCCGGACGAGAACGGCTTTACCGTCCGCTATGGGACGCACAAGCTGGATTTGAAACAAAAAAATCTGCTTGCCTGGGTATTCGGGCATTGGCATTACAATTATCTGAACGAGATCGACGGGATTTTTAACATCTCGACGGGCAAGGCGGATTCCGGCGACATCGATTCGACGCCGGCGGCGATCCGAACGGTCGGGATCCAAGGCGGGCAGCTGGCGCGTTCGGAGTTGATTTATCGCAACTACGAACCCCAAGCGGTGCAGGACGGCGCGAAGTGGTCGGTGCAGGTCGGCGGGCACGGCGAGTTTGCCGAGCCGATATTTGGATCCGGCAAGATTTATGTCGGCACGGTAGACGACGGATATCCCAAGCAGTGCGGCTTGTACGCGCTCGACGCGGAAACGGGCGAAACGGTGTGGAGCTATCGCACGCGCAATTCGATCCGCAATTCGTTTGCGATATCCAACAATAGACTGTACGCGCAGGACGTGGAAGGCAGGGTATACTGTCTGGACGCGGACAGCGGCGCGGAGATCTGGACGTACGAGACGGGGATTCGAGAAGCGGCAAATACGGGGCTCAACGTCCTCTATGACGAAAGTGGGATTGACGGGCGCATCTATTGCGGCGGTCCGCAGCGGACGTATTGTCTGTCGGCAGCGGACGGCAGCGTGATCTGGGACGCGGACAATGCGCGCGCCAACTGTTCGCCGACGCGAATGGTAATTGTAGACAATCGTTTGTTCGTCGGATCGCATTGGGACGAACTGATCTGTTATGACAAAAACACCGGCAAGCGGCTGTGGGCCAACGACCGCGATGGATTGCGCTACCGCACGACGACGCCGACCGTATTGTCGGACGGACGCATGATCGTTGCGGCGGAGACCAAATTGTTCGAGCTCGATTACGGTACCGGCAAGATCGTGCGCATGCGGGACGTCGGGATCAATTTGGACACGGCAAGCGCGCCGTACGTTGCGGACGGCGTCGGGTATTTTTCGACGGCGAAAGACGGCGTCGTCGCGTTTCGTCTCAGTGATTTCGAGCAGCTGCACGCGTTCCGTACGGGCAATTCGATGATCTATACATCGCCGTACACGTCGGGCGAGATTGCGACGGTCGAAGGGACGATCGTACCGTACGGCGACGATATGGTGTTCGGCGCGTCGGACGGATGGCTGTATCGCTTGGAGCGGCGTGAGTTGCACCGGATTGAAAAATTTTACGTGGGCGCTCCGGTGCTGAGCAGCCTTTGCGTGCAGGGCGATGACGTCGTTGCGATCGATTTTTTGGGACGCGTGACGCGCGTGTCGATGCGATGATCGATCCGCTTATCGTTGCGGGACGGGGGAGACGCGAGCGCGTCTCCTTTTTGTCGTTCGGGCGCGCGCAATTCGTACGGCGGATAAGCGATATTTCGGCGCATTTTGTGTCACAAAGGCATTGACAAATCCGTATCGGCGGCGTTACAATAAATACGTAACCGTATCGAGCGTTTGGGGAAGGATTCGTACTACGTGTTTTTTTGTGGCGTTCGCTTTTTCGTAAATTTTTTTACGCGATAGATCTTAGCGGAGTGCGGAATTTTTGTTGTAACACGTGGGAGGTTATTTCTATGGAGAGACGAAAGAGGATCGCTTTTGTCGGCAGACGGATCGGGCTATGTCTGATCGTGCTGGCGTTGGCGTCGATCGTGTTGGGGAGCGTATCCGGATTGTACGCTCGTTCGACCGTATACGCCGAGCAGGCGCAGGCTGCGGACGATGTCGCGCAGGCGGAAGCGTCGGCGGACGGCGAAGCTGCGGACTATTCCGCATACACGGATCAGGTGCTGCCGGATACGTTTACGTTGAAGACGATCCGCAACTATGTGCCTTTGGAGTTGTTTAACCGCAGTCAATTGTATATTTACAACGGCAGAGAGTACGGATTTGTGATACACAGCCGCGCGGGGACGAACAACGTGTTGCTGTTCAAGGAGATACACGTTCCGCACGAGGACGGCAACGGCTATGACGTGGAGTTGCGCGTCGTGTATCAGGAGTCGTTCTTTTGGAGCGCCAATGTATTGACGTATGCGTACAGTCCGTTGAAGCTGTCGTTGACGGACATACGGATGACGGATTATATCATCGACGCCGATATGGGCAACAACCTGTTCGCGCAAGACTACGACATGTCGCAGGACAACGGCGCGTATTTTGTACAGTCTCGGTATTCGGGCAGTTTTACGTATCTGGAAGGCAATCTCGGCGCGGACTTGTTAAAGACGGCAGTCAGCATCGCGTCGTGCTGTATCGGGGGGTCCTTTGGAAAAGCGATCGGTATGTTCATTACGGCATACGACGCGTCGAAGATGATCTACGATTATTCGACGGCGGACGGCGCAGAGAAATGGCAGACGCGTACGGAGATGGACAAGGCGTATGATTTACCTTTGACCAGACAGGGACAGATCGACACCAACGGTTTTTTGTGTAAGAATCTGACCGTGGACATCGACGCCGATCGCAACGAGTTCTTGACGTACAAGTCCAAAAACGGCGACTTTGCAAGAGCCACGTTCCGCGTCGCGAACGAAAATCAAAATCAATATTATATCCACAACAACATTCAATTCGGCGTCAAGCTCTACAACGGCGCTTACACCCAAGAGATCGGCAACGGATCGATCACGAGCATCTTTGCCAACACCGGCATCGATTGCGCCGATTACGGCGAGATGATCAGGACGGAAGACGGGTTCGAGTTGTCGCGCCGTCAGTGGTTTACGCCGATGCTCAAAGACAATGCGGCGTTCCGATTTGCGCCGTCGCAAGCGGGTAGGTACCGTCTGGGGGTTGCGAGCGGATATACGGCGACGATCCCGGGCGAGACGTGCGACGCGCACGGCGTGTATACGTTGGACGCCAAGCCGTACGAAGTCGTCGTCGGCAAGGGCGGCTCGAGCGCCGCGCCGGCGCGCAGCAGGCTGTTGCCGTCGGATTTTGCGGATGCGGTCCCGACGTTTGTCAACGTCGGCGTCGAGCGCGCGCAGGAGTTGTACACGGACGAAGCGTCCGATCTGTCGTCGGGCGTGGCGTACAGGATGCTTGCGTATACGGACGTTCGGCACGAGATCTTCCGCATGGATGCGATGCATCGGGTCGATCAGATCGAGATGTACATTGCGGACGATCGCC
>CAJTKI010000084.1 GCA_910576875.1 uncultured Christensenella sp.
GTAATCAACAAGTTTATGTTGTTTTATTGTACTATATTTTCCGTCCGATTGCAAGAAATCGCGCGCGCTGCATAAAAATTTCCGCATCGCAAACGCGCTTTGTCCGCAATCGCGGCACACCCCGCGCATGTGCCGCCCGACAATGCAGAAACGGATGCTTCGCCGAGCATCCGTTCCGAATTGCGATTTTATACCGCGCATCCGTCCGCGTCGACTCCGACGCGCGCGGCAAGGTCAGCGATCCGCTCCGGCGCGCAAATAATATTTTTCGCTGAATCCGATCGGATGATAGGACGATTTGGATCGGCGCAAGCCTTCCAACCCCATGTCTTCCTGTCGATTGATCACGCGCGCCGACGCGAAATGCTTGCGCGCAAACAGCATATTGAGCGCCGCGTAAGCGCCTTCGTAAGCGACGTCCGCCTTTTCGATATGCACGATGCCGACGCCGGAAGGCGTAAGCTCGCCGTAAGAAAAACCGATGATCTTGCCGTCGCATTCCAATACGTCGGCAAAATAAGTCGGATTGCCGTCGAGCAATTCAAACGCCCGCCGCAAAAAGATACTCTCCTGCATCTCGGACTGCCGATAACGCGCCTCGAATTGCTTGGTATCCTGCCAGCGTTCGATCAACTGTTCGACCGCGGCGCGATCTTCCGCCGCGTAAGCGCGCAGACGACAGCGCGGCGCATCGCCGTCCATATAGTTTTGCATAAAACGGTTGACGTAATTGCGCTTGGCGTGGTATTTTTTGCCGCTCAGCGTACACAGCGCCTGCGGGTCGTACAGATATTCGTCGTAATCGCGGTTGGTTTGTATCTCGTATCGTCCGACGGGCAACGCGTCGACGTACGCGCGCGGCAGATTGACAATCAGCAACGGCTGCGCGCATTCGGCGCAATAACGCTCCAACGCATCGATCGCTCGCGCGATTGCGTCCTCCTTGCACAGCGGCGGCAAATAGCGGTATTCCCCGTCCGATTGCGGCGGCGCAAACCGCAAATAAACGGCCTCGTCCGTCTGCGCGATCTGCATCGTCGAAAATGCGAAATATTGCCACCCGCTCAAATATAACAACGAATATTCGCTGCCGTCGTATCGCGTCTGCGCCTGTATGCGCGCGATCGTCTCGAAATCCCGTTCGCATATCGTTCTGAACTGCATAAAGTAACGATTTCCTTTGTATTATCGGTCGATTCGGTTGTGCGCGCGCAAAATATTTGTTATAATCTGCGGTATGAAACGATTCTATCCGTATCGGCAAAACCGTAAAATGTACGCGCTGTTCGCCGTGCTCATGATTATACTACCCGTCACGCTCGTTGTCAACGTATTGAGACTGACCGGCTCCGCGGGTCTGTCGTCGTCCAATCCGGCGCTGGACGTCGCGGCGATCGTCATCGTCGCGATCGCGGCGGCGATGATCGGCGCGGTCGCGTTTGCATCCGGATATTATCTGCGGCGGGATCGGCTGATCTGCTTTATCGGACTGGGCGTATGGCGCATCGACTATCGCGACATACTCGTGATCCGCGTCAGCTCGGACAAGCGCTACTTCCTGCTCTACGTCGCGGTCGAAAACGGCGGCAACGTCGTCGATCCCTCCGACGGTCGGCAAGCTGCGATCTATCAGATCCAGATCGCGCCCAAGCATTACGACGCTTTCGTCGCGCATATCCAGCAAGCCAATCCCAAGACGCTGTACGAACAACTCGACGCGCCCGCATCTAAGGAGAAAAAGCCGTTATGAAACTCGCGATCGCCAGCAACAACGCGCACAAACTCGCGGAAATCCGCGCGATTTTGGGAGATCGATTCGACGAAATCTGCTCGTTGTCCGACCTGAACATTCACATCGAGATCGAAGAAAACGGCGAGACGTTTCTCGACAACGCATTGATCAAGGCGCGCACGATCTGCCACATGAGCGGACTGCCCGCGCTGGCGGACGACAGCGGCTTGTGCGTCAACGCTTTGAACGGCGCGCCCGGCGTACGCTCCGCCCGCTATGCGGGAGAACCTTGCGACGACGCCGCCAACAACGCAAAACTGCTTGCACGCTTGCACGAGCGCGAACGCGAGCACGAGTCCGACCGCAGCGCGTATTTCGTCAGCGTCGTCGCGCTGTGCTATCCGGACGGACGCGAGATCAGCGCGCGCGGCGAGACGTACGGCGCGATTGTCGACGATCCGCGCGGCGAGGGCGGATTCGGATACGATCCGTACTTCCTGTCCGACGATCTGCACCTTACTTTCGCCCAAGCGAGCGCGCAACAGAAAAACGCCGTCTCCCACCGCGCCAAAGCGCTGCACGCGCTGTTGCGACAGCTATGACGACCTGCATCGTACTGTCCGACTCGCACAATACGCTGCGCATCGACCAAGCGACGGCGGAGCTGTTCGAACATGCGGACAAAATCCTGCATCTGGGCGACGGACGACGCGACGCGGAACAATTGCGCGCGCTGTACTCGGACAAGCTGATCTCGATCGAAGGCAACTGCGACGGCGGTACGGAAGCGTTCCGCATCGTGGAGATCGAAGACGCGCGCATTCTGATCACGCACGGACATATGCTGCGCGTCAAGAGCGGCACGGAGACCTTGCATGCGGAGTGTCTGGCGCAAGGCGTGTCGTGCGGACTGTACGGACATACCCACCGCCCCGCCGTCGAAACGTACGGCAATCTCAAACTGATCAATCCCGGCGCCTGGAAAGACGGCTGCTACTGCTATCTGACCGTAGCGGGCAATCGCATCTTGGCGCGCAACGTCATCAAAGGAAAATAGACTTATGGAAAACAAAAACATCCGCAACGTCGCAATCATCGCACACGTCGATCACGGCAAAACCACGCTGGTCGATCAGTTGTTGCGTCAAAATCACATCTTCCGTACCAACGAGACGGTCGTCGAACGCGTCATGGACAACAACGCGATCGAACGCGAACGCGGCATTACCATCCTTGCCAAAAACACGTCCGTCGAATACAAAGGCGTCAAGATCAATATCATCGACACGCCCGGACACGCGGATTTCGGCGGCGAAGTGGAGCGCATTCTGTCCATGGTGGACGGCGTGATTTTGCTCGTAGACGCGATCGAAGGATGTATGCCCCAGACGCGCTACGTCCTCAAAAAGGCATTGGGACTGGATAAAAAACCGATCGTCGTCATCAACAAGATCGATCGCGGCGGCGATCCCGAACGCGTCGTGGACGCGGTGCTCGATCTGTTTATCGAACTGGGCGCCAACGACGACCAACTCGACTTTGCGACCGTATACGCGAGCGGCAAACAAGGCTGGGCGAGTCTGACCCCGACGACGGCGGGCACGGACATGCAGCCGCTGCTCGACACGGTGCTCGAACAGATTCCCCCGCCCTGCGGAGATCCGGACGGCGGATTGCAGATGATCGTATGCAACATCGACTACGACGAGTATCTCGGACGCATCGGCATCGGACGCATCGCGCGCGGTAAAATCCGCAGCGGACAACAGGCGGTCGTCGTGCATACGGACGGCACGCAAAGTCCGTGCAAGATCTCCAATCTTTACCGATTCGAAGGGCTGAAACGCGCGGAATGCGACAGCGCCGCGACGGGCGACATCATCGCGATCAGCGGCATCGAAAATCTGAACATCGGCGAAACGATCTGCTCGCCCGAACAGGTCGAAGCGCTGCCCTTCGTCGCGATCGACGAGCCGACGCTGTCCATGCTGTTTATGGTCAACAACAGTCCGTTCGCGGGACGCGAAGGCAAATTCGTCACTTCCCGCCACCTGCGCGCGCGTTTGATGCGCGAAGTACTGACCAACGTCAGCATGCGCGTCGAAGAGACGGACAGCTCGGACTGCTTCGAAGTATTCGGACGGGGCGAGTTGCATCTGTCCATCCTGATCGAAACGATGCGCCGCGAAGGCTACGAATTCCAGGTATCGCGCCCCAAAGTCATCTTCAAACAGATCGACGGCGTGCGGTGCGAACCGATGGAGCAACTCGTCGTCGAAGTACCGGACGACTATGTCGGCGTCGTCATGAACAAAATCGGCATGCGCAAAGGCGAACTGATCAACATGACGCCCGACGAACGCGGCGGCACCAAACTGGAATTCCGCATTCCCGCGCGCTGTCTGATCGGATACCGCGGCGAAATGCTGACCGATACGCGCGGATTCGGCGTCATGAACCACGTGTTCGACGGATACGAGCCCTATAAAGGCGACGTGCAAGAGCGCAGTCGCGGATCGGTGATCGCGTTCGAAGACGGTACGACGACCGCGTACGGACTGTTCAACGCGCAGGAACGCTCTACGCTCTTCCTGGGCGCGGGCGTCGCAGTCTACGCCGGTCAGGTCGTCGGCGAAAACTCGCGTGAAGACGACATGGTCGTCAACGTCTGCAAGCGCAAACAGCTCACCAACAACCGCGCCAGCGGATCGGAAGAAGCGCTCAAACTCGTGCCGCCCGTCCTGATGTCTCTGGAACAGTGTCTGGAATTCATCGCCGACGACGAATTGGTCGAAGTGACGCCCAAAAGCATCCGTCTGCGCAAAACCATTCTCAACAAAGAACAGCGCCTCAAACTCGCCGCGCGCAACAAACGTACGGACAATTGATCCCGAATCGATTCTGCGACATAAAAAATCCGTCCGAATATCGGACGGATTTTGTCTATCCCCTATGCGCCGCATTCGACGCCGAAAGGCGCGCACGCGTCATTGTCGATCCGCGCGATCCTTTTTCTTGCGCAAACACCGAATGTCCGCCACCAAAAAAGCCATCACCGCCAGCACCGATAAGATTCCGCCGACCATCGCCGTCAGGATCACGAAGATGCGCTTGAACCAATCCACGTCCTGCGCGGATATCATGCCGCCGTTGCCGCCCGATCCGCTCGGATTGTTCGGATCGTTGCCGAACACGAATTGCTTGGCTTCGCTTTGGCTCGGCACCGTCGTCACGTCGCCGTTTA
>CAJTKI010000085.1 GCA_910576875.1 uncultured Christensenella sp.
TGTCTACTTTGACGAACGGCGCAAGGTAGGTATCGAACGACGAGAACGCTTGCGCGCCCGCCCATTCGTTCTGCATGATGCCGAGGAAGTTTACCATTTGGTTGCACAGCGCGGACAGGTGTTTCGCCGGCTTGGAAGTGATCTTGCCGGTCACGCCGCCCAGACCTTCCTGGATGAGTTGTTTGAGCGACCAGCCCGCGCAGTATCCGGTCAGCATCGACAGATCGTGCAGATGGATGTCCGCGTTGCGGTGCGCGTTTGCGATTTCTTCGTCGTAGATTTCGCTCAGCCAGTAGTTTGCGGTGATCGCGCCGCTGTTGCTCAGGATCAAACCGCCGACCGAATACGTGACCGTCGAGTTTTCTTTGACGCGCCAGTCGGTGACTTTGACGTAGCTGTCGACCAAATCTTTGTAGTCGAGAATGGTCGATTTCATATTACGGATTTTTTCGCGTTGCTTGCGGTACAGAATGTACGCTTTCGCAACGTCCGCGTAGCCGGCTTGGCTCAGTACGGATTCGACGCTGTCCTGAATGTCCTCGACTGCGATTTTGCCGTCTTTGATCTTCGGTTCGAAGTCCGCGGTCACTTTGAGCGCGAGCATATCCACGATACCGGGATGATACTGCTTGTTCTGCGCTTCGAACGCCTTGGTCACTGCAACGGCGATCTTTTGGATGTCAAACTCTGCGGTTTTGCCGTCGCGCTTGATCACTTGATACATAAACTTCCTCCTGTCAGACAAAGTGGTCTGCTTTTGTTTGTTTGCAAGCTCTATATTATACTAACCCTTTAACGATGTCAATATATTGTGCACACTTTTTTCGAAAAACACAATATATTGTATATTCATGCCTTTATGCAAAGATGCGGATCTGTAAAAATTCGGTCGAAATCAGTCTTGATCGATGCCCCGTACGTGCGTATTGGGAACGTATTTGCGCACGGAAGCGCACATTTGGCGCATTTCTTCGTCTTCCACGGCATGCAGTCCGTCGCCGATCAGATTGCCCGAGTCGACAAAGGCTTGCAGATAGTACGCTTGCGCGCCGGCGATCCATTCGCCGATGCGCAAGATGCGCTCGCGCGTATGCAACGGACGGACGACGGTGGTGCGGAATTCGTACGGCACGATGCCTTGCAGGATCAACGCGACGCTTTCGCGGATCGGGGCAAGGTCGAATCGTTCGATGCCGACCGTTTCGGCATATGCGTCCGGACTGTTTTTGACGTCCATTGCGAGATAGTCTACCAGTCCCGCGTCGAGCAGGCGGCGAAGGCGCTCCGGATAGCTGCCGTTGGTGTCCAATTTGACGAGATAGCCCAGTTCCTTCGCGCGTTCCATCCACGCTCGCGCGTCGTCGCACATCAGCGGTTCGCCGCCGGTGAAACATACGCCGTCCAGTACGCCGCGGCGTTTGAGCAAGAGTTTGTCCAGTTCGCGTTCGTCAAAGTCGCGCGTCGGGCGCAACACGACGTCCGCGTTGTGACAAAACGGACAGCGGAAATTGCATCCGCCGAAAAATACCGTTGCGGCGACTTTGCCCGGGTAGTCGAGCAGCGTGAGTTTTTGCAATCCTTGGATCCGCGATGCCATGGCGTGTCTCCTTTTGCGCGATCGGATCGATGGATCGATGCGCGACGCGATGCGGCGTTTGCCGGATCGGGATTTCAGTATACCATGCGGCGCGGGCAAAATAAAGTAAATTTTGCGGCGAGAGATTGCTAGTATCGCGGCGGCGTTTGATTGACTTTTCGCGCGCGTATGCGTACAATAAATATCGATATGACGAAGATCGACAGACAACGGTTTTTGCAGGCTTTGCGCGCGTGCAACCAAGACAGCGTTTCCGGAGAAGAACTCGCGCAGACGTTCGGCGTTTCGCGCGCCGCGATCTGGAAGACGGTGCAGGCGTTGCGCGCGGACGGATACGATATCTGCGCGACGACCAACCGCGGCTATCGTCTGGTGCAAGAGCGCGATTGCATCGACGCGGAGCAGATTGCCTGTCGTCTGGGCGGCGCGCATGCGCCGATCTACGTATATGACAGTTTGGAGTCCACCAACCGCACGGCGCTCGAACTTGCCGACGACGGCGCGCCGCACGGCACGATCGTATTGGCGCGGCGACAGACGCAGGGACGGGGACGAATCGGACGATCCTTTCATTCTCCGGACGGCGGAATCTATATGAGCGTCGTATTGCGTCCGCAGTGCCGTATCGCCAAGGCGACGCTGATTACGCCCGCGGCTGCGGTCGCGGTGACGCGCGCGCTGCGGGAGTTGTGCGGTCTGCAATGCGGGATCAAATGGGTCAACGATCTGTATCTGCGCGGCAAAAAGGTCTGCGGGATCTTGACGCAGGCGCAGACGGACTTCGAGACCGGCGTCGCGCGCGCGGTCGTCGTCGGGATCGGGATCAATTTTTCGATGCCAGAAGGCGGATTTCCGACCGACTTGGCGGACAAAGCGGGCGCGCTGTTCGAGTCGGACGCGCCGATTACGCGCAACGCTTTGATCGCGCGGATCGTTTGGAATCTGTTGGATTTGACGGCGGATCCCGAGCATGCGACGTTTATGGACGACTATCGAGCCGCTTCCGTCGTGATCGGCAAGCATATCCGTTATACGTACGACAACGTGCCGATGCGCGGCGTGGCAATCGATATCGACGACGCGGGCGGATTGGTCGTACAGGAAGACAACGGCGTGCGGACGCTGACTTGCGGCGAAATTTCCGTGCAGAGCGTGGACGGCGCGTGGCAATAATCAATCGCGCAAGCGCGGCGCGCGGATGCGCGATTGCGTCGGGCGATTTGATCGAAGACGCGTCGCAAAAAGGTATTCGATAGGCGAAAATTCGAGTAAGATTCGGCAACAAAAAAGTTCATGGATTACAATATTCCATGAACTTTTCTATTATTATTTTATGTGCTTTACCCGACAAAGTCAAGATAAAACCGTTTAATGTGCAACTTTTCCGCTGCATTTTGCCGCAAAACCCTTGTAATTATTCCGATATTACTTAAAAAGTTCATGGAATATTGTATTTTGTGAACTATTTCGAGCGTTGTTTCGGGGCGGAATCGAGAGAGAAATCGGGTAGGAACCAATATGACGAGACGGATAAAAATATCGATAAGACGTTTTGCAATCACGTTCGGCGTGATTTTGCTGACGGTTTGCACGGCGTTTGCGGGAATCTTGTTGTCGGCGGATCGCGCATACGCGTTTGACGCAAGCAATATGAACGCGTCCAATACCGTGACGATCGGCGAATTGTTGCTCGCCGACTACGACACCGCTCAAAGCGATGCAAAAGTCTTTGACGGCGTGCAGTTGTGGAAGCTGGTGGACGCGTTGCGCGCGAGCACGGAAGACAAAGCAACGGTACAGGAGTTGTCGAGCAAAGATGCGGCGGACATTCGCGCGCTCAACGGAGGCAAAGATCTCGTCGTTTCGATCGACGGCAAACAGTGGACGGTTGCGGATTTACGCAAGGCGGACAACGGGGATTTGATCGCGACGATGTGGCTGGCATCGAGTGCCGAACTGTCGCAATGGAATTTATGGCATGACGATACGCCGACGGATGCATATCCGGGGAATATGTACGCAACGAGCTACATCCGCGCGCACGCGCTCAACAGCGGCGGGTGCGGCTACGTCAAGACGCAGGGTGCGACGACGTTGACGCCGATCGCGCAAAGCGCGGATCATCCATACGCGAAGTTTACGATGCAATCCGTCGCGGACGGAACGCGAGAGCTGTCTTTGACCGATTATATCGTTCAACCCAAGGACGTCGCATATCAGGAGACCGAGACGATCCGCACGTACAACGATACTTGGAATACCTGTCCCAACGAAGCCTGGGGAATACCGGATTTGGCGAGCTACTTTCAAGCGGAATACAATTATCAAGACAAAGAGTATTATGACGAATGGGCGAGCGATTATCTGTGGTTGCCGAGCATTGCGGAGACGGGGTATAGCGGTGTTACGGGCATTTGGGATTTGTCCAACGCCCAGCGAAGCAACGGCGCGAATACTTGGTTGCGTTCCGGTCGGCATTACGGCTCCGGATCTTCGTACTACTTGACCGCGTCGGGCGACGGAGGCAGTCTGCTTACCGTCAATACGTATGCGGTGCGACCGGCTTTCCATTTGGATTTGACGAAAGCGGCGGCAGATGCGACGGAACGGGTTTCCGCGCCGACGATTGCGGCGGCGGATAAGAGCAAGGAATATACCGGCGCGACGCAGACGATCGCGTTGCAAAATTTCGATTCCGCGAAGATGACCGCCAAGGTCACCGCCAAAGATGCGTTCGGCAATGCGATCGCGGATACGGACATCGCGTTCGACGCGGCAAAAGGCGAAGTGAAAGTCCGTTTTGCAGGTACGTATACGGTTGAGATCTCGTTGAGCAAACCGGACGAAGGATTTTGGACGGACGCAACCGGCGGCAACGACAAACGGACGTTGACCTTTACGATCGCGCAAAAGCAGTTGGCGCTGGAATTGACGAATACCGTGCCCGGGCAAAAATGGGAATGGACGATCGGAGGGAATTACAACGCGGTATTGACTGCGACGGGAATTCTGGCGGACGACACGGTTTGTCTGACGGCGACGTATACGGCGGATCAGGCGGGCGGCGCAAGCAAGAGCGTCGCGGCGGTGCAGGCGGGGACGCAGACG
>CAJTKI010000086.1 GCA_910576875.1 uncultured Christensenella sp.
CGTCGCGGTGACGGTATCGTATACGGTACTGGATCGGACGTACACGGCGGACGCGGCGATCACGGTCGGCGGCGCGGCGGGCGCGGATTCGGGCATTCCGTTGCTGTATTATGTGCTTAATGCGATCTTCGTCATCGTCAGCATGATTCTGTGCATTTTTATATTGATCCTGGAATTGCGCGCGCGTCGCGATCGCAAGCGCAAAGACGAACGGCGCAGTTGAGCGGCGCGTTTTCCGATCGGATAAGATAAGAGAATACCCGACACGCATACGCGTCTCGGGTATCCTTTTATTGGGGAAGTAATTATGAAAAAGGCTGTTTTGGCGAATCGGATTCCGATTACGCTTTTATCTTATCGGCGATCCATGAAAACAACATTAAAATTTTTAAGTTTTGTCGAAATTTGTTTTTCGTTCGATTTTTCGCATTCGGAGCAAGAAAAATCCCGTCTTGTGCAGGCGGGATCTTTCTTTGGGGAAGTAATTATGAAAAAGACACTGCGGTTCTCCGCTATGTTTAAGTTCAGTATATCGGCGTCAACTGAATCTAAAATGAAATTTCAAAAAAATTTTTTTCATTTTCTTTTCATTTTCGCGCGTTATATTCGGATATATAGGCGGCGGTTTACATTTGCGCGCGTATGCGTTATACTATATCGGACGGAGGTGCGGCATGCGGATATTGTTGATAGAAGATTCGACGAGTTTGTGCGAGGTGTTGACGACGGTGCTGATGCGCGAAAAATACGAAGTACAATGCGCCTACGACGGCGAAGAAGGACTGGAATACGCGTTGACCGGCATCTACGATTTGATTTTGCTCGACGTGATGATGCCCAAGAAAGACGGCTACGAAGTGTTGCGCGAACTGCGCGCCCGACACGACATGACGCCCGTCATCATGCTGACGGCGCTGGCGCAGGAGAACAACAAGGTCCAAGGGTTGGATATGGGCGCGGACGATTATCTGTCCAAGCCGTTTTCGACGCCGGAACTGCTCGCGCGCATTCGGGCGGTATTGCGGCGGCGCGGCGAGATCAACGCCGACAACACGATCGTATATCAGGATCTGACGCTCAATCTGTCCAATTACGAACTCTCGTGCAACGGCGCGTCCGTGCGTCTGTCTCAAAAGGAATGCGATATCATGCGCTATTTTCTCGAACGCCCGCGCTACGTCGCGGAAAAGGAAGCGTTGATCAACAAGGTTTGGGGACTGGACAATCTGTTCGAGTCCAACAGTCTGGAAGTATTCATTTCCTTTTTGCGCAAAAAGCTTGCGTTTATCGGCTCGACGGTCGCGATCCATGCGATCCGCGGCGTCGGCTATCAGTTGGGGTCCAAACAAGCATGAACATGATCCGCAAAGTACAACAGCGCTTTATGATGATTCCCACGCTGATCAGCGCGGCGATGTTGTTGGTGATTTTCGGAATGATCTATTTTATCTCCTTTTCGTCGGCGGATCGGCTCGCGCGCGCGCATATCGCGCTGGATTTGGGCAATTACCGTTCCGAAAACTTTTTGGACGCGCCGACCGATCGATTGGGATTGTGCATGGAATTTACCGTGCGCGACGGTCATATCGAACACGTTCGGCTCGATATGGTCGAAGAGGACGAACGCGCCCAACTCCTGCAAGCGGTCCTGAGCGCGAACGGGCACAAGATCGCCGTCGAAGGCAAGACGTATTATATCGGTTCGCAGACCGTTGCGACGCCCGCGGGGTTGGAAAACAAATACGCGATATACGATTTTACAGCGAGTCAGACGCATCTGACGATGCTCGGGATTTCGCTTGCGTGCATCTATCTGGTCACGATCGCGGCGGTCGCGCTGATCAGTCATATGCTGTCCAAGAGCGCGGTTGCGCCGTTGCAACAGGCGTTTGACAAACAAAAGGAACTCGTCGCCAATGCGTCGCACGAACTCAAAACGCCGCTTACGATCGTTTCCACCAATCTCGATTTGATCCGTAGCATGCCCGATCAGACCGTCGCGGATCAATCCAAATGGCTGGACAGCGCCGCGTATCAGCTCTCGCGGATGAATCATCTGATCCGTCAGATGCTGGAATTGACCGCCATGGATCAATACCGCGATCGTCCGATCGAACAGGTGGACGTCAACAAACTGTGCAAAGGCATGTTGCTGTCGTTTGAAGCGGCGTGCTATGAGCGCAATATCGATCTGCAAACCTCGCTCGCCGAAGGCGTGTATCTGCGTTGCAATCGCGACGAATTGGAAAAACTCGTCACGATCCTCGTCGACAACGCCAAGAAGTATTGCGAGGAAGGCGGACGCATTCGGTTTGAATTGACGCGTGTGAGCCGCAACGTCTGCATCCGCGTATCCAACACGGGCGGTATCCCGCAGGACAAAATCGATAAGGTGTTCGAGCGTTTCTACAAGGCGGACCCCGCCCATGCGGAGAACGGCAATTCCTTTGGCTTGGGATTGAGCATTGCGCGGTCGATCGCGGAATGGATGGGTGGCGAAATCAGCTGCCGCAACGAGCGCGATTGCGCGGTGTTTGAAGTCGTTTTGCCGCTTAACCACAAGTACGCCTGACGTCGGATCGCTTCGGCGACGACGCGGACGGGACAAATTTCAGACAAGCAAAAAGTTCATGGAATATGCTATTCCATGAACTTTTCTCTTATTATCTTATTCTTTTGCGCATGCAAAGTCAAGTCAAAACGGATTTATTTGCCGTCGCGCCATATTTTGGAAGTCGTTTTTCGCATATTTAAGTCTTAATTTACTCAATAAGTTCATGGAATAGCATATTATACGAACTTTTTCGGGACGTTGTTTTGCGGGATTCGGAACAAGAAATAACGGTAGGACGGAGCAAGTATGCAAAAGATCAAATATCGAGTTCTTGAAACTATCATAATAATTGGAATTTTAATATCGGTGCTGTGCGGCGTGTTGTCCAATACAGGGCATACGTTTGCGTTTGACGATAAGAATTTGAATGATACGACGACAGTGTCTGTCGGAGAACTTTTGTTGGACAATTATGATACAGCCCCAAGCCATAAGTATGTGTTTGATGTATATTCGTTTAATCAATTGTTGGATTGTTTGCGTAGCGATGAAGAAGAAAATGCAGAGATTTCAAATTTGTCGAACAAAGACGCACAGGAGATTCGGGATGCGAATAACGGAAAAGACATTATTGTAACAATTGACGGCAAGAAGTGGACGGTTACGGATTTACGAAAACTGGACGACGGGCGTGTGATTGCAACAATGTGGTTGGCGGCGAGCGCGCAGACATCGCAGTGGAACCGATGGAGCGACAGTACACCGACAGACATGTATCCGTGCAACATGTATAGCACCAGCTATATTCGAGCCAATGCGCTCAACAGCGGCGGATGCGGATATGTCGCGGAGCAGGGCGCGACGACGTTGACGCCGATCGCGCAAAGCGCATCGCATCCGTATGCGAAGTTTACAATGGAATCGGTCAAGGACGGCGCTCGCGAATTGTCGTTGCTCGACTATATCGTGCAACCGAAAGACGTGGCATATCAAGAGACGGAAACAATCTGTAAGTTTAACACATATAAAACATGTCCGAATGAAGCGTGGGGAACGCCGGAGATAGAGAGGTATTATAGTTCGGATTTTAATTATAGTTTGAAATCCAATTATGCGCAATGGTCAAACGACTATCTGTGGTTGCCAAGCTTGGCAGAGACGGGATACACCGGAATAACCAGCATTTGGAATTTGTCGGACAATCAGCGAAGTAATGGAATAAATACGTGGCTACGCTCCGGCGGTTCTTCTCATGCAGGCAGTATATGCGGTGTAGACTTGTCCGGCGGCTACAGTAACCGTTATGCTACGACTTTTTTCTCGGTGCGTCCCGCGTTTCATTTGAATTTGACAGCTGCCGAGCAAGTTGCAGGGGGCGTGGAAAAGCTCTCTGTGCCGAGTTTGGACAGTGTCCAAAAGGATTACGATGCAACTGCGCAGACATTTACGTTGCAGGACTTCGATGCGACCAAGATCAAGATTACTTCCGTAACAGGCAAAGACAACGCGGGCAATACGATTGCGGACGGCATTACGTTTACCGAAAACAACGCGGCGATTACGGCGCGCAATGCGGGGACGTATACGGTAACGCTGGATTTGTTGGACAAAGACAATACGGTATGGGCGGACGATCAATCTGTGACATCGAAAATATTGACTTTCGAGATCGCGCGCAAACGGCTGAATGTGTCGTTTGCGTCGGTAGGCGATACGGCATGGAGTTGGGCGGTCGGATCGAGCGGCAGTATTTCGACGACGGACGATCGGATATCGGGAGACGATGTAACGGTTGCATTGAGTTACAAAGCCGAATCGTCAAGCACGCAAGTATCGGTAACGGGCAACAGTCTGGATATCTCGACGTTGGCGCAAGGTAGATATACGATCTATGCAAAACTGGGGACGACGGGCAAGGATAGCGGCAACTATTATATCGACGGCGCGCAGGTATCGCAGGCGTTCGAGATCAAGGCAAAGACCGTAACGTTCACGGGCGTGACCTGGATGGTCGCGCACAACGGCGCGCCGAGCAACGCGACCGTGAGCGGGAGCACGCCGAC
>CAJTKI010000087.1:0-1343 GCA_910576875.1 uncultured Christensenella sp.
CGAAAACGCGGATATGCAAAGCGATTCCGAGCAGACAGAATGCGCGCAGGAAGTTAACGGCGCGGATGAAGACCAAATTACCGATACTTACGACGCATACGCATATACGGACGAAGAACCGATCTACGAGGCGCCCGTCGATACGCAGCAAGCGACAACGACGCAGGCGACCTTAGACGATTTGTACGACATCTCCGCAGCGGACGACGATGACAGCGCGACCTATTATCGCGCCGGCAGCGATCAGTCGTTCCAAGAAGTTGCATCGACGGCGATCGTCGAAGACGAAGACGCGTCGGATGCTCTGTCCGAATCACCCGTTTCGCCGCAAGACGAAACCGAACGGTATGTGCAAGAAAGCATCTTTTCGACCGTCGCAACGGAAGAATCGCCAGTCGAACGCGTTGCTTATACGCAGAATGCCCAATCGAATGTTCCGCGCGAAACCGATCCGCGGGATTTCGAACAAGTGAACGTCAATTACATTTCCAGTTTCGATGCGATCTATACCGCTCCGCAAACGGCGACTGCTCCGCCCGTTCCGGACGCGCAGGAAGAAGAAAGCGAACATTTCGATTTCTTGACCGTGAGCGAAATGAAAGGCAAATTTGCGGCGGAAGGATTTTTGATCAAACCGTATGTGAAAAAGGAAACGACGGCGTTCTATTCCGGCAAGTATTTTTATTCGAACAAACTGCTCTTTCATACGGCAATTATGTTCTATGTCAGTTTGGCGTTGCAACTGATCCTTACGCATGCTTTGGGACACGAGCGCTATCACGTCGCCAACGGTTGGCTCGCTTTCGGACTCTTGGTTCCGTTGATCTACCCGATCGTATGCGGCGCGTTGTATTTTACCAATCCGAACAAGCGCAAACAAGCGCGTTTCCAAGCCAAAAACGCTTGGTTTAACTCTTGGATCGTAATCGTCAATTTCGTCGTGATCATTCTGCTATTCGGATATTTTGCGTTCCGCGCCGATTTTTCCGATCCGTCGTCCACGATCATGCCGATCGTCGTACCGATCGTTCTATTGGCGAACATTCCGATCGATATCGGCGTATATTCGCTCCTATATCACTCCAAACGGTATCATATCAATTGATCGTACGAACGGCGCGCAAGCGCCGTTTTGTTATTGCGGACGGATCTGCGATTGCGGTTCGCTGTTTTGTCGGAGATAACGCTTGCGCTTGATTTCGAGTTGTTGCAGATACGCTTGTTCCGATCTGCGCGCATTGCGGTCTGCGGCGGAATGCGATTGCGCAGGTTGTTCGTCCGTCTGATTGCGTCGCACGCGCGCGGAGAGTTTGCCGAAAATCGCTGCGATCTTGTCTCGGATG
>CAJTKI010000087.1:1353-4313 GCA_910576875.1 uncultured Christensenella sp.
GATGCGATCTCCGTACTTCCAGAAGACGAAAAACAACGCTACAAGTACGGCGATCAATGCGATCCATACCGGAATGCCCCAACCGGTAATCGGAATCGAGATCGCGCCGTTCAGCGCGCCCGCTACGCTCAAAATGCCGATCGGGCGCGTCCAAAGCATTGTCAGAAAAAATCCCCGATACGTAAAATCCGTCATTCCGGCGACCAGACACAGCAAATCGTCCGGAAACAGCGGGAATAAAAACATCAACGTCAGGATCAATCGGTCTTTGCCTTCCGCGATGGAGCGATATTTGGCGTATGCGGATTCTCCGCACATCCAAACGACCAATCGCACGCCCGCCTTGCGTCCGAGCCAAAACGCGAACATCGAGCCTGCGACGATGCCGACCGTACTGTATAGCACGGTTTTCCAAAGCCCGAACAACGCAACGCCCGCCACCGTCGTGATCGCGGACGGAATCGGGATGATCGTAACCTGTAAAAATTGCACGACGATAAACACCAACGCGGAAGTTTTACCGTATTGTCCGAGAAATGCTTTCAGCGTCGCCACGTCGCGAAATTTATGAAACCAATCGTATTTCCACACCAAAAAACCGCATGTTGCCAGCAATAGCATCGTCCCGTTCAAAAATACGGAAATGCGGATACATGTACGGTTGCCGAACAAAAGTCCTCCCGCCAACAGCAGAAAATCGATGCCGAGCATCGCGTAAACCGCGGGATAAGAATATGCCCAATATTGTTGCAGCGGAATCGCCCGTGCGAATAGCCAAATTGCGCCCCATAGGACGCAGCTTAAAATGATGAAACTACATTTTACACGCAACCGCACTGTCGATTCTCCCGAATATAGTATGGCGGTCGTCGCATAAATCATGCCGGAATCGGCAAATCTCTCTTGCCGATTTATCGATTATTCGGATGCAAGCAAGGCTTTGAACTGTTTGATCTCCTGTACGGCGGCTTTGTCGCAACGGTTGTTGTACGCGTTATCTGCGTGTCCTTTGACTTTTACGAACCGCACTTGATGATTATTGCATTCCATGACAAGCAATTTCCACAAATCGTCGTTTTTGACGCGCTCTTTGGATGCGGTTTTCCAATCGTTTGCCTGCCAACCTTGGATCCAATTTTCCAAAAACGCGTTGCATACGTACGCTGAATCGCTGTAAATCGTGACGTCGCAACGCTCTTTCAACTGCCGCAAACCTTGAATGACCGCAAACAACTCCATACGATTGTTCGTCGTATCTTTGTTGTAACCGCTGATTTCTTTTTCGTGACCGCAATATATCAGGATTGCCGCCCAGCCGCCGATTCCGGGATTACCGGAACAAGCGCCGTCGGTATAGATATCGACATGTTTCATAATTTACTCAACTCTTCGCTGCGATTGCGGCAACGCGTCATTGCCTTATCGATGATGGCTTCCAATTCGTCCGCGCGGAACGTGTCGATTGCCTGAATCGTCGTGCCGCCTTTGGAACACACGCGTTCGATCAGTTCGTCGATCGGCACTTCCGGATTTCGACGCACCATTTCCACGGCGCCGTCGAAGGTTTGCAACGTCAGTTTGCGCGCCAATGTTTCCTACAGCCCCATACGCACGGCGGCGTCCGTCATCGAGCGAATAAAGTAGTATACATAGGCGGGACCGCTCCCGCTGACGGCGGTCATTTCGTGAAACTGCGATTCCGCCAACGTCGCGACTTCGCCGATTTGGGCAAAGATCGTATGCACGAACGCGTTTATCTCTTGCGGAACATCCGTGTTTTCACTGATTACGGACATGCCTTTTGCAACGGCGCAAGGCGTATTCGGCATCACGCGCAAAATATGTGCGTTCGGGAATGTCCGGCGCAATGTATCCACGCCGACGCCCGCCATAATCGATACGACGCAACGCGCCTGCGTCGCTGTGAAACGGTCGCAAATCTGATGGAAAATCTGTGGCTTGACGGCAAGGATCACGTATTCGCATTCCGTGAGAATCGTTTGATTGTCCGTGACGACGCGGATCCCGCGATAATCTCCCTTTGCATGCGCCGCCGATAGAATCATCTGTTCGCGCGGCAAAATGTCGTGATTCAATAAACCGTCCGCAATGGCTTTCGCCATATTTCCGCAACCGATCCATCCGAGTTTATAACGATATTGCATATTGCACTCCAAAATATGTTTTTTACTTGACAGCCCGCCCTGTTGTCTATATAATAAAGCTGTTACTTTTTTAGGGGAGTGGCTCAACGGTAGAGTAGTGGTCTCCAAAACCATTGGTTGCGTGTTCGAATCGCGTCTCCCCTGCCAAACGGCTTGCATTATATTGCAGGTCGTTTTTTATTCCCGCACGCAAGTGGTTGCGGTGCACGCTCGCAGGCTTCGCTGTAAGGCGAATCGCGTCTCCCCTGCCAAACGACTTGCGATACAATGCAGGTCGTTTTTTCATTCCCACACGCAAGTGGTTGCGTTGCACGCTCGCAGGCTCGCTGTAAGGCGAATCGCGTCTCGCGATTCAATAATCGTAATAACACGCACCTTACGCATGAACATGCGCTGAAACACAAACGCGATTCGGTTGTTATTTATTTTATAGAAAATCTCGAAAAAAGTCAATTCCCCGGACATTCCATACGCTATATTTATTTTTTGCCCAACGCATACGGCGACACGCGCACGCATTGTGACATGAATAATCGGAGAACGCGTTTTGCGTTCTCCGTTCATATTATACGTTGACTTGTCCGCTTTGTCCGAGTTCGGATTGATTCGCCTGCAAGATCGGAACGATTTCGTCACGCAAAAATTCTTCGGTCTGCTCTTTTGCGCGTCCGATAAAATTCTTCGGATCGAGAATGCGATCGATCATGCCGTGAATCGCGGCAAACGCCGAATCCGCTTTGATGCGATCAATCAGATCGTTGTCTTTTCCGAACTGTTTGACAATTCGAGACGCTT
>CAJTKI010000088.1 GCA_910576875.1 uncultured Christensenella sp.
GAGCCTCGTCACCCGCTCCACTTGATATGACAGCGACACAGTCGCTGTCATATCAAGTGGAAACCGTGGGAGATCATACTGCTCAGGCTGGCAAAGCCAGCCTTCCGCAAATCCGGCTGCGGCGAATTTACGCCGCACTCGCGGCGCAGTCCAGAAGGACTGTAACGGGACTATTTTGAGACCTGACGCATAGAATGAGGATGTGGCGACATAGCCAAGTGGTAAGGCAGAGCTCTGCAAAAGCTCCACCCCCAGTTCAAGTCTGGGTGGTGCCTCCAAAAGATCGGCAAACTCCGACTGTTTCGGGTTTGCCGATTTTTTTTTGCGCGCGTGGATTTTCGAGCGGCGAAGGGATCTAGGAGCGGGGTTTGATCCGGTCGGCGCATTCGGCGCGTATTCGAGGCGATCCGCGTCGGATCGGGAAAATACATCTTGACAGTCACGCGCATAGTAGGATAAAATATAAAAAATGCTTAAACCGATTAAGGAGAATCGCATGGAGAAACAAGTATTGCAGGCTGCCGCGGGCGATCGAATCGATCCGCCGACCCCCGACAAAGGCGGCAAGCCGTTGAGCGGCAAGGCGAAGATCAACCTGATCGTTGCAATCGCAACGGCGGCGGTCGTGATTGTCGCGTTGGCGATTGCGATTCCGATCGGCGTTGTGTTGGGCAATCCTTTGCGTACCGCCAACGTGGACAAGATCGCGCTCGGCGCGACCGAACAGGACGTTGTCCGCGTGATGGGCGAACCGCAGTCGCGCGGCGAAGACGGCAAAGTATGGTTGTACTACAACGGCGTTTACGACAAGCATCTGCAAGGGCAGAATGTCGCCGTCGATGCCAAAGCCAAACTGTGCACGATTACGTTTGCGGACGGCGCGGTTTCGCAAGTCGTTTACGACGCGAGCAAGCCGCTTGCCGAATCGACGGACGCGAAGCAGATCAAAGAGTCCTCGCTGCTTACTTGCGACGAGCAAGGGCAGGTCGATATCGCGCAGCAGACCGCGGTCAATATTTCGTATCGCACGCGCTACGCAGACGGCAGCTTGACCAAAGGATCCGCGCAGGGCGTTCCCGTATATGACGAAACCGACTGCGAAATTCTTTTGACGTGGCAAGGCGCGTTCGGACAGGCAAGCGCCGTGTACGATGGTTTCGAGTATTACTATCGCGCGGCGGACGGTCTGGCGACGGTGTTGCGCGCCGGCAAGAAGATCGCGGATCGGGCGATCGTTCCCGATCGTTTCGGAGACAATACGGTTGTCGCAATCGGCAATTATGCGTTTGAACAGCGCGGCGCGATGACGTCGGTTCAATTACCGGCGACGTTGGCGAGCATCGGCGATTATGCGTTCCACAACTGCCGCGCGCTGACCGACGTCGTTTTGCCCGAGTCGGTGACCTATGTCGGCGATTACGCATTCCGTCTTTGCACGAGTTTGCAGGCGATTCGGATTCCCGCGACCGTTGAATATATGGGACAGGAAGTTTTCTTTGCTTGTCACGGCGCGATGAAGATTCAGAGCGAGACGGCGAGCCAGCCCGGTTGGTGGCACGACGAGTGGAATCGCGAGCGTCCCATTCCGGTCGAATGGGCGGTCGACAATCTGCCCGACGACTCCGTTAAGGCGGATTATCGTTATGTCCTGCACGACGGAGAAGCGTATTTGACCAAATATTCGGGCAAGGACACCGTCGTTGTCGTTCCGTCTCAGGTGGACGGGCATACGGTCGTCGCGTTGATCGGTACGTTCGGCAATCCCGAAGATTGCGGCGAAATTACCGAGATTACCGTGCCGGCAAGCGTGCGCCGCATCGACGATTATACCTTTGTCGGTTGCGCAAAGTTGACGCAGGTGCATGTGGACGCTGCCAATCCCGCTTATACGGACGCGGACGGCGTAGTGTATACCAAGGATATGACGCGTTTGGTCTGCGTGCCCGCAGGCAACGCCCGCACGTCTTATGCGATTGCGGATACCGTGACGCGGATCGGCGGCAAGGCGTTGTTCGGTTGCGCCGATTTGACGTCGGTGACGATTCCGTCCGCCGTCGTGCAGATCGGCGATTATGCGTTTGAAGGATGCAAGCGGCTCGCAACCGTTTCGGTGCCGGCAAGCGTGACGCGGATCGGCAACGGCGCGTTCCGCGCATGCGAAGCGCTTGCGCAAATTCAACTTGCCGAAGGTTTGACGCAGATCGGCAATCAGGCGTTTGCGCAATGTACGTCGCTGCGCGCCATCGTCATTCCTGCAAGCGTCGCGCAGACGGGCAGAGAACTGTTTATCGGTTGTTCCAAGCTGGAAGTCCGTTGCGTCGCGGCAAGCGAGCCGGACGGCTGGCACAACGATTGGAAACACAGCGAGTGGAGAAGCTCCAAGTGCACGGTCAAATGGGGCTATCAGGGCTGACGGATTTTGGATTCGATGAGACACGGGAGCGTCCGATCGGGCGTTCCCGTATTTTGTTTGCGGCAAAAACGGATACTCGGATGGACGGATAAGCGTCTTTCATTTTTGTGCGAATATATCGTTGGCGAAACGCGTTGCGCGTCGGGGATCGGACATATAAAAAGTTCATGGAATATGACATTCCATGAACTTTTACACATTCATATTAACCACTATTTTATATAAAGTCAAGACAATCGTCCGTCAAAGTGCGGAATGGGAAATTTTTACAAGGCATTTTTGATACATATTGCTATATTCCCGTCTATCCAAATTGCAATATCTTAAAATAGTTCATGGAATGTCATATTCCACGAACCGTTGTGTAGAAGTCGGGACGGATTAAGAGTACTGGTCAGGAAGTGTAACGACATGTTGAAACATAAGATCGGACAACGATTGGCGACAGCGGGTTTGTCTTTCTGCGTATTGATTTGTATTTTGATTGGATTGTGCGGCGGATTGTTCGGATTGCAGGATTCGGATGATGCTTTTGCATTCAATAGCGGCAGGAGCGGTTCGACGACGATATCGGAATTATTGGTCGACAATTCCAATACGACGGGAAGCGGTCAAAAAGTATTTGACGGCAAACAGTTCTGGACGCTGATCGATGCGTTGGCGAGCGATACGGAGGATATTCGAGACGTCGCGAACTTGTCCGACAAAAATGCGCAGGCGATCCGAGATGTCAACGGCGGGAAAGATATCTTCGTCACGATCGACGGCAATTCCTGGACGGTGACCGATCTGCGCAAACTATCGGACGGACGCGTGATCGCGACGTTTTGGTTGACGTCGTCGACGCAGACGTCGCAATGGAATCTGTGGAGCGAGCATGGACCGGAGTCCGCATATCCGAGCAATATGTACAGCACGAGTTACGTTCGCGCGCATGCGTTGAACAGCGGCGGCTGCGGATATGTCGCGACAGAGGCAGACGCGCAAGAAGCGACCAAAAAGTTGACGACGATTCCGCAAAATGCGTCGCATGCGTATGCCAAGTTTACGATGAGCGGTATTGCCGGCAGTCTGACCGATTATATCGTCCAACCCAAAGACGTCGCATATCAAGGGACGGAGACGATTCGCACGTACAACGGCAGTTGGAAGACGTGTTCCAACGAAGCTTGGGGTACTCCGGATCTCGAAAATTATCATAACGAGCAAATGAATTACAGCGATAAATCGCATTACGGCGAGTGGTCGAGCGATTATTTGTGGTTGCCGAGCATCGCCGAAGTAGGATATAGCGGCGTGAGCGGCGTCTGGGATTTGTCGGATGCGCAACGCAGCGGAGGAACGGATTCTTGGTTGCGTTCCGGTCACTTCGACAATGCGAATTACGCTTTTTTGAATACGGCAGGAAGTACGCACAGTACGTTTGCGACGGCGAACCTTGCGGTGCGTCCCGCATTCCATTTGGACTTGACGCAGGCGGCGACGGCGACGACGCAGCCGATCTTTGTCCCGACCTTGGGCGCAAATGCGTCGGACAAGAGCAAAGTTTATACAGGCGCGGATCAAACCTTCGCGTTGCAGGACTACGATGCGACGCAGATGAGCGTCACGGTCGGCGGCGTCGATCCGAGCGGCGTTGCGATCGATGCGTCGGACGTGTCTTTCGATCCCGCAACCAAGCAATTTACGGCGAAATACGCAGGCAAATACACGGCGGAATTTACGCTGACCGATCCGGACAATACGTTCTGGTGGGACGCGACGGGCGGCGTCGGTAAACGCACGTTGACGTTTGAGATCACGCCCAAACAATTGACGGTATCGA
>CAJTKI010000089.1 GCA_910576875.1 uncultured Christensenella sp.
TATTCGTTCCATCGCAAGCTCGACCGTTTGGTCGAAATGCATGCCGCCGAGATCGCGGATACGCTGGCGGCGGTGTCTCCGGTGCGGCGCACGGATTGGCAGGCGTATCCGGACAAAGTGCTGGCGCTGTACTACGACGCGGACGGCGTGCGGATCGACGATCCCGAATACGGCAGCGAGCTGTCGGCGGATGCCGCGCAACAGTTGGAAAAGCTGCCCGAAGAGCAGATGCGCGCGTCCGATCTGCGGATCGGAACGGAGGACGAATTCCGGCGCTATGCGGTGCAGATCCGGGCGATGCACGCGCCCAACGCGCTCGGCGCGCAGACGCTCGTCGTGCTGTACGACATGACGTTGGAGATGCGTGCGTATCACCGCGCGATCGGCGACGGCATTGCGATCTTTGTCGCGATTTTTTCTTTACAGGTGTTGTTGGTATTCGTTGTGGAGCGATTGCAGATCAAGCCTTATCTGCGCGCGTCGGAGCGGCAAAAACAGCTTGTGCTCGACCTGTCGCACGAGTACAATACGCCGCTTGCGGTAGCGGGATCCGTGCTCGGAGAATTGATGGCGCGTCCGGACGCGACCGTCGAAGAAATGTCGGAGCGGCTGGCGACCGTGGCGGAAGAATTGAACCGTCTCAAACGGTTGACGAAAAACATGCTGTTGCTGTCGCGTTCGGACAGCGGCGTCGCGCAGATCGAGGCGCGCGACTGCGATCTGTCGGAGTGGGTGCGGGAGACGGCGGAGCCGTTCGGGCTGATGGCGCAGATGGACGGCAAGCGTATGTTGACCGAGATCGAGTCGAACGTGCGCATGCGCACCGATCCCGATAAAATTCGCCAATGCGTGACGGCGCTGTTGGACAACGCGCTCAAATATACGCAGAGCGGCGATACGATCACGGTGCGCGTCGCCAAGGAAAAGGACAAAATCGTCATTGCCGTCAGCGATACGGGGCGGGGCGTGCAGGTCGAACCGTTGGAGCGCATCTTCGAACGATTTTATCGCGAAGACGCGTCGCGCAGCGTCGGCGGCAGCGGACTGGGGCTCGCGATCGTCCGCACGACGGTGCTGCAACTGGACGGCAAGGTGCATGCGTTCCGCAACGCGCCCAAAGGCTTGCGCGTCGTCATGGAGTGGAGCGCGGCGCGTGTCGCCAAGCGCCGCCGCAGGCGGGAAGACGATCCGAACGGGGATGCGGAGCGGTAAAACGACGAAAAAGTTTGTTGGTAGTTTTTGGCAGCGCAATCATGCGCTTTTGCGGACCTTTGCAGTCAATAATCGACACGTATAAGGAAAATCCTGTTTATTTCGATTGCATATTTTCGATATTTCGACAATTATACGCGCCGTTTGCGCGAAAAAAATCAAAAAAACAAGCTTGTAATTTAAGGTATCTTTAAGTATGGGGGTGTAGCATGACCATAGATAATTATGCGCTTCGTACGCGCATATAATAAGAAAAACGCGTACGAATACGTAGGGAGGAAACTTTATGAGGAAGAATGGGAAACTGGTTCTGATCATCACGCTGCTGTTGTTGTGCGTGTTGTCTATGACCGTAATTTTCTCCGCATGCGATCCGACGGAAGGCGGTGGCGGCCAAAAGCCGGGCGAAGATCCGGGCGACGACGGATGGGGCGACAGCTGGGAGCCGAATCCGGATCCCGAGAAGCCGCCGACAGTCTATACGTCCGCGCAGATTTTCCAACGCGTGTTGGTAGATCTGGTCAACTCGGGCGCGGTCACCAACATCGACGTTGCGCTGGAAGCGTGCGCGTTGGACGAGAAGACCAAAAAGACGGATACTTACGAGATCGAATTCAAAGGCGCGATCGGCGCGATTGAAACTTTACAGGTCGTATTCTCGGTTGTTTGTACGGAACGTTCCGGAGCCAAATTGGATAAACCGGAAAATCTGTTTTCCTTATTTGTCGATCACAACGATATCTACGTGCAGGCGGGAGATAAAGTATATTGGCTCTCGGATTTTGACGTAATCAAGCTGGTGCAGATGCTTTCGGGCGTGATCGGCGATATCGACATCGACGCGGGCAGCATCATCGACCTGTTGGCGTTGATGGTATTCCCGATGATCTTCCCGGGCAACGCGGTCGAGACTGCGGGCGCGAACGGCGAAATGCATTATGAGATCGAAGCGGACTTTGCGGAATTTTTCCGCGGCTTGGATAAGCTTGTCGAATCGGCTCTGGGCGAAGGCGGCTTCCAACTGCCGATCAAGCTGGAGCTGGCGCAACTGTTCAACTTTATCGCGGGAAGCATTCCGCCGATCCGCACTCCGATCACGGCGTCGTTCGACAGCACCGGCGCATTGATTCGGGATAGCTTGAGCTTTACGACGATCGACGCGGATTTGAGCAGCGAGACCAACGGCGAAGATTTGTTTTCGTTGCGTACGCTGCGCGTCGTCAGCAACGCGAACTCCACGCCTGCGGACGTGGGCATGCCCGAGTTCGACAAGACGCAGCTGGACGTGTTCAGCTTGTTCAATCTCGAATTCGCGATCGATCTGATGCTCGGCACGCGCGACGCGGACGGCAATGTCGCCGATCTGGACGTCGGCGCTTTGATCAATATGTTTACCGGAACCGATACGTTGCCGGCGGGCTTGATCATGCTGAATGCCGACTACGGCGTCCGCATCAAAGTGACGCTCGATCTGGACGTCAACTTCTTCACGCGTCCCGATCCGACCGACGATCAAGACAACAACATGATCGTGGTGGAGCTGTGGCAGCTTGACAGCCACGGCGCGGTTGTGGAACAAAAACCGATCGCCGGCGTTTATTATTATGATAAAGCTGCTTATATCAATTTAGACAATATTCTTCCCGACGCATGGAATTTGCGTACGATTAAACTCAATACCAATTTGGACGCGGCGCTCGATCTGATCAGCAACTACGTCCAAGATCTGATGGACGACGCGATGAAGCCTTCCGAGCAAGCCGCGTCGACGCTTGCAACGGCAAGCGCGCCGCGCTACGGATCCTCCGACGTGGTGGGCGCGGATCAGATCATTCCGACCAACGTCAACGGCAACGGCGACCGCGTGATTTCGCCGTTTGTGACGGATTTGTTCTCGCACGTGTTCCAAGTATTGCCGGGACTGGAAGAATACATCAGCGTCGGCGGAGATGACGGCAATTCGATCCGCGTCACGCTGAACAACGGCTTGCTGGACTTCATCAGCAACTTGATGGTTTCGTTCGGCGCGGGTAGTTTGGACTTCCGCCTGCCCGAAGGCATCGAGAGCGCGGAGATATCCGTCAATCTCGACTCCGAAAAGGGCGTGGACAATATCCGCGCGGAAGTCGTGCTCAAAGGACCGGACGGCGTCGAACTGGACGCCAAGGTGCAGATCGGCGAATTCTTGATCGGTCTGGAACACAAAGGTCTGAGAGAATATATCCAAAAACAGACGCAGACCGTCAACGGCGAACCGACCAGTAAAATCGTAGACGTGCTCAAGCACGCGCTCGGTATGGACGGAGACGTTACCAAGGACAGCGGTATCCTGTTTACGATGCAGTTCCGTTTCGGTTTCAACAAGGGCACGTACGACTTGGCGCCGTTTATCGCGGGCTTCGGTCTGGACGTACTCAAAAACAAACACATTTTGTGGACGTTTACCGAAAACTTCAAATTCGATACCGAGTTGGTCGTGCAGTTGTCGCTCAACGAGCAGGATCATTCGCAGAGCGTATTATATATGGATCTGAAGTCGGTCAGCGGCATCAAGATCGGAGACATCCAATTGATGGCTCCCGATACGAGCATTCTGAAGATCACCGGCGTCAATAACGCGGTGCACGTCGATCTGTCCAACGTACAGATCGCGAAGATCCATTTGCCCAAGATCAAGGCGGACATCGACTTTACCGAGATCGTTTATAACTTGCTGTTCGGAGAAGATTCCGCAATCGGCTCCACGCTGGGACAACTCGATCTGTCGTTCGACTTGGCGGGTATTCTGGAAGAACTGCTCAAAAAGGGCAACCCCGACGTCGAAACGGAAGCGGACGTGGCAAACTTGCTGTTCGG
>CAJTKI010000090.1 GCA_910576875.1 uncultured Christensenella sp.
AGAAAAACATGACCTTGCTCTCTTTTGCCGGATCTTCGATCTTGTCCGCGCTCTTCCTGTTGTTGGCGCTGGTCGCGTTTAAGAGCTCGATCACGCCGTGGCTGATGTTTCTGCTCATCTTCCTGCACAACGTCTTTGCCGCGCTGTATACGGTGACGTCGCCTGCGATGACCGCCGATTACTGCGAGTATCAACAATGGAAAACCGGCGATCGTCTGGACGGTTTCATGAACCAATATTCGACCGTATTGACGACGGTCTGCGGCATGGGCAGCGGCTATTTGGTGTCGTACATTCTCGTCAAATTCGCCAACGCGCCCGACGCCAGCTCGTATGCGAACGAAAAAGTCCTGCGCTACGTCTTCATTATTTGGGGCACGCTCGGCACGATCTGCGGATTGCTGGCAATGATTCCGTTCTTCTTCTGGGATCTGACGGAAAAGAAACAATTCGAAATGACCAAAGAATTGCGTCGTCGCGCATTGACCCAAGACATCGCAGACAACCTGCTGGAAGAAAACGACGTCAACGAAGCGCTCGAACTGGGTCTGCTGACCCGCGAAGCGGCAATCGCTATGGGATTCGAAGCGATTTTGGAACAATCCGCCAATCCGTCCAAACAGGGCGTGGAACCGGTTGCGGAACAACTCTCCGACGAAGTACAGAACTGTACGGAGACGCAAAACGCCGAATCTTCCGATCCGACGGACGAATAAATCGTTCTCCTTTGAACAAAGACAAAACACCCGTTTGCAGCGGGTGTTTTTATTATATCGTTTCAATATCGATGGCGATTTTCGTTGCGCAGAAATTCGATGGCGCATGCCGCTCCGTCACAAGATCTTTTCCATGCCGATTTTTTGCGGCGTCAAACCGCAGTTTTGATAGAATCGCATCGCGTTTTCGTTACACGCCCACACGTTGAGCGTCAGATTGTAGCAACCGATCCGCTTCGCGTATTGCACGACGTATTCGTACAACGTCCTGCCGATCCGCTGTCCGCGACATTGCTCCGCTACGCACAAATCGTCGATATACAGCGTCAAAATATCCGTTAGGATCGGATCGGAGACGCGCCGTTGCACGATACAAAACGCATATCCCGCGATCTCGCCCAGCTCGTCGATTGCGACGAAAATCGGCTTATCGGGATCGCGAATGATTTGCGCCAATTGCGCGTCGTCGTATTTTTTCGCTTGCGCGCGGAACAAATCCGGTCTGCCGGCATGATGTACGTCCAACACCTGCCGCAACAGCACGTTGATGCCTGCGATGTCCTTTTCTTCCGCATTTCGTATGATCATATATCACCTATCTTATGGAGCTTTCTCCGACGGCGTATTCGTCGATGCTCCGAAACCGTTCCTGATTTGCTACACTCAATAATCGGATAAGCCTAGTAGAAAATTAGCTGATATATCCAGATACAAGCATAAATCCACAAGTTTTTTATAGTCAAGTTCATATCTTCCGCTTTCATATGTTTGGTATTGTTGAATGACAATGCCAAGATGATCGCTTACTTGCTTTTGCGTATATCCCTTTGCTTTCCTAGCTTCTTTTAATCGTTCGCCCACTTGCTTTTTTATGTTATCCGTAATCATGCACTAATTATAGTGCAAACTACTGTAAAAGTATTGACATGCAGTGTAAACCACTGTATATTATTAAAGACAGTGTTAGGCACTGTAATCGCCGCCACGACAAACAAAATGGAATATGTCTGCGGATAGCAGGCGCTTCTTCGCGTTGGCGGACGCGGAGCGTCTGCTTATTCGATACAAGGGAGTTGATAGCATGGCAGTGATCCAAGTGGTTAAAAAAGCGTTTAATTGGTATTATGTTGCTCGACTGATCGAACAGATCGGCGATCAATGCGACGTGATGCGCGACGAGCGTTTTGCTTCCATGGTCTCGTCGATGCGGGATTATGTCGACGAAAAAATATTTGTAGCGGGAGAAATCAGAGATATTTACGTTGCCGTAGATGTCGAAATTTGACAACAAAAGACGACTGCTTTGCGGTCGTTTTTTGGCATAGCAACCGCAGGGGCACAACGACATAAAGATCGCCGTTCGGAATCCTGTACAATCGCCGAACAACATGCAAGATTCCGAATGAACTGCATGGACGGATTCGATCGCATCGACACGCATCGACAAATTTTGCCGGAAATCCTTATAAAAATTGTCGAAAAATATAGAAAAACGGGAGCGATATGCTCCCGTGATTGGCGCCTTCAGTAGGACTCGAACCTACGACCCTGCGGTTAACAGCCGCATGCTCTACCGACTGAGCTATAAAGGCACATGCTTTTTGCATGATTTATCTTAATATATCTTATGTCGGATGTCAAGGGTTTTGCGCACATTTTTCAAATAAAACGCACAGTCCCGATCACGCCCCGCCGCCGTGATCCGAATCGCCCGCCTCGGATGCGACGACTTGCGATTTGTAGCGTTTGGCATAATACAGCGAGATCAAAATCCCCGCCGCGCAAGCCGGCAAAGGCAAGCCCAGCCACCATGGCGCGGCAAGCCGACTATATCCGATCCCGATCCATGCCGCTACGCTCGCGGCGAGAATCCATGCGCCGCTGACACGGTGCGTGCGATACCACACCCACGGCGGAGCCGTCCACGGAAAGCGATATCCCAATATCCCGTTGGGCGGTACGAACAGACAAGCCGCGCCCACCCAATACAACAACGCGCACAGCGCAATGATTACAAAATCCCGTATCCAAATCGGCTCGTACGCTGCCGCAGACGCTTCCCTTGCCGCTTTGACGGTAAAGGCGATCTGCATCACCGTATACGTCAGGATCATGCAGAGATTGCAGATATACGCGATCCAAAACTTAGGGTTGCGATCCGCAAATTTCCGTTCCGCAAAGTACAAGCCCCCGAACATCGCTGCCGGAATCGCACTCAAAACCAACCCCATATGGATCATTTCGCTTTTATCGCCCCAGCGCGTAATGTTGCCCAAAGCATCGTAATGCATCGGAATCGATTGCGGCAACGCCACGTCTGCCAACACCGCGACGAGCAACGGCAAACACATCGTACACATATTGACGATCAACAATACGCGGCGCGTACGGCGACGGGTTTGTTGCAACTTGCGTTGTTTGGCAAAATCGCCTTCGGTAAAATATTCGAGATCTACGCCGAACAGTTCGGAAAGTTTGACGATATACACAAAATCCGGAATCGCATGTCCGCATTCCCATTTGCTGATCAACTTGTCGCTGACAAACAATTGCGCCGCAAGATCCTTTTGCGTCCAATGCTTGGATTTGCGTTGCGTTGCGATCTTTTCCCCCAGATGATACAATTCCATAACGTGCTCCTTGCGCATACCGTCTTTGTACCATCATCTTAGCACAACGCTCGAACCGTGACAATACCTTTGTTTCGATACGCCGCTCTACGAATCGGAGAATCTACACCTAAGAGCGAATTTTCGTCTCCGTCTTCGTTATTCGACTTGGATGCGCAGGCGCAGGCACACGAAACGAGTCTCCAAATCCTACCGCGTCGATTCGGACAACGATCCGATACGCCAAATCCTCGTTGCTCCGAAATCGAACGATGCACACGGATTCTACTCGTTCCCGACAAATAATATGTGATTCCGAGAAATGCTTGTTCGTTCCCGCATGCAAACGCTCCGATTGCGATGGCAAAACATCCCAATCGGAGCGTTACGATATCCGAATTATTGCTGTTGTTCTCTTGCTTCGCGACGTTTGCGGATCGCGCGAATGCATTCCACTTGCAGGACGATCACAAACAGTAGCACAAAGATTCCGCCCAACAACGACGCAATGATTATCATGACGACCTTGAACCACGGCTCGCTTGTCCCGTTGCCCGACGCATTGTCATTGCCGCTTCCGCTCGGATTGTTCGGATCGTTGCCGAACACGAATTGCTTGGCTTCGCTTTGGCTCGGCACCGTCGTCACTTCGCCGTTTGCGTCGATAAACTCGAAGTTCTCCGCGC
>CAJTKI010000091.1 GCA_910576875.1 uncultured Christensenella sp.
GCTGAATATCGTCGCGCAGGCGAACAAGATCGGCAGCGAGCTGTGGATCAATTATCCGTGTCAGCCCGATCGGATCTATTTCTTGATCTGCGAGAATCGCTCGGGAGACTCGTTTGAGTTGTGTCTGAATTACGACGGGCGAGAGCCCGACTATCCGTCCGACGCGGACGATTATCCGAGCGGCTCCGGACTGTATTATCGCTACAAGGCGGAGTACACGCAGTACTATGACTGGACGGGCGAAAACGTGTACAGTCAGGGCGCGCAAATACTTGCGCCGACGCAGGCGGGCGTATATTTGGAGCAAGACAAAACGTATTATCTGCATGCGGACGAGCGTGCGCCGCGGATAGACTTTTCGGATGCGCGCAAACAATATCTGGATGTCGTCGGACAGACGGTGCAGTGCTCGGATGTATATCACGAGATCGTGGCGTTTACGCCTCCGCAGACGGCGCAGTATCGCTTTGTCGGCGGAAATTGTCGCGTATTCCGCGACGGCGCGTTTGTGACCGGCGCTACCGACCGTTTGACGTTGATAAAAGGGGAACAATGCTGTCTCGTCAAGCAGGAGCTCGGCGGATCGCTGACCGTATTGCCCAATGTCGTTGCGACCGCGTCGGTAGGCGATACCGTCTTGCCGACAGCATACAATTGCGGCGTGTTGTCCTTTATTCCGACGCAGGAGATGCGCTACGACGTGACATTGTCCGATGTGGGGTGGCCTTTGGTCTGCGATGCGTATATGCATCCGATCGCGTACGATCACGGATACATATTGCGGGCGGGCGTGCAGTATTATATTGTGGCGGCGGGAGCGCGCGGCGAATCTACGGTTACGGTAGGCAAATATGTGCAGTACGTACCGATCGATCTGTACATAGACGGCGTGCGCTACGACCCGCAGACGTCGGAGCGTTACAACTACGGCGACATGTTCCGTCTGCCCGTGCCGAGCAAGGAGCGCTACGACTTCGACGGATGGCGGGACGCGGACGGCAACGCGGTGACGGACGATCGCGGCAACAGCTTCGGAGAGTTGCTGGCGGATCGCTTGACGCTGCATGCGTCTTGGAGACTGCGCGCGATCGTGATGGAGATCGATTTCGGCAATCAGACGTCCAAGTGGTGGACGGGCGATGCGATCGTGTCCGACCGACCGGACGGCAAGTATATCGAGGGCGATCTGATCGATCAGTTGATCAATCTGCGACGCGAGTTCGTCAAGTTGCCGCAGGGCAAGCGCAACGGATATTTTGTATCGACGTTCCGCTATACCAAGACGGACGAGCAGGGGGATACCGATTATTACCGATTCGAGCCGGTATGGGAGGTGGAGCGCTATTATATCGAGTTCGTTCCGCCCTATCCCGGACTCCATACGATGACGCGACCGTTGTCGTACGGCAGTCGCGTGTCCGAGGACGTGTTCCCGGAGCAGGCGTACGGGATCTCGACGGCGCAGTACTATCTGCGAGGCTGGCAAGCGTCGGGGACGGGAGTGTTGTATACGTTTTCGATCCAGGCGCTCTTGGCGGATATGACGCCCGGATACGGCAGCGAGTTCAATTACGATTATGACGGCGACGGCGTTGCGGACTGTACGCTTGTGCGTCTGAGCGCGGTCGTGGCGGACGTCGCGTACGATCTGCGGATCAACGGCAAGGGATACGCCGTATCCGCCGCGGACGGCTATACGCTCGGCGCGATCGAGAACTACGGCTATTCCGCATCCGACTATTGGGGATACAACGTCCGATATACGACCAACGCATACAGCCGCTACTTTGCGGTCGGCGATACGGTGCGGGTAGAAGATTTGGCGCAGCATTGGCAGTCCGGTTGGCGCGAGGTGACGGTAGATCTGTTGTTGGATCGCGCGCCGATCATGGTGCAGTTGACGTATGACGATTCGGATGCGGCGCTTGCCGCAGGCAACCCCGCGACGTATACGATGGGACAGGGCAATATCGCGCTGCGTCCGATCGACGCGGTGTATGCGCGCTTCGACTATTGGTTGATCGACGGCGTGCGCGCGGATTATCTCAATCCGACGACGCTCGGGCTCAACAGCTATATGAGCCAATTGGGCAACACGGTGATCGTCTCGCGGCGCGTAGTTTCAAGTGTTTCCCGAGACTATTACGAGATGAAATTCGGTCAAGCTGTCAATGTCGAGACGCAGCTCGGATATGCGCGCATCGACGCGGCAAAAGCGGGGTCGAAACGCGGATGTACGATCAATATCGCCCCGCACGTCAAGGCGGTATCGATCTACGGCAGTTATACGGGGCTTAGCGAATGGAAGGATACGAAGATCGTCATCGCCGCCCGCAGTGAAAAGCTGTATATCTTTATGAGCGACGTAAGCTTTATGGCAAACAATGGCGCCAGCGTCATCGATGCGCAAAATTGTCCCGATTTGGATCTCTATCTATCTGATACCGTCCTGACCGCAGGCGAAGTCAATGTACAGGACTCCTATGCGGCGATTGTATGCAACAATCTTACGCTCGACGGATACAGTATCAAGATCAACGGCGGCAGTCATGTGTATGCGGCCACGCGGCACGCGACGAGCGGGATCTATAGCGGCAACGCCAACGCGCGATTGTTGATTTTGGCAACGGGCGCTACCATCCAAGGCGGCAATGCGATGGACTTTACAGGAGCGGCTGCCGACGGCAAAGAGGTCGGAGAGAGCGGCGCCAACGGTCGCAACGGCGCCAACGGCGGACACGGGATCGATTTTGCCGGTACCGTCGTGATTGCCGCGGGTAGTACGGTCACGTGTAGGGGCGGCAAAGGCGGTAATGGAAAAGATGGCGGGAACGGTGCAACGGGTAGAAACGGTAGTTTTGGCGTTACGACAATTGATCCGGGTAACGGCGGTAATGGCGGGAACGGCGGTAGAGGCGGCAAAGCATTTGCAAGTGCATGGCCTGTTATAAATGGTAATTTAGAAGAATCTGACGGAAAATCCGGCGCTGGCGGAATAGGAGGGAAAGCCGGTGCTCCTGTAAAAACAATTTGGAATAATGAAAGAAAGGGAGCAGATGGGAACAATGGCGTAAGTGGAGATGAATTAAAAGAGAGTTAAGCGGGACATTGAATAATAAAGATTGGAGAAAGGCAAATTGATGTTAGAATTGAAACAAATAACCAAGACATATCGATCCAAGCGCGGCGTCGCGGTCAAGGCGCTGGATGGGATCTCGCTGACATTCGGGGAGCGGGGATTGGTCTTTGTGTTGGGAAAATCGGGCTGCGGCAAATCCACGCTGCTCAACATCTTGGGCGGCTTGGACGTCGCGGACGGCGGCGAGATCAAGCTGGACGGAAATGCGTTTGGCGACTTTCGTCGGTCGGACTACGACTCGTATCGCAATACGTGCGTCGGATTTGTGTTCCAGGAATACAACTTGTTGGACGAATTCACGGTCGGGCAAAATATCTTGCTTGCATCCGAATTGCAGGGCAAGGCGGTATCTCCGGACGCGCTCGCGGATGCGTTGCATCAAGTCGGGCTGGACGGGTATGCGGATCGTCGTCCGTCCGAGTTGTCGGGCGGACAAAAGCAGCGCGTCGCGATCGCGCGGGCGCTGATCCGCGATCCGCGCATCGTGCTGGCGGACGAGCCGACGGGCGCGCTGGACTCGGAGACGGGCGCGCAGGTCTTGGAGACGTTGCGCGAGTTGGCGCGGCACAAGCTCGTGATCGTCGTATCGCACGACCGCGAGTATGCGCGCGCATATGCGGATCGGATCGTCGAGCTGGCGGACGGCAGAGTGATCTCGGACGTGAGTCGCTCGGGGGATGA
>CAJTKI010000092.1 GCA_910576875.1 uncultured Christensenella sp.
CAATCTGACGCGGGCGCTGGAATCCGACGTCGCGCGCAAGGGCATTACCAGGCCGTATTTTATGATCGAACCGGGTCGCAGCATCGTCGGGGAAGCCGGCGTGACGCTGTACACGGTCGGCGCGCGCAAGGAGATTCGGGACGTGCGCACCTATTTGGCGGTGGACGGCGGCATGTTCGAAAATATCCGTCCCGCGCTGTACGACTCGCGCTACGAAGTCGTGTTGGCGGACCGTGCGTTCGATCCGATTGAAGAGACGGTTTCGGTAGCGGGCAAATGTTGCGAAAGCGGCGATGTGCTGTATAAGGACGTCGCGTTGCCGAAAGCGCGTCGCGGCGATGTGTTGGCGGCGTTTTCGACCGGAGCGTACGGATACGCGATGTCAAGCAATTACAATCGAAATCTCACGCCCGCGGTCGTATTCGTCCGCGACAAAGAGAGCTATGTCGCCGTGCGCAGACAGACGTACGACGATTTGATCCGCAACGATCAATAATTTCTGTCACGGAGTTGCCATGTTATCGATTCTGACATCCGGATACGAAGCGCGTCTCGTTTTTCTAATGGCGATCGCGTACGTGATTGCGATTTTGGGCGCGATTATTCTGCACGAATTGGCGCACGGACTCGTCGCGTATTGGAACGGCGATCTGACGGCGAAGATGCGCGGCAGACTTTCGCTCAATCCGCTCAAACACTTGGATCCGATCGGATCGCTGATGTTGTTGGTCGTCGGATTCGGATGGGCGAAACCGGTGCCGATCGATTCCCGACAATTCCGGCATTTCCGCAAAGGCATGATTACGACCGCGCTGGCGGGCGTCGCGACCAATCTGATTTTGGCGCTGATTTCGTTCGGCGGATTTGCGATCGTCAACGCCGTCGCCGGTCCGCAGACTTTGACGCAAGGCGCTTATTACGCGGTTCGCTTTTTTCAATATTTGTTTTTGTACGGCGCGACGATCAATCTGACGTTGATGGCGTTCAACTTGATCCCGATCTATCCGTTGGACGGATTCCGAATTGTCGAGACGTTGGCAAAACCCAACAACCGCTATGTGGAGTTCAATTACCGTTACGGCAACTTTTTGTTGTTGGGACTGCTGGTTGCGAGCACGCTGCTGGGCTATATTACGCCGTATCTGAACATTTTCTCGTTGTATATCAACGGTGTGATTCGGTTGTTCGGCATGATATTTCACGTAGGATTTTAGCGGGGGAAGTATGGCAAACTATTTTGAACATCACGCAAGCAGCGTCGTACAATTCAACCTGTTGGACTTCGAAGGTCCGATCGAGTTGTTGTATACGCTGATCGTCGTCGAAGGCAAGTACGATATCGAGACGTTCCCGTTGTCCAAAATCACCGAGCAGTATTTGGAATATATGACGCAGGTCGATCAATTGGACATGGACGTCGCGTCCGACTTTGTATCGATTGCGGCGACGTTGTTGGAAATCAAATCGCGCGACTGTCTGCCCAAGGAAGAAGAGGAATTCGCGGAAGAGTACGACGATATGGAAGATCCGGAAGAGTCGTTGCGCGCGCGCATTATGAAATACGCGCTGTTCAAGGAACAGGCGGAGAAACTCAAAGTCTACGAACAGCCGAACAAGTTTTATCGCAAACCTGTCTTTTCCAACGCAGACGCGTTGTTGGTGATCCGTCGTTTCAGTTTCGATAAGCTGATCGACGTGTACGGGCAGATGCTGTTGCGTCTGAACGAAGAAGAAAAGGAATTGGCGATCAAGAAGATCCAAAAAGATCCGTTTACGGTTGCGGACAAAATGGCGTACATAACGGACAACATCGTCAAGCGCAAGCTGATGATGTTTCGTGATCTGTTCGGATTGCATCCGATGCGCAGCGAAGTGATATCGACGTTCCAAGCGTTGCTCGAACTGATGAAAAAGCAGGTCGTCAAAGCGGCGCAGGATCGCATGGAAGGGGAAATCTATTTGCAGCTCAACGAAGATTTCGATCCGACCGCCGTCGATATGCGCGAATTGACGAAGATCGAGGAGGAACAAGCATGAAGAAGTTGACGCAGATCGTGGAAGCGATCGTATTTGCGGCGGGCAGTCCGATCGCCAGAGAGGAAATCCTTGCAAAATTGCCGGAAAAGGTCAGCCGTAAGGAACTGAACGCGGCGATCAACGAGTTGGAAGCGCGTTACAGCGGCGAGAGCGGAATCGTATTGGAAATTTTCGACGAAAATCTGCAATTCGCATCCAACAGCGCGTACGGCGAAATCGTCGCGGAAGTCTTACAGCCGGTCAAAGAAAAAGAATTGACTAAAATTCTGCTCGAAGTATTGGCGATCATCGCGTACCAGCAGCCGATCACGCGCGGCGAGATCGAAGATATCCGCGGCGTCAGCGCCGATTATGCGATCAACGTGTTGACGCGCGTCAATCTGATCCGCGCTTGCGGCATCAAACAGGCGCCCGGCAAACCGGTCCTGTACGGTACGACGGACGAATTTTTGAAGCGCTTCGGACTGCGGTCGTTGGACGAGATGCCCGATTACGGCGAAGTCATGCGCCGTCTGATCGAGTACGGCAACTTCAATGCGCAGACGGAAGGTCTGTATCGGGAAGTCGATCTGGCGGACGATTTCGACGAGCCGACCGCGTCGCAGTTGCAGCAGGAAGCGGAATTGGAGCAGTTCTTGGGCGGAGAAGACGCGATGCCGTTCCAATCGGGCGAACAGGTCATGACGTTCGAAGCGGACGACGAAGTCGCGGCGGTCGCCGCCGATGCGGACGAAGACGATGAGGACGACGAAGAGTTCGACGACGCGGAAGAGACGGAAGACGAAGAAGAAAGCGACGGCGAGTTTATCGAAGTTTGAGCGGCGGATCGGATACATAGATTCGACATACGGGCACACCATAGCAATATGGTGTGCTTTTGGATTATTGCGGGCTTGATCGCCGCGATTTTGACGATATTGACTTTGTATTTGCGCTTCGGCGGCGTTACCGTCCGCATCTATGCGGATTTGACCCAACCCCTGTTTCGACTGCAAATTTCGACGTTCGGAGAAAAGATTTGGTTAAGATGGTTTGCGTTCGAGTGCAACGGCAAACTGTATGCCCAACGCAACGCGCATGCGTTGCGTCCGATTGGTCCGATCCGATCGGACGATGAAGCGCAAGACGCACGGTCCGCGCACCCGTCTCGCGCGTACGGCGAACGAAAAAAGCGATACCGCGCGTTGGTCATGCGCACGCCGATCAAGATCCGTCGCGCGTATTGGAACGTCGCGCTCGGTCCGAATGCGGGCGCCGCGATTGCAAGCGGTGCGATCGGAATCGGCATGCAGTGGTTGCAAACTTGGTTGGAGCAATCCGGCAAAGCGTCCGAATGTCGCATGCAGTCTTTCTATACGCATGAGCGTTTTGCCTGCGCGGCAAACGCGCTTGTGCAAGTGCGGTTTTGGCTGCCGCTGATAATCGTGCACGCATTGCGCATACTAGTTGCAAAAAGGAGATTACAGGCATATGATTGACGAATCGTTACAAGATATCATGCAGACGACGATGGAGCATCTCAAAAGCGTCGTTGCGACCGAGCACGTCACGGGCAAGCCGATCGTCGCCGAAGACGGTACGATGATCATACCGTTGCACAAAATTTCGGTCGGCATCGTATCGGGCGGCGGACAGATGGGCAAGCACGAATCCAAATCGCAATTGGCGATGCCGTTTGCGGGCGGCGGAGGCGGCGGCTTGAACATTACGCCGG
>CAJTKI010000093.1:0-350 GCA_910576875.1 uncultured Christensenella sp.
CAGCGGAATCAACAACCAGATCTTGCCTTTATTCGTAATACTCTTTCCGTACAGGCTCTTCATTAGGCTTTGCCCTCCTCAACCGCCGCGCCTTCGACAAATTCCGGAGCGCCGTCCGCTACATCGTCGGACTCGGTTTCGTCCTTGCGTTTCAGTCCGTACTTCGCCGCGTCGCTTTCTTTGCTGAACTGCATAAAGCAGATCAACAGCAAGTGCGTAATCAACAACGACGAAATCAGGGACAGAATAATACCGATCAACAACGTCGTACCGAATCCGCTGATCGACGCCGCGCCGACGATCATCAACACGACCGCGCCCATAATCGTCGTAATATTGACGTCCAGAAT
>CAJTKI010000093.1:360-3653 GCA_910576875.1 uncultured Christensenella sp.
TACGAACGACGGAATCCGGTCGAAATCGCGGTGCGAAGTTTTTTGCCCAACGCATACTCTTCTTTGATGCGCTCGAAGATAATGACGTTCGCGTCGACCGCCATACCGATACTGAGCAGTACGCCCGCGATACCCGCCAGCGTCAACTGTACGTTCGGGATGATCGCCAGGAAGAATACATACGTCATCGTGTAGTATACCAGCGCCAAACCGGCAGCCACGCCGAGCAAGCGATACAATACGACCAGATATACGATAATCAACGCCAATCCGACCAAACCTGCAATCACGCCCGCACGGATCGCGTCTTCGCCCAACTGCGCGGTCAGCGTGTTGGACTCGGATACGGTCAAGCTCAAATCGAACGATCCCGCCAGGATCTGCACCGCCAGCGCTTCCGCCTGCTCATAGGTGTATCCGCCGGTAATGCTCGCGCTGCCCCCCGTGATCGCTTTATCGACGCTCGGAGCGATTACGCATTTGTCGTCGATGTAGATACCGATATATTTACCCGCCTGTTGCGAGGTCGCGTCCGAAAACTTCTTGGCGCCCTGCGTCGTAAAGCGCAACGCAACCGCATAGCTGTTCTTCTCGCTGTCCCACGTCACGCCGGCGTCTTCCACGTCCTTACCGGTGATCGCAGGCGAAAAAGACGTACCCGCGGACGAAGTGTCCTGGCTGTCGTGCGCCTTAAACTCCAAATCGGCAGGTTTGCCGATCAGTTCGAAAATGCGCTCGGGGTTGTCCACGTTCGGAACTTCGACACGGATTTTGTCTTCGTCGAAAATTTCGACCAACGCTTCGGGATAATTCTGATCCGCAAGCATGTTGGACAAACGCGCGCGGGTGCCCTCCAACAAACTCTTCTTTTTGCCCGCATCCGTCAACTGCGACCACGTCACGTCGTTGCCGTCGTCGTCCGTCGCGCAGACGCAATCGGGATCGACCGAGTACACCGCATACGCGCCGCCGCTCAGATCCAATCCCAAACTGATCGTCTTGGGATACGCGATATAGTCGCGAATACCGAGTTCCCCGTTCGGGAAGTCCACAAACGCGAACACGGCGCCCAAAATGATAAGCACGGAAAATATCGTCAAAATCACGATCGATTTTTTCTTATTGGATTTTTCCTTATTCACCGATAAGTGCCTCCTAGATTTCTGCCTGTCGTATCTGGTAACATACGACCGTTCCACACCATTATATATTTATATAATAAGTATGTCAATCAGATTTGCGAATAAACGTGATTTTTTGCGCGTTTCGCGCGCAAATCACGCTTGCCGCGCCGCCTCGATCGCGGCGATCGCCAACGACAGCTCAAACCGCTTGCGCATCATCGCGCAGCTGATCGAATACGGCTTGTCCGCCGCGCCGGCATAATGCAGGTTGTTGGCGACGCAGCCGCCGCTGCAATAATATTTTGCTGGACAACGGTCGCAGTCCTGCTTGCGGGTCACGATGTTGCGCGCAAACGGTTCGCGCACGCGCTCGTCGAGTTCTCCGCCGAAGATGCTGCCGATCCGATACGCGCGATCTTCGGCAAACTGATGGCAAGGGTACACGTCCCCGTCGGGCGTAATCGCCAGATATTCGCACCCCGATCCGCATCCGGTCAAACGCTTGCTCACGCACGGACCGCCGTCCAAATCCATCATGAAATGGAAGAAATTGAACCAGGTTTCCGCATGTTCCCTGCGATCCAAATAGACGGTCGCAAGCCGATCATAGCTATCGAAAATCGCTTGCAGGTGTTCGTCTTTGATTTGCAAATCGGGAATCTCGGTCACGACCGGCTCCATCGAAATCTGATCGAATCCCGCATCCGCCAGCGCGAGCACGTCCTTGTCGAAATCGGTATTGCGCGCGGTAAACGTCCCGCGCACATAGTACGATCGCGACCCGCGGATCGAACGGAAATACCGCGCGTTGGACAAGATCGTATCGTATATCTCTTTGCCGTTGGCGGTGGGACGCATCGCATTGTGCACGTCGCGTCTGCCGTCGATGCTGAGCACGACGTTGTGCATTTCCCGATCCAACCATTGCGCGGTTTCGCGGTTGAGCAAAACGCAGTTGGTCGTCATCGTAAAATGGAAGACTTTGTCGCACTGTTTTTCCCGCTCGCGCGCATAGGCGACGATCTCCTTGACGACGCCCAGATTCATCAGCGGTTCTCCGCCGAAAAAGTCGATTTCGAGATTGCGTCGCGATCCGCTGCGCTCGATCAAAAAATCCACCGCGCGCTTGCCCACGTCCGCCGACATATGCGCGCGCGCCGTCGTACGGTACGTGCCTTCGTCGGCAAAGCAGTATTTGCAACGCAGATTGCAGTCGTGACAGATGTGCAGACACAGCGCTTTGATCGTATGCGTCTGCTTGCGGTCGGCAGTCACCGTGCACGGCGAATCCAGTACGCCCTGCGCGACCAATTGATCTAATTCCGCCGATATTTCCGCACGCAGATCGGGAGCAATCTCTTGCAAGCGAGCGCTCTCGTCAGCGGTCAACTGCTGCCCGAAGCGCTCCTTTGCAAGCAAAAAAGTGACATGATCCACATTGTGCAGACTGCCACTTTCGCTATCCCAGATAAAACAAAACTCTCTGTCGTGATATCGGAACGAAAACGAATGGGTCATCCCGAACGCTTACAGAAGCGGTTTTTTCGCGACGTTGACCTTTTCTCCGCGGTTTGCGCAGCTCTGATTGCCTACCGTGCAAGACGTCTTGCAAGCGGATTGGCAGCTGGACTGACATTCTCCGCAGCCGATATTGCCTTCTTTCTTCATGCCGTTGCGGACAATCGTATTGATATGTTTCATGTATCCTCCTATGACGCGCGACGCGCGCAACCTTAATCTGTTATTATCATATCGGATCGCACGAAAAATTGCAAGTATTTTTTTGCGTTCGCAACCGCATCAGTCGTTTTGAGCGTGCGCGCGCAGATTCACCGCGACGACGGCGCCGATCACGCCCGCCGCAATCGCGCACAGCACGTCGTACAGCGTCATCGGATTGTCGCGAAAACTACCGTTGATCGCGCTGTAAACCAGATACGTCGCCAACGCGAAAAACAACCCGACCAACAATCCCTTCACCAGTCCCAGCCTGCCGTGCCGAATGCCGATCAAACATCCCGCCGCGACGGACAAGATCTTAATCGCGATGTTGACCGGTACGATGACCGCCTGCGAAATCTGCGTCCACTGCACGATCACCGCAAAAATCAGCACCGCCGCCAACGAAAACAAAACGGAAAACAATACCGCTTTTAGCACATCTGCAAT
>CAJTKI010000094.1 GCA_910576875.1 uncultured Christensenella sp.
TATCTGGGATTCAGTCCCGAACGCGTGGATCCGGGCAATCTGATCTACAAGACGAAAAACACGCCCAAAGTCGTCGGCGCGATCGGCGCGGACGCGACCGAAGTGATCGCGAAGATGTATCGCGCGGTCTTGCAAAGCGACATCCACGAAGTGTCTTCGCCCGCGGTCGCGGAAATGGAGAAGATCCTCGAAAACACGTACCGCAACATCAATATCGGTCTGGTCAACGAGTTGGCGCAACTGTGCCACAAGATGGGCATCAGCATCTGGGAAGTCCTCGACGCTGCCAAATCCAAGCCGTACGGATTCCAGGCGTTTTATCCGGGTCCCGGTCTGGGCGGACACTGCATTCCGCTCGATCCGTATTATCTGTCCTGGAAGGCGCGCGAATACGGTTTCCACACGTCGATGATCGAGTCGTCGATGATGATCAACGACAAGATGCCCGAATATACGGTCGAACGCACGTCCGATATTCTCAACCGCTTCGAAAAATCGCTCAAAGGCGCGAAGGTATTGCAACTGGGCGTCGCGTATAAACAGGATATCGACGATTACCGCGAAAGTCCGGCGCTCGTCGTCGCGGACTTGCTGCGCAAAGAAGGATGCAAGATCGATTACTACGATCCGTTTATCGCCAAATACCGCTACAAAGGACAGTGGTACGAGGGCTTGGAACAGATTACGCCGCAGAGCGTCGCGCAGTACGATATCGTCATCGTGACGAGCGCGCATACGACGGTCGATTACGAGATGGTGGCGCGCAACGCGAAGGCGGTATTCGATACCAAGAACGCGATGAAGCACGTGACGTTCCGCGATACGATCGAACTGCTGTAAGGAGATGTCTATGAAATACGCGCTGATCGGATGCGGTCGGATCTCGACCAATCACATCAAAGCCGCAGTCAACAACGGGTTCCAAATCGTCGCGGTCTGCGACGTCGACCCGACGCACATGGAAGACGTGCTGTCCAAGCACGGATTGGAGACGGACGCGTCGATCGCCCGCTATACCGATTACCGTCGGATGCTGGAAGAGCATCCGGAATTGGAATTGTGCTCGATCGCGACGGAGAGCGGCTTGCATGCCCAAATCGCGTTGTGCTGCATCGACCACGGCGTGCACGTCATCGTCGAAAAGCCGATGGCGATGAGCATCGCGGACGCGGACGAAATCATCCGCCGCAGCGAGAGCAAGGGCGTCAAAGTGTCCGCATGCCACCAGAATCGCTTCAATATCGCCGTACAACAGATGCGCAAGGCGTTGGAAGAAGGGCGTTTCGGCAAGATTTCGCACGGATCGATTCACGTGCGTTGGAATCGTAATCGCGCGTATTACGATCAAGCCAAGTGGCGCGGCACCTGGGCGCAGGACGGCGGGGCGCTGATGAATCAATGCATTCACGGCATCGATTTGTTGCGCTGGATGATGGGCGACGACGTGGAAGAAGTGTACGGCGTGACCAAACAGCAATTCCACGACTATCTGCAATGCGAAGACATCGGCATGGCGGTCGTGCGTTTCAAGAACGGCGCGATCGGCACGATCGAAGGCACGACCAACGTCTACCCGAAGAATCTGGAAGAGACGCTGTATCTGTTCGGCGAAAACGGCACAGTCAAACTGGGCGGAAAATCCACGAACGCGATCGACGTGTGGGATTTTGCGGACGAGACGGATCGGGATGCGGAGCAGAAAGGATTCTTCGAACAGACCAGCAACGTATACGGCAACGGACATACGAGTTTGTTTGCCGATATGGCGGACGCGATCCGCAACGACCGCAAACCGTACGTAGACGCCGTAGCAGGCAGAAACGCATTGGAGACGGTGCTTGCGATCTATCAATCTTCGTTTGACGGAAAACCTGTCAAATTGCCGTTGGAGCGGTGCGCATCGACGGATTTTGCAGGGAAATTCGATCGCAAATGAAATTGGTCATGCTGACTTCGAATTATCCGTACGGACGATTCGGGGATAATTGCTTTATACAGAACGAGATTCGCGCGCTGGCGGAACGTTTTGACGACATTACAGTGATTTCGACCGGTACGGGCGCGATGTGCGACGACGTGCCGGACAACGTAAAAGTCATCGGCGTTTTGCCCCGCAAAATCCGTTGGACGAAACTGTGCGCGGCTGCGCTGTCGCTGACGGGCAAACGGGTGCGCGGCGCGATGCGGGAATTGAAACGTCTGTATCCGCGCGTGCCGATCCGCCGCAAATTCGCGAGCGTTGCCAAGTACGAGTACGTATATCGGCAATCGGCGAAGATCGTTTGTCGCGAGTGCGCAGACGCGGATCTCGTCTATTCGTATTGGGCATCGACCAAAGCTTATTGCGCGGCGCGACTGAAAGAAAGCGGAAAAATACACTGTCCGTTCGTGTCCAGAGCGCACGGTTTCGATCTGTATTTGCGGTCGGACGCCGTCGCGCCGTATCGCAAAACGATCGGCGATCAGCTCGATACGTTGATGCCGATTTCGTATGGCGGCGAAGCATATTATCGCGATACGATTTATCCGTTGTTGGAACATCCGTGCGATTTGAAAGTTTTTTATCTGGGAATCGATGCGGAAGCGGTGCGCAATCCGTATCGCGGTTCCGAGACGCTGCGGATCGTCAGCTGTTCCAATATGGTTGCGATTAAGCGTCTGGATCGGCTGATCGATGCGCTCGCGCGGATCGACGACGTGCAGATCGAGTGGAAGCACTTCGGAGACGGCGATTGCAGAGCGCGGCTGGAACAGCAAGCGAAAGAGCAACTCGATGCGCGCGCGAACATCCGCTACGAGTTCGTCGGCGCGGTGGAGAATCGCGTATGGATGCGCTATCTGCGAGAGCACGAGACGGATCTGTTCGTCAACTGTTCGGACAGCGAAGGCGTGCCGGTCACGATGATGGAGGCGGCGTGTTTCGGGATTCCCGTCTTGTGCCGCGACGTCGGCGGAACCGCGGAAATCAATTGCGGAAACAACGAGGGATTTTTGTTGGATCGCGATGCGGACGCGCAGGCGTTTGCGACTGCGATCCGTAATTTTGCCGCGACCGATCTGCAAACCCGCCTGCGCCGTCGCGAAGAAATGCGACGGATATTCACCGAGAAATTTTCGCGCGAGGCGATCGAAAAGTTTGCGGATTATCTGGCGGAGATCGCGGGGCGCGGTTTGCCGCAATTCGACAAACGGGTGTTGCATATTTGCAGCAATTACGTGACGACCAAAATATTCCCGAATCTGCTCAAAGAATGCAACGCCGCATTCGGCGGACACGATTTGTTCTGTCCCGTCTCCGAACGGAGCGTAGCGGGGAATCGTACGTATTTGGACGACAAAGATCCGATCTTTGCCGAAAACGCGCGACATGCGACGGTATCGGCGTGCTATCGGGAGCTTGATCGCTATCTGTTCTTTCCCAAGCGTCGCAAAATCGCGCGCGCGGTCGAGCGGCGTTACGGGATGTCTCGTTACGGTGCTTTGATGGCGCATTCGTTGTTTACGGACGGCTGG
>CAJTKI010000095.1:0-279 GCA_910576875.1 uncultured Christensenella sp.
TGCTGTACAATGTCGTATTGCGGACAACGGTTTCATAGTCGCCGCCGTCCCAGCCGACGAAGACAAGCCCGCGATCAGCGTAATCGGGCGCGCTGGGCGCCTTAACAGTGCTACCGTACGACGCATTGAATGTCTGCACGACGGATCCAGTAATGCCGTCTTTGAATACGATCTCGTACGTGATCGGCGTGTGCTTGCACGAAAGCTCGACCGCGTTGATCGACAGATAGTCGCGCGTATAGTAGATTTCTTCTTTGTCGAGTTGCCAGCCGGTAAAGC
>CAJTKI010000095.1:289-3438 GCA_910576875.1 uncultured Christensenella sp.
CTGCAAGTAATGGATATAATATTCCAATTCGCTTTTGTATACGCGATATGTAAAGCAGCCACGTGCGCGATCGAACTGATAGCAGCCGATCAAGCGGAAAGAGAAGTCATTGATCTGATTGACGACGCGGATCGACTGCGTCGTGTAGCCGGTTGGTAGATCGAAGTGCGTAGCTTTCGGCGGATCTCCGGCGTCGGACGACGGCGCAAAAGCGGACGTGCAGATCCATACGCCGATCAGAGCGGTTAGGATCAAGATCAAAGCGATAGATTTTTTCATAGATACTCCTTTGTTGCTTTTTCTCGAACGATTTGAAAGCGCAGATCTTCCAGCGTTCCGATGACGGTGGCGATCTCGGCACGGCTGCCGACGTCGTCGCCGTAGCAGATCAGGGCATACAGGACGTCGATCGCGACATCGAGCTGCGCGTCGTCGAATGTGCTGATCGGTTTCATTTTAGGAACGTCGTCGAGCGGCGTTTGTCGGATCCGGACACCCGGATCGGCTTGCCGGGACGGATCCGACTGTTGCGCAGTGCTTGCATTCGTTCCGGCGTTTTGTCGTAGTAATCTGTCCGGATCGCGGTCGGTTCTCCGGCACGGTTGACTGCGGTCACGCGCTGGATTGCAATCGAATTTTCGGTCAAATAAAGTGCATGTGCGGATTTGGACAGGAAATCGGCATTCGGTTTGACGGTTTGTCTCGGAGCCTTAACCGGCTTGCATTGCTGTTTGATTTGTTTCTTTTTCATTTTGTCTCCTTATCGGGCTTGATCAGGATTAGCCCTGTTTTTGATTGCACGGTGCCGTCCGCATGCGGGACGTAGATCGGCGCTTTTGCATCCTGGACGATTGGACGTCGGAGCAGATCTTGCAAACTCATGCAGCGACCGTCAAACGTTTCAAACGTCTGATAGCCGTACTTTTTGAGTGCGCCGACTGCGATATAGTAGCTATAATATTTCATGGCGCCAGCTCCTTTTTGATATTTTCAACGGCAGACCGTGCAGCAGCAAGATGCTCGCGCGTTGCGGCGTTTGTCCAGTTTTCCAAATGATGCAGCATGTCGATCAGATCGTCCAGCTTTTTCGGATTGATCGGATTCTGATGTTTCTGATCCGAAGACGACTTTTGTTGTGACGTCGTTACCTTTGCGTAGTTATCTAAAATACTCATAGTTCACTCCTTTTATCGCTTGACAAGCATTTTGCTATCTGATATGCTTATATTGCTCTCGCAAGGGAGAATGCAGGCTGCGACCAGATATCGGTCAAGGCACCCGCCGCAATCGGCATCGGGGTAGGGGGTGAAACCTACCTTTTTTCTTTGTCATTTTTCGATTTTGGATTGCAGCGTTTCTTTGTAAACTTTGCTGTTCGGCACGTTGAAAGCGATGCGAACGGATCGAATCGTCCGGACGATTTATAAACTTTTACACGATCATTTATTAATTTTCACACGAAACAATCGGATTGTGATTGTCAAACTGCTTATTATATGACGAATAGTGACAGGATTATCACATTATGATCAAATTGCGAACAAAATACGAACAAAACATTAAAATCGCTGTCATAAAAACTTGCAAACGCAATTTGGGCGGCGATATAATGTGCACTAACGGAGGTGAATATGGTTCAAACAGTTGTGTGGTCCAAGACGATTTTAACCGCGTATCCGAATCTGGAACAGTATGCGGCGCGTTTGGATAAGTGTATGCAGGCGCTGGCTTGCAAGGGGCTGGGGCATAGCGGAGACCCGATGGAGCTGATCGGTAAGATGATGCAGCTCAACGTCCGCAAGGAGACGGTCGTCAATGTATACGTGATCGTGACGCAGACATTGGAAAAAGTCAAACCGCAGTATCGGGAAATATTGGAGTGTAAGTACGGACGCGGCATGCGGTTTGCGCAGATTGCGGAGCATTTGCAGGTGTGTTTGCGTACCGTATTTCGTCGGTATCAATGCGCGATGGAGCAGTTTGTGCAGGCGTTGGAACGAAGCGGCTACGGCGCGCAATGGCTGGGCGAAAGATTGGGCGACGATCCGATGTTTGCAAAATTGCACGATCGCGTGCAAGAAAGGATGCTGAGCGAAGAAGCCCCGTATCCTGCGGACGGGAGCGCGCAAACGCTGGAACAAGTGATGCGGGATATCCGTAGCGTCGTGCGGGAGAAACGGCAAGCGACGCAGCCGATCCGAATACAGGCGGGGGCGTAACGCGAAACAATACCGATGCAAGCAACGGTTGGCGGTGCAAATTCGCTGGGAGAAGGATGGGACGGAACGGATGCGTCTATATTAATTTCTCGACGCAGTACAAAAGATTGGAATGCGTCGCGACGGAGTGTACGGCATACGGCGTCAACGGGGCGGGATGCCGCGAGAATATGGGAAAATATCTCGGTAATCGGGTGGGTTGTCGGTCAAAACTGCGGCAAATAACAGCGTTTGACAAGCCGCGGCGAGCAGAAAGTCGACATTAAGGAAGAAAAAGCATGCAGATGGATGCATTCTTGGAAATCATAGCCGAACGGCAAATCGTCGGTACGGTTTGCATTGCAAAAATAGAAGCAAAGCGGCTATTTTGCAAGCGGGCGGACGGTCGGTTGCGACGAACGAAACTGCGCAAGCGGACTATGTTGTTGTCGGTCGGATGCATCTGGCAAACTCAAAAAACGTGAATGCCGGCATGGTCTGTCCCGATCGGAAAGCCGAACAGAGAACGGGATAAGGCGCGTCGCGGAGTGCCGCAAGCGTCGGATTGCGGGCGAAATGGTGCAGTGGGTACAAGACGCGATATTGCAAAATCAATTGCGTGCAATGTTGTCGAGATAAAGCATCTAGCAAACTCAAAAAACACCGTTGGAGTATGACGCAGTATGTCGTATGGGCGTGTCGGAATCGGATAGCGGCGGCATGCACGCAACTGTTGCGGCAGGTGTTGACGAAGTGAACGGACTTCAACAAGAAAACGATTGTTGTAGTCGGTTGTGTCGGGGCGCGGGCAGAACTTTATCGCAGAGACCGATACATGCGGTGGCTGTTGGAATGGGTAAACCTGTGCGTGCGGGCATGGACAGGGATAGCCGAGCAATAAACATAATGCAAGGCGCGTTGCGGAGTGACGACAAGCAAATGTCCAAGCGA
>CAJTKI010000096.1 GCA_910576875.1 uncultured Christensenella sp.
ATCCGAACAATCCCAACGGATCGGGCAACAACGGCAATGCGACATTAGGCGGTACAAGCGAACCGTGGTTTAAGATCGTCATGATTGCGATCGCGGCGTTTTTGGGGACGAGTACGGCATTGCAATTCGCGATTTGGGCGGCTGTCATGAGCATACGGAGCATGCGTAGACGTAATATGTCCGACAATCGGCGCTTTTGATCGGCGCAGATCGCGTATGCGGCGCGATAAAATGAAAATTTTTTTGTTCGATTGCGCACCCGTATCGCATTGCGGACATAGGATAGAGTAGAACCGATACCAAAGATAAGATACCTTAGCCATAATCGATCCTTCATTTTACACCTGCCAAAAGGGCGGCGTCGTAAGACGTCGCCCCTATTGTATTGCATATACGTCGCGTCTAAGCGTTGCCGCTGCGCAGGCTGACTTGTTCCAACGCGTCGGCGATCGCGACGGCGCAGCGTCGTACCAATTCGTCGATATTGCGCGGCGTGACCATGGTCAAGGCGGTGTCGCGCGCAAGCGTCGCGCAATTGCACATCGCGCCGACGCTGATCAACAACGGCACGCCGATCGCCAGTACCGGCACGCGCAACGTCGCATAGTCCAGCGGCGGTTGCGGATTGGCAACGCCCGATCCGGGACGGATACCCGCGGTCGTGAGTTGATAGCAGTTGCCCAATCTTGCGGCGTCGCGCGTCGTCAACGTGTCGATTGCGACGACCGCGCGCGGTTTGCCGGTGTGTACGACGCCGCGGATCACGTCATGCGATGCGATGCCGCTTACGCCCTGTACGCGCGGCAGCAGCGTGCACAGACGCAAAGCGCGGTCGGGATTTGGTTGGATGCGCTGGATGACCTGCGTGCCCAGCGCGTCGACGACATAGTCGTCGTTGCCCAGTCCCACGACGAGCAGATCGCCGCGCGTGACGTCGACCTGTCGCAGCATCGTCGCGATGTGATTGGCAAGGACGCGCGCGACGTCGGACGGTTGGGCTTGGCGAGTCGGCGTCAGCGTCGTATAGTAGCCTTGCGGGCGATCGAGTTTGCGCGACAGTACGGGCGTGACGTGCAAGGACTGGACGTCGATATGCCGTTCGCGGTGAATCGTGGCTTCGGGGATCGGCGCGGCGGACGCTTCGATCATCAGGTTGGAAGGATATTGCATAGGGTACTCCGATATCGATATGTGCAGAGTGTTGCCCGATCGGCGGCAAATTAACGCGAGATCCGTCGATCTTCGGAAAATATCCCGCCGTAGTTGCGTATCGTCCGTGCACACGCCCGCCCGTCGCGGCAAAACCGCCGCGATACGGCGACGCACGATTGCGAAAAATTATAAAATAGTCGCTTATTTTCCTTGCTTTCTGCTAAGGCTTGTGCTAAACTGATTTAGCAAATAACGAACGGAGGGACGATATGCCGAATATTAAATCCCAGAAGAAAAGAGTGATTACCAACCAAAAGGCGAACGATATCAACGTTGCCAAGCGTACGCGTGTGCGCAACGCCGTGAAGAAATATAATGCCGCTGTGGATGCCAAAGATCTGGCAAGCGCAGAAAAGTTGTTGGTCGAAGCGATCTCTTTGATCGACTGCGCGAAGAATGACGGAATCTATCACGCCAATACGGCTTCCAGAAAAGTCAGCAGACTGTCGAAGCGTTTGGATGCGTTGAAGAAAGCCGAATAACGTCGCAATCAAGTATTGATATCCCTAATTTCAGGAACGGCGCGTCTCGCATGAGACGCGTCGTTTCCGTTTTGCGGCAAAGTCTGAGCATACGCCGCGCATGAGAAAGCATCGGATGTTAATAAATGCGCCCCGATCCGCGGATCGGGGCGTGTATTGCAGTCGTGGCAAAAAGTTCATGGAATAGAATATTCCATGAACTATATACAGTATGATTTTACCTGTTATTCTATATAAAGTCAAGACAATCGCCCGCCAAACTGCCGTAAGGGAAAATTTTACAACGCATATTTCTATATTTTTGATACGAATTGTTATTAAATCAGCTATCGGAATTCCCATAACCTAAAATAGTTCATGGAATATTCTATTCTATGAACTATTCGAGATGTGTTCGGATCGGCATGAGAGTATGTTTTCGGAAGTGAAACGGCATGGTACGGAATAACAATCGACAACGATATTGGACGGCGTTACTGTCGTTGTGTATTTGCATTTGCATCGGCGCGATCGGGTTTGTCGGCGTATTCGGGCGCAATTCGGAGGCGGTATACGCGTTCAATTCTTCCAACATGACCGATGCGAATACGGTTTCGGTCGGGGAATTGTTGTGGACGGATACATACGACGCAAACGATGACAGCGCAAAAGTATTCAACAAAATCCAATTCGATCAATTCATTGACAAGCTGCGCAGCGGTTCGGAACAGTATACCGCGGTTGCGAATTTGTCGAACAAGAACGCCGGCGATTTGCGCGCGATTAACGACGGCAAAGACATTGTCGTCACGATCGACGGCAGACAGTGGACGGTGACGGATCTGCGCAAGTTGGCGGACGGACGCGTGATCGCGACGATGTGGCTGGCGACGAGTACGGAACTGTCGAAATGGAATCTTTGGTGCACCAATGTCCCGACTGCTACCTATGTAGCGAATATGTACAGCAGCAGCTATATGCGCAATGTTACGCTCAACAGCGGCGATTGCGGATATGTCGCAACCGAAGCGGATGCGAAAAACGCAGTTTTGACTCCGCATACGCAGAGCGCGACGCATCCGTACGCGCCGTTTACGATGGATACCGTCATGTCGGACGGGCGTAATTTATCTTTGACGGATTATATCGTGCAGCCCAAAGACGTGGCGTATCAAGAGACGGAGACGATGCGTACATACAACAGCGCTTGGCATACCGCGCCCAACGAAGCGTGGGGAACGCCGGATCTCGTCAAATATTATAACACGTCCTTGAATTACAGCGCCAAACCGCATTACAACGATTGGGCGGAAGATTATTTATGGTTGCCCAGTCTTGCGGAGCTCGGATATGCTTCGGAGTCGTCGTCGAGCGGGATTACCGGCGTTTGGAATGTGTCGGACAACCAGCGTAGCAACGGCACCAACTCCTGGACGCGTACAGGCGCGGACAACGACGTGTATCGCGTGAGCACGTTGGAGCCATCCGGCGCTCGGAATCACCTGAACGCGAATACTTCCTACGCGGTACGCCCTGCATTCCATTTGGACTTAACGGCGGCGGAGCAAGCGGCGGGGTTGGATCTCCCGACGGATGAAACGATTACATACGACGGCGCCGGACACAAACTGACGGATCGCGAAAAGATGCCGACTTGGTACAGCGAAGCGATCTACGGCGATGCGACGCGCGTATCGGTCGAGTATTCGGCGGACAGCGTCATCGACGCGGGCACGTACGAAGTGACGCTCAAGCTGTT
>CAJTKI010000097.1 GCA_910576875.1 uncultured Christensenella sp.
TTGGCGCGTCCCCACGGCATTTCGCCGTCGGTGACGGCGTATTTGCATTTGTTCATGACTTTGCGATAGTCGGGGTGGTCGGTCGTGATCGCGACCCACGGATCGTCGTATCCGATTACGTAATCTTCGTGCAATCCGAAGCGGTGTTCCGCTTCGTCCGGCACTTCGCTCAGCATTTCGGGCGTGCGGATCATGATCGGCGTGTCCGCGGGCGTCATGTCGGCGACCGCGATAGCCACTCTGCGCACGTCGTGTTTGTATACGCCGCCGTGTCCTTCGCCCCACAGCCCGATCATGCCCAACTGCATCGCATAGACGGTGCGGTGGAACAGCGCTTCGCGTTCGGCAAAAAAGGTTTTGAGTTGCCGGCAATGCCGTTCGATCTGTTCGGTGGTCGGACCGTTTTTCTGTTTTTCGGTCGATTCGTATGCAAAGCGCAGCAGCATTTTGACGTTCTTGCTTTCGATCAGACGCATGTAGGCGTCCAGTTGGTCGAGCGCGGTCTGCGGCAGATCCGTATTGTAATATTCGATCAGATAGACGTATACCTGCATCAGGCGGATGCCGTCGGGCGCGAGACGCGTCAATTCCTGTTCCAGCGCCTGTTCATATGGCTCGTTGCTGTTGGGGTATCCTTCGTGGCGTCCGAGCGTGATATACGTTTCTCCGCGGAATCCGCGGCTTTGATTGTCGATCGGCGCGTTGTTCGCCGTGCATTTCGCGATCGAATCGTCGAGCTCGTACGCGTATCGGGTCGGCGGCTGTGGATATTCGTGGATATGCAGCGGTTTGGGCGTGTCCTTACATGCGGACAGTATGCCGCATAGCGCGATCAAGATTGTCGCGCACAGGATTCCGATCGATCGTAAACTTTTTCTCATGACTTTTCACGCTCCGATGTTTTGTTCAGTATAGCATCGACCGCGCGGCGTGTCAATTCGCATCGGCGCGCGGCGGGTAGCGTCCGATTTTTTCTTGTCTGATCGCGCGAAGTATGCGATAATGAAACTATGGATTTGCACGCAGAGTACAGCAGAATTCAACAGATTGCCAAAACCGCGATGGCGCAATGCGCGACGCGGATAACCGCCGGCATGTCGCTTGCGCGATTGCGCGCGTTTGTCGAACAAAGCATGCTTGCGATGGGCGCGGACGGATTTTGGTATTGGGGGATCGGCGCGCTCGTGCATTCCGGAACGGACACGGTTGCCTCCGGGTCGGGCAAACGGTACCGTACGCCCGACGCGACGATTGCGGACAACGATCTCGTGACCGTCGACCTGTCTCCGCGCATCGGTAAGATATGGGGCGATTATGCGCGTACGTTTGCGATCCAAGACGGCGCGGTCGTCGCCGATCCGCATCGTCTGCGCAATGCGCAGTGGCGAGACGGACTTTTGTTGCAGGAATGTTTGCACGACAGATTACGCGCATACGTTGCGCCCGATATGACGTTCGAGCAGTTGCATGCGCAAGCCAATCGTTGGATCGCGGACAGCGGATATCGCAATGCCGATTTTCTCGGCAATTTGGGACATTCGATTGCAACCGCCAAGCGCAAGCGCATCTATATCGAACGCGGCAATCGCGCGCGTCTGGACAGCGTACGTTATTTTACGTTCGAGCCGCATATCGTTCCGCTCGGCGGCGTATACGGCTTTAAACGGGAAGACATTTATTATTTTTCGGACGGCGTGTTGCAGACGTTGTAACCGTCGAAAGATTGCATAACCGAACAAGGGATCTGCATGCAGATCCCTTGTTCGGTTTATATGATCGAAAATGTGGACGTATTCGCTTGCGCGGACGCGGTTTGTCGCAAGGGTATTTTACGATCCGCCATGCGTACCGTTCCGTCCGCTTGTCTGACCGTTCGGATGCTGTTGCTGCAAGAGCGTCGGGCAGGGGCGGATGCTCTCGTTCATGCGTGCGCGGCATTTAATCAAAGTCGCAAGAGCGGTCGCAACAGTTCGATTCGTCTGGGCAGTTGCGGCAATTACAGCAATCGCAACAATATTCGCAGTCGCGCAATATCCGATAATACATTTCGGGATCGAGGTCGTATTGCGGGCGGAATGCGGGGGTTGCCGCGCCGCTCGTATCCGCAAGAACGGTAATCCAAACAGAATTCGTATTTTCGGAATAAGCCGCGTCTCCTCTGGCGGGATCGTTTACGGTATACCGCAGCGTCGCAAAATGCGTGATCTGCTCGGTCGTCGGTCGGTCTGCTTTTAACGTGTATTCGATTACAACCGTCTCGTCCGGATGCAGATCGGGCAGCGCAACCCCTCCACGGGGTCGTAAGTCGGTTGTTCGATCCCGTTCACGCGGACGCTGCCCGCGACAAAACTTGCTCCGTCGGGTTGCGAAATCGTCACGAAGTTGCGGAATAGTTTTGTATCCGAACGGTTGGTTACGGTTACGGTATTGCGTACGGTTTCGCCCGCGCGTACGACGGTTTTGTCGCTGCGCAGCGTTTTATCGACCGAATAGGTCAAGATTTCCGTGCTGACCGCGTTGCTTTCCGCGCTTTCCGAAATTCGCTTTCCGTTCGGCAACGCGACGTTGTAAGCGATATTCAATTGGTTCGGGATCCGCATGGCTTTAATCTACCGTTACCTGGAAACTCGTCGTCGCGCTCGTGTTCGGCGGCAAATTGGCTACGCTGTAACCGATCTCGGGACGGTAGGCGGGGATGTTGTTGCCGTTGATCAAGACCGATTTTTCCACAAACGTCGTGCCTTGGGGGATATTGTCGGTAAAATAAATATCGTTGATGTCGATACTGCCTTCGTTGGTAAAGGTTACCGTGTACGTCAACGTTTCGCCCTTGACCGCGTACGCCTTATCGACGCTTTTCACGACGGAGAGTCTTGCCGCCAGCACGTTGATCGAGATCGGATCCGTATATTCGGCAAACGACACTTCGCCTCGGATCGGGTCGTCTACGGTGTATTGGAATTCCGAAGTGTCGATGACGGGCGATTTCGTCATCGGGGATTGGATTTGCAGATCGTATTCGACGGTAAGCGTTTCGCCCGGATTTAAGTCGGGAAGGAAAAATCCGGTCGTCGGATTGTAATTCGGTTGTACGGCGCCGTTGACTTTGACGCTGCCCGCAACATAACTTGCGCCGTCGGGTGTCGGATTCGATATAAACGTGTGGTGTAATTTTGCTTCCGAACGATTGGTAATCGTAACCGTTATGTGAACCGTTTCGCCTTCTTTGACCGTCGTTTTGTCGCAGGTGATTTCTTTCGAGACGGAGTAAGACAAAATCTCTGTGTTTACGGTGTTGCTTGTAAGACTTCCGGGCGTTCCCGGTTTATTGGCATCACGGCATTGTAAATAACGTTCGATTGATTCGGTATTTTCATAGTATACAAGTCCTAAATAAAATTACTACATATCG
>CAJTKI010000098.1 GCA_910576875.1 uncultured Christensenella sp.
CAACGCTGCTTCCGCGCTCGCGCCGATATTTCCTTGTCCCGCGTTTGCGCTACGGTCGCAGATCGATCGAGCCGCCTTGCAGATATACGTCCGGAATTTTGCCGACGATGACGTTTTCGCATACGAGCATCGACGTTTTGAGCGCGATTTGCGGCGAATTGAGCGGCAACAACACCTGCACTTTGACGTCGATATCGATGTAGATCGAATGCAACGTCTGATTGACGCCCGCCGCGCGGAACGCGGATCGATAATCGCAATCCACCGTCCCCACCGGTTGCAACACGAATTCGAATTTCGGACCGTATTGCGCCAGCATCGTCAGTCCCGTCGCCGCCGCGATCGGCACTTGCAATTTTTCGTCGCGACAAAGATTGTCCACCTGCGTCTGCACGCATTCCAACACGTCGCAGATGTACATATTGATCAGCAACATGTTGGTATGGATATAGACGATATCGCCGCCGGCGTCTTTATGCACGGTGACGATCGTTTCGTAATCGCCGTATTTTTCTTTTTCCAGCGATTCGGACGTGCCGTCGTTGACCGCGTCGACGAGTTGGGCGCGGATATACGTGGAAGAATACGTATGCACGTATTCCAAAAAATTGGCGCGACAAACAAATACCGCCGCGCACGTCGCAATCAACACGCACAGCAGAATCGCCCGACGCTTAAACTTGGATCGTTTTCGACAACGGTAACCTGCCACATCCTATGATATGCATAGACATCGCCATTTGATCATTTTTATTGAAGAAGACCAAAGCATATTTTCTTATAAATTTAACGGTAATATAATCTTCCGCTAAGGTTTTCTTTAAGAAAAGTTTTATTTCCATCATAAGAACGCCATATGCGTCCTAATTCGTCTTTGAAGCGATTATAATACTCGCCATAATATGGCGGGTCGCTGTCGTAATCTGTTTTGCGTTCAATAAATGTTAACTCTCTGCGACTACCCTCGTCAAATACATAATATTCTGGAACATTTTCACTCGTCTTCTCATTCTCGCTATTACTCCTTGATTCATTCTTCTGCCCACCAAGAACTTTGTAAATACCAGATACTATTGCTCCTATGATAATAATACCTATTATTATATAATTCATATTATTCTCCTTAGTTTGTTTTTTATATTCTAATCTAATTATAGTTAGATGTCAAGTATATTATCTTAATTATTGTTATCATTTATATTATGGAACAATTTGATAGACGCATTTTTGGCGAACGATTGAAAAGTTTGCGAAATGATAAAAATCTTGGACAAAATTTACTTGCCCATGAATTGAATTTAAGTAATGCGTCTATTAGTTATTGGGAAACCGGTAAACAAGAACCATGTGCAGAAGCGATATTCAAATTAGCCAAGTATTTTAACGTATCGGCAGATTACTTATTGGGGTTATCGGACGACTGATTTTACTAGTCATCTTACAAGCCGCTGAATCAAACGCCGCAGAAATTTGCGACGTTTGATTCCATAAAAAATAATTATACTTTTTTCGAGTGCGGACGGAAGATCAACGCAAACACGAATCCGAAGAATATCGCCGCCGTCAATCCCGCGCTGACTGCCGCCATACCGTACGTCACGGCTTGCAACAAGCCGATCTTCGCGCCTTCCATCGCGCCGCGCGCAAGCGACGCGCCGAAACCGATGATCGGAATCGTTACGCCGGCGCGCGCAAACTTCTCGATAAACTCGAACGCTCCGAACGCCTGCAACACGACGCCCAGCAGCAAAAACGTTACCAAAATACGCGCCGAAGTGATCTTGGTTTTGTTCATCAGCAACTGTCCGACCATACAGACCAATCCGCCGACGAGAAACACTCTCAAATACAACCATATCCATTGCCACATACTCAATTCTCCTTGACGATTTCGACCGCATGCGCGATCCCCGGGATCGACTCTCCCTGCAACGACGACGCTTTGGACAACAACGCGCCCGTCGGTACGAACAAAATGCGTTTCCACGCGCCGTCGCACAACTGTCTGTGCAGATACGCGCAATACACGCTCGCGCTGCATCCCGCGCCCGATCCGCCCTGTCCGGGCTTTTGTTCTTTTTTGTAGACCATCGCGCCGCAGTCGTTGAGTCGATCTTCGAGCATGATGCCTTCCTGCTTGGCAAGGAATCGCAACGTGTCCATCCCGAATCTTCCCAAGTCTCCCGTAACGATCAGATCGTAATCGTCCACGACGCGTCCCGTATCGCGCAGATGCGTCAGGATCGTATCGCACGCCGCGGGCGCCATCGCCGCCCCCATGTTGTTGGCGTCCGTACATTTGAGATCGACGACCTTGCCCAGCGTCACGCTTTCGATGACGGGCGCGTCGCACGCATCCGTCGTCAACAACGCGCTTGCCGCCGCGGTCACCGTCCATTGACTGGCAGGCGTGGGTTGCGTGCCCAATTCGAGCGGATAGCGGTATTGCCGCTCTGCCGTCGCATAGTGCGAACTGACGGTACATATGACGTTGCGCATGCCGTTTTGCAACCAGGTCGATCCCATCGCAAGCGATTCGGCAAACGTTGCGCAAGCGTTGTACATACCGGTAAACGGAATCTCGAATTCCCTTGCGCTGAACGAACTCGGCACGATCTGATTGAGCAGGTCGCCGCCCATCAGGCAATCGATTTCCGTTTGTTTGAGACCGCTTTTTTCGAGAATGCCGTTGATCGCGTGCTTTTGCATTTTGATCTCCGTCTTCTCATGCGTTTTGCAGCCCCATTCGTCGTCGTCCATGACGTAGTCGAAGAACTGTCCGAACGATCCCTTTGCCTCGTACGGTCCGCCGATCGCGAACGTATGCGCGATATAGACGGGCGTTTGCATCCGATAAGTCTGTTTTCCCTGTTTCATTTTACCGTCTCGATGATCCAATATATAAACCCGACCAACGCCGACGAACAAATGCCGCTGACAATGATCGGACCTGCGACGACAAACATTTTCGCCATCGTTCCGAAGATAATGCCTTCTTTGCGAAATTCCATTGCAGGAGACGCGACGGAGTTCGCGAATCCGGTAATCGGGATGATCGAGCCCGCGCCCGCGACGCCGCCGATCTTATCGTAGATTCCGAATCCGGTCAGCAACGCGCCCAAAAAGATCATCGTCATGCACGCCAGCGATGCCACGTCGAGCTTGCTCCACTGCGGCAGCGCCAACGCGTATAAATCGGCGAACGCCTGTCCGATCATACAGATCAGACCGCCGACGGCGAAAGCGATCGGCAGCGTTTTCCATTCGCAGCTACGCTGCATGTGTTTGGTTACATATTCG
>CAJTKI010000099.1 GCA_910576875.1 uncultured Christensenella sp.
AAGACGATGAACGGTTTGCCGGGCGCAATGTTCGTCGTAGACATCAAGAAAGAAGACATCGCCGTCAAAGAAGCGAAAAAACTCGGTATTCCCGTCGTCGGACTCGTCGATACGGATTGCAATCCCGATCTCGTGGATTACGTCATTCCGGGCAACGACGACGCGATCCGCGCGATCAAACTGATCGCGGGCATCATGGCGAACGCCGTCATCGAAGCCAACGAGGGCATCACGTTCTCGGTGGAAGAAGAAGTTGCGGAATCGGCACCCGAGACTGCTGCTGCGGCGGAATAATCGCAAGATAAGGAGACAATCGTTATGGCATTTACGAATAAAGACGTTATGGATCTGCGCGCCAAGACGGGCGTAGGTATGATGGATTGCAAAAAGGCGCTGATCGCGTCGGACGGCGATATGGATAAGGCGATCGATTTCCTGCGCGAAAAAGGTATGGCGACCGGCGCCAAGCGCGCGAGCAAAGTCGCGTCGCAGGGCATCGTTGAAGCGTACATCGACGGCAACGTCGGCGTGTTGGTCGAAGTCAACTGCGAGTCCGACTTCGTTGCGCGCGGCGAACAGTATAAGGCTTTCGTCGTCGAGATCGCGAAGTATATCGCCGCCAACGACGTGCAAAACGTCGAGCAGGTCAAGAGCGACAACGCGGATCTGATTGCCGAGACGATCGCCAAGATCGGCGAAAAGATCGACATCCGTCGTTTTGCAAAATACGTGACCGGTGCGGACAGCAAGGTGGACAGCTATATCCATATGGGCGGCAAGATCGGCGTGTTGGTAGAGACCGGCGCCGGCGCGAGCGCGGAATTGGTGCACGATCTGGCATTGCAGATCGCGGCGGCAAGCCCCTCGTATGTGAGTTCTTCCGAAGTACCGGCAGCCGAGATCGAAAAGGAAAAAGAGATTTTGCGCGCGCAGGCAAAAAACGAAGAGCATCCCAAGCCCGACAACATCATCGAAAAGATGGTCGAAGGACGTATCAACAAGTACTTTAAGGAAGTCTGTCTGCTCGAACAGCCGTTCGTCAAAGACGGCGACAAGACGATCAAGGCGTTGCTCAAAGAAAACGGCAACGTGCAGGTCGTGCGTTTCACGAGATTCGTGATGGGCGAAGGTTTGGAGAAGAAAGAAGAAAATCTCGCCGACGAAGTCGAAGAACAAATCGCGAAAGCAAAAGCAGGTAAATAACCGTTCGGAGAACCAAGATTCTTCTTGGTTCTCTTTTTTTATACAATCATAATGCGGAGGTATTCGGTATGCAGGGCGTAGCGTACAAACGTGTCGTCATCAAACTCAGCGGCGAAGCGCTGGCTGGAGAAAAAGGATTCGGCATCGACGAATCCATGATCGCGTACGTCGTCGATCAGATCCAAAAGGTTAAGCAGCTCGGCGTCGAAGTCGCGTTGATCATCGGCGGCGGCAATTTTTGGCGCGGGCGTCAGGCTTTGACGATGGATCGCAGTTCGGCGGACCACATGGGCATGCTTGCGACGGTCATGAACTCGATCGCCGTACAGGACGCGCTCGAAGCGGCGGGCATTCCGACGCGGGTACAGACGGCGTTGACGATCACGCGGGTTGCGGAACCGTATATTCTGCGCAAGGCGTTGCGGCATTTGGAAAAGAACCGCGTCGTCATCTTCGCTTGCGGTACGGGCAATCCGTTTTTCAGTACGGATACGGGCGCGGCGTTGCGCGCGACGGAAATTCATGCGGACGTGTTGTTGCTTGCCAAGAATATCGACGGCGTATATGACAGCGACCCGCGCAAAAATCCGGACGCGAAAAAAATCGACGAAATTTCGTACATCGACGTCATCAAGCGCGGCTTGCAAGCGATGGATACGACGGCGATTTCGCTGTGTATGGAGAATCGCGTTCCGATCATCGCGTTCGCGTTGCGCGAACAGGACGGACTCGTGCGCGCGGTACAGGGCGAGCGCATCGGTACGATCATTCACGATTGCTGATTGCAATACGACATCGGACGGCAGCCGCAAGGTTGCCGTTTTGCAATCGCGCGACGAAAATATTTTCTTGAACGGATAGAATTTCATTTGATTGCGTTTCGCAAAAAATTAGCCAAAATCGTCTATAAACACATTGAAAATATCGCCGAAAATCCGCTTTTTTGCATCAAAAATCCATGTTATTTCATGCGTTTTGGATTGCGATCGCGACGGGATCGCATAGGATTTGCATGGATATATGCGACGCGGTGCCAATCGATAGGCGTGTTATCGTCGGATCGGTATTTTTGCGCGGCAAAAGTCGATTATTCGTTTTCGATTCGGCAGTCGGTCGAATCTGAGACGCACGGATGCGTATGCGATTCATTCGTGACGAAAATCGTATACGAAAGCGATCTGCGCAATCGCAGTTTTTAGGTTGGATTTTGTGTTTTTTACAGTGATTTTTTACCGGCGGCGCATTGCATTGCGCGTGGTCGGCGCGAACGGAATTTTTATCGGAAATAGATTGAAAAAGGTTTGATACTTTGCTATAATGATTACAATACACAACGAGGTGAAACACATGAAATATGATAAGCCCCAGCTGCAAGAACAGTTTGACGCATTCGAATCCCGTATGGATAAGAGCCTGACCAATCTGCAACAAGAATTTATGTCGATGAAAGCGGGCAGAGCCAATCCGCACATTTTGGATAAAGTCGTCGTAAACTATTACGGCACGCCGACGCCGATCAAGCAACTTGCCAATATCTCGACGCCGGAAGCGCGCTTGTTGGTGATTTCGCCGTGGGACGTCAGCGCGTTGAAAGACATGGAAAAGGCGATCATCGCCGCCAACGTCGGCGTTACGCCCAACAACGACGGCAAGATGATTCGATTGATCTTTCCGGAGCTGACGCAGGAGCGCCGCAAGGAACTGGTCAAGACGATCCGTTCCGTCGCGGAGAGCACCAAAGTTACGCTGCGCAACGCGCGCCGCGACATTAACGAAACGTTGAAAAAATTCAAAAAAGACGCCGTGATCACCGAAGACGAATTGTCTGCGTGCGAAAAGGACGTGGACAAATTGTTGGCGGAGCAGATCGACTGCGTCGATCGTCTCGTCAAAGACAAAGAAGTCGAAGTGACGACGGTATAACGACGTCGCGACGACAACCTTGCAAGCCGCGCCATGCGGCTTGTACGGCGTAAGGAGCCTATGAGCGAACAAATCCGTATGCCCAAGCACATTGCCTTTATCATGGACGGCAACGGC
>CAJTKI010000100.1 GCA_910576875.1 uncultured Christensenella sp.
CCGGACGTCGTATCGTTCCATTCCGTCGCGTCCGGATCGACCAGCCCCAGCACGATCTCGTACGTCCCCGCTCTGCGCGCGACAAAGTCCGCGCCCGTCCGCGTCATCCCGTCGCACGACACGATCTTGACCGCGCCGCCGTCGGCGTAGTCGTTGAGCGTAAACGTCTTGTCCGTACCGTCGTAGACGGGCGCTTGCTCCGCACGCATCCACGGGACGGCAACCTTCTCTTTGAGTTTGACGAAGTCGACCGAATAGGTCTTATCCAACTTGTAGTTGCAACTATCCGCGTTGACAATATATGCCGTCGCCTTATAGTCGCCCCGCACGGTCGGGAAGTCCGTGCTGTCGTACGCCTGCCCCGTCCCCGTCGTGCCCGTATATCGCAGCCCGAGCTGCGGCGCGGTTGCTTTGCCCACGTCACGGTCGTACAAGTCCGACGTGCCGTTGAGCAACTCGGGCTGTACGGGAACGCCTGCGGCGTCCAATGTCAAATTTTTCAGTGCGATCGGATGCGGCGTGATCGTCATCTTGACCGTGCGCGTACGGTCGGTCTCACTCGTCTCGTCTTTCCAGTTCTGTCCCGGATCGACGAGCGTCATTTCCACCGTGTATTCGCCCGCGTCGCAGACCGTCGCCGGCGAATAGCGGACCGACATCGTTGCGGCGTTGCCGTGCACCTCCGATTTGTACCAATCCGCGGCGGCGATGCTTTGTTCCGCTCCGTTGTACTCGACGCTGAAATCGGTCGGAGGCGCAATCCCGAGCGATGCCGCGCTCAGCGCGGCAGAGGTGAGATTAAAGTGAAACGCGGGACGGACCGCGGAAGTATTCGTGAGATAGGCGTTGCTATCGCCGCCGGACGCGGCCAGAATGCATGCACGGTGCGCAAGCGCGTAGTAGCCGGAGCGCAGCCACGAATTCGTTCCATTACTGCGTTGCTCATTCGACAAGTTCCAGATGCCGGCAACGCCGCTATATCCCGTCTCTGCCAAACTCGGCAACCACAGATAATCGCTTGCCCACTCCGTATAATGCATTTTATTGCTATAATTCATGTTGGCGTTATAGTAGCTCTCGATCTCCGGCGTTCCCCATGCTTCGTTGGGACATGTTTTCCAGCTGTCATTGTAATTGCAAATCGTTTCTGTTCCCTGATATGCCACGTCTTTGGGCTGAACGATATAGTTAAGCAACGATACGTTACGCGTGCCGTCCATGACTTTATCCATCGTAAATTTTGCATACGGATGATCCGCGCGCTGAGCGATCGGCGTCAACGTCGTCGCCCCTTGCGTCGCAACGTATCCGCTTCCGCCGCTGTTCAACGCATTCGCGCGGATATAGCTCGTACTGTACATATTGCCCGGATATGCGTCCGTCGGCGTATTGGCATACCACGGATTCCACTGCGACATCTCTGCGCTCGTCGCCAGCCACATCGTCGCGATGACCTGCCCGTTGTCCAACTTGCGCAGATCCGTCACCGTCCACTGTTTGCCGTCGAGCGTCACGACGACGTCTTTGCCGCCGTTGGCTATACGGATCGCCGCCGCGTCCTTGTTCGACAAATCCGCGATCTCGGCATCTTCTTCTCCCGCGCCGCGCAACGCGTCGATCAACGCCCAAAACGTCTCGTCGTGGAACACCTTCGGCTTCGCCGCGCCCGCATCGTACTCCTCGAGCAACAACTCCCCGATCGATACCGTCGTCTCGGTCATATTGGAATCGTTGAATGCAAATGTATGTCCTGTGTTGAACAATACGCCGCACAGCACCGATATTAGAATTCCAATAATTATTATAGTTTCAATAATTCGATATTTCGTCTTTGGCATATCTATCTCCACAAACATTGCATTATTCTCTATTCCAAATCCTGCATAACAACGTCCTGAAAAAGTTCGTATAATATACTATTCCATGAACTTGTTAAGTAAATTAAGACTTGTCGGGCAAAAATTTAACTCCCGGAATATGGGAACGAAACAAAGAATCGCGTTTTGACTTGACTTTATTGAAGCGTGCGAATAAAATAATAATAGAAAAGTTCATGGAATAGTATATTCTATGAACTTTTTTCGTCTCAGAAATCCCGATTGTGATTGCCGCAATGGAGACATATCTCATTGACCGAATCCGATACCGCACCGTAAAAATATAACAGAATCGTTCTATTCGTCAAATCTGCCCGATCGTCGTATACCGAATCATTCTATTTCTTGCAGCCGACGGCTATTCATCTTCGACATATCGAACACAAATCCATTTACCGTGCCTACGTACCACCCTATATTCGACACAATTCGACAAATACCGACATCTGTAACAGAATCCCATACTGCGCCTACGCTCCACCCGTATTCGACACGATTCGATAAATATCAACATGCGGCTTATCGATCAAGATCCTTTGAATGCACTGCAATATTGCCGACGCAAGTATTCTCCTACTTCCCGCCTCGCATTTAACTCACACCGTGCAACAGATCTTTTGCCACTGATCCGCAAAGTATCGCGCCGCGCATCTTACTCGTCGTCAGTCCGTCGCACTGTCTCTTAAAACTACACATAACGCCATAGAATACAAAAAAGAGAGACCTCAGTCTCTCTTTCTCTTTTGGTTACCGGCAGCGTCCTACTCTCCCAGGTCGTGTCCAACCAAGTACCATCGGCGCAGAAGGGCTTAACTGCTGTGTTCGGTATGGGTACAGGTGGTTCCCCTTCGCCATTGCCACCGGATTCGTTGAATGTCTCTCTCCGTACACTCACAACTGCATAGTATCTTCTCTCTTTCCCAGTCCTAGCTTCGCTGATGATTCTTCTTTATGGCCTTCCATAGTCCTTCTCTCGACTACGATAAAGCCCTCGACCTATTAGTATCGGTCAGCTTCACACATTACTGCGCTTCCACCTCCGACCTATCAACGACATAGTCTACGTCGAGCCTTACTCCATAAAGGATGAGAGATCTTATCTTAGGGGGAGTTTCACGCTTAGATGCTTTCAGCGATTATCTCGTCCAGACGTAGCTACCCAGCTGTGCCCTTGGCAGGACAACTGATGCACCAGAGGTCTGTCCATCCCGGTCCTCTCGTACTAAGGACAGCTCCCTTCAA
>CAJTKI010000101.1 GCA_910576875.1 uncultured Christensenella sp.
CCGTGTCCGGCGAGCGGGAGAACCCCACCCAGCCCGAGCGGGTCTACCGCGCCTGCGGCTTCCAGGGGGACAACGTGTGGCATATTCTGCGCTGAACAGGCGGGAATTGCCGGAATTTTGGAAAATAGAAAAATAGAGTTGATAAATTTTCCCGTCCGTGATAAAATAACTGCGGCCTGCAAGCGCCTCGGCGCGAGGCAAGGCCGCGCTAGTCGGGGAGCTAGCGGTGCCCTGTACCTGCAACCCGCTACAGCAGGACCGAATGCTGTTCTAGGCATGGTCTATGCGAGGTCTGACCCGAACACGTGACGTCGATCCCAAGGTCTTGTGCAATCATGCACTGTGAACCATGTCAGGGCTTGACTGCAGCAGCATTAAGCAGACCGTATGATGTGCCACAAGGTAGCTTTGGGGGAGTTAACGATTCCCGTACCGCTCGGGTAGGTCATGTCGAAAACAGATGCACAGCCTTGAAAATTCTGCCGTCTTCGAACCGTCGAAGACGGTTTTTTTTCATGAACCGAATGCAGAATGACAAATAAATATCTATCCTTTCAAAATAATTACTAACGATCGCTTGCTTGTATAGTTATATCCATATAATCGTCCTATATGATAAAATTTTAATCCGTATACAAGCAACTACAAGTATTTTCGACGCATCACATGCATTCCAACGCGATTTTATAGTCGCATAATGAGCGCCGCGATAATTTGACTTTTTCGATTCGGTCGTATATACTGGCATTATACGATCTGCGGATCGATTTTGTAAAAGCCGCCGTAATGCGCGGCATGAAGGATTACATGAATCAAGAAAAACGTATCGCACTGTTAATCGACGCCGAAAACGTCACGCGCGCTTATCGCCACACCATCTTCAACGAACTTGCCCGTCACGGAACGACAACCATCCGACGCATATACGGAGACTTTGTCGGCAGCAAAAACATCAATTGGACAAACGAAGATTTTCTCAAATATTCGCTATCTCCGATGCAGCAGCCCAGTTATACTTCGGGCAAAAACGGTTCGGATATCGCATTGGTCATCGACGCAATGGATATTTTGTATTCGGGCAATGTAGAGGGATTTTGCATTGTTTCTTCGGACAGCGATTTTACCAAGCTCGCCCAGCGACTGCGCGAATCCGGCATGAGCGTAATCGGCATGGGCGAAAAGAAAACGCCTCAATCGCTCCGCAAGGCATGCGAACGATTCGTATTGCTCGACGTGATCGAAGACGAAAAGAAGAAAAAATCAGACAAATCGGACTCCGCCAAAGATAAATCGGAAAACACGAAGAATTCCAAATCCAAAACCGTCGCTTCCGATCACGACAAAGCATCCAAAACCGCGGACAAAAGCAAGCGCCCCGCCAAAACCGCAAAATCCGCAGACGACGAGAACAAAAAGGAACTCGCGGAAGATACTTCGGACGAAATCACCAAATTGGAAAAAATCATCGAGATCGTCAAAAACGTCATCTTGCCCGATCTCACCAACGACGACGGATGGGCAAATCTTTCGGACGTCGGCAACCGCCTGACGCGTTTGTTCGCCGACTTCGACAGCCGCAACTACGGATATCAAAAATTCAGTCAGCTATTCAAATCTCTGCCCGATTTTTCGGTCGAACCGCTGCAAGGCGAAGGCAACGCAAATATCCTGATGATACGGATCCGATAAATACCCCGTCAACAAGGAACCGACAGCGCACAATCTGTCGGTTCTTTTATACGTTTATTCGCGCACGAACGCTCGCTTGCGCACAGTCCCACGCACGTTTTCTCTTTGTTCCAATACGTCTTATTCTGCCAATTTGGCGCTCAACGCCGCAAAATTGTACAACAGTTGCACTCGATAGTAACGCAGATCCGCCAACAACGCATAGTCCGTCTGCTGCGCCATCGTATCGAGTACGGACACGATGATCTGCATATCCGCCAATATCTTGGTCATATCTTCCGAGCCGACCTGCTCCGCAAACGGTCGAAATTGATCGATCTCGCGCTGCATTTGCAGTTTTAACAGATAGATCTCGTCCAACGCCTTTGCGGTCGAAATTCGACCGTCCGCAAGCTGCGTCGCGATCCGATACATCTGATCGCACGCGGTATAGCTATAATCCATATAACCTTCCAGCGTGCCGCGATATTTGGCGTCGTAGCGCTTATAATTGATTTTCGGTTGCGAGAGCTCGATTACCGCCGCATTGGAATACTTGCGCGCAACGTCTTGCGCATCCTGCTCCAGCTCGTACGCATCGGCAATCACCCAATACTGCGCGCCGCTTTGTACGATGTATCCGGCGCCGCCTTGCAAACGCAGTTGCGTCGCCTGAATTTTTGCCTGCGCCAAATCGTCGTATTGACCGATTACCAATGCAAAATACGTGTATTGCATCATGCTGCGCTCCGCCCATACGGACAACGTGCCCATCAACGATCCTTGCGTAATGATATCGCTTGCCACAATCGTCGACAATACCGAAATGATAAACAGCAAACTTACAATCAAAACCTTGCGAAAACGCCCCATTTTTTTGCGTTTTTTGCCCGTTTTTACCGCCGAATTCGGTATCGCATAATCGGGCAATTTCCCGACTTCGACCGCCTCGTAATCGTACGTCGGCGCTTTGTAAGCGGATTGCTGCATCAATTCGGGCGGCGGTTGCAGATAGATCACTTGCGGTTCCGATTCCGCATATTTGCCGTCTCGCTCATCGCGATAAGTACGATAATCGCGATTGGTATAGCGTTTGCGCTTTGATTCGTCTCCGTAAATATTTTTCAGATAATATGCACTGTAATCCATATTCTAGCGTATGCGCCCCATACGTCGAATATGTAAATCTTGCCCGCCCAAACCGTGCACACATATAAATCGGCGCGTCGTATTTCCGCGCGCCGATTTCGAATAATCGATATTGCATAATTGCATCAAGACATTTTACTTTTGTTGCATACTCTTTTTGCGCATGCGTCGCATGCTTGCGACAATTATCCAAATCATGATTTGCACAAACAACATCGCCGCCAGCGTACCGCCGATCCCGATCGCCGCGTATTGGAACCACCGAATATCTTCTCGCGTAATTATGGATCCCGCCGGCG
>CAJTKI010000102.1 GCA_910576875.1 uncultured Christensenella sp.
ATTCGGCAATCTCCCACGGCGACTTGCGCTGTTCGCGCGAAGCCTTTGCCATCTTGTCTTCGCCGTCGTCGGAATCGCTCATCAGATGTCCCACGTCGGTGATGTTCATGACGCCTTTGATCTTGTATCCGTCGTAGCGCAACACGCGGCGGAAGATATCCATAAAGATGTACGTGCGCAAATTGCCGATGTGCGCATAATTGTAAACGGTCGGTCCGCAACTGTACATGCCGATCTTGCCATCGCGGATCGGGACAAGCTCTTGCTTGGTACGCGTCAACGTATTGTAAATCTTCAACATAAATCGCTCCTTATAATATTGCTCTTTATTCTGTCCGGTCGCGCCGCGCGTCGTCCGCCTGCGCATCGGGCGCGTTGCGCGCGTCTTCGGTCATCGTGATCGAATATTTGCACGCCTGAATGTGCAACGCCTGCTCCAACACGTCGATGCGGCGGTTGAGACGGCGGAATTCTTCGAGAATCGGGTCGGGCAAACGGATTTGATTCATATCCGCGATGCGCTCGTCGTTTTGCTTGACGACGCGACCGGGCACGCCGACGACGGTCGAATGCGGCGGAACGTCTTTGAGCACGACGCTGCCCGCGCCGATCTTGGAATCATGCCCGACCGTAATCGGACCGAGCACCTTGGCGCCGGCGGAAATCATGACGTTTTGTTGGATCGTCGGATGCCGCTTGCCCACGTCCTTGCCCGTGCCGCCGAGCGTCACGCCCTGATAAATGACGACGTTGGTCGCGATCTCCGCGGTTTCGCCGATCACGACGCCGACGCCGTGGTCGATAAACACGCCGCCCGCGATCTGCGCCGCCGGATGAATGTCCACGCCCGTCTTGCGCCGCGTGCGCGCCGAAATCCAATGCGCCAGACCGCGCATATGATGCCGATAGCACCAGTGCGCAAAGCGATGCCGATACAGCGCCTTAAACCCGCCGTACGTCCAAAAGATTTCCCACTTGCTGCGCGCCGCCGGATCCCGATCCATCGCGACTTGCAGATCCATCTTGATTTTGCCCATACTATGCTCCTTTCAACGGCATAAAAAAACGCCCTTGACATGTCAAAGACGCAAATCGCGCGGTTCCACTTTGATTGGGTCACAGACCCCGCTCGTACGTCGGTAACGGAACGACCCGATGCGGCATTTCCTCCGCACAGCTAACCGGCTGCACTTGGCGGCGTGGACTTCGGAACGGCTCTCAGCCGACGACCGTTCTCTCTGGAATCCGTCCTGCACCGTTACTCTTGCCGGCGTAACGCTTTTGGATATACGTATGTATTATATGCCGTACGAAGAAGAAATGTCAAGCGTTCCGCGCGAAGTCGGATAACGCCCCGTCGCGGCGTCATGCACGGCGACGGAGCGTAGCGAAACGCGGTCAGGATTGGTTTTGCCGATTGCGACGCATGCGACGGATCGCATTGACCATCGCGCCGATCGCGATCAAAACGATCAGCATCGCGCCTTGCGTGGCGGCGATCACGATCATGACGGTCTTAAACCACGGTTCGCCGAGTCCCGCGCCCGATGTCGGCGGGGTATCCGTACCGTCGGGACGCTTTTCGAATGCGTGCGACGGCAGATTGTCGATGTCGATCGGATTGCCGTCCCGATCGACAAAGATGATTTGATCCTTCTCCGCATCGGGAATTTTGACGGTCACGGTATAATCTTCGCCGTCGATCAGATCGTCCTTGTCGACGATGTTGCCGTCCTTGTCCTTGTACTCGTATTCGGGATGAATCTTGTCTCGCAGATCGTCGGGCAGTTTGATTTCGGGCGGATTTTTGGTGTTATCCCACTCCCACGGCACGGTTGGCGCAGACGGCGCGTCGGGGTCTTGTTTCTCGAACGACTCCGGCTCGCTTTGCTGCGGTATGCTCAACGCGTTTCCGTCTGCGTCTACGAATTCGAAGTTGCCTTCGTATCCCGCCGCGAGTTTTGCAACGACGGTATACGACTTGCCGACTGCGAGCGCGTCCGCCGCGACTTGGTTGCCGTTTGCATCGTAGTAGACGTATTCCAGCTCGACCAGATCGGCATACGCGTCCGGAATCGTCAAGACGGGCGTATCGCCGCGCTTGTCCCAGGTCGGCGCAAGGCGCGCTTTGCGAATCTCCCAAACGATGCGTATTTCCGTATCGTTCGACTGTGCCGCGCGGTATGCTTCGGCATCAGCCGCCCACTCGCAATGTTCGGCGTCCTTGATCGACACGACAAGCGTATAAACTTTTGCGTCGATGCCCTTTAATTCGCCCGATACGTTCATATAAGTCTCATCGAAATTTTCGAGTATCTCCGTTACGACGATTTCCGATCCCGTATATACAAGATCCGACTCGGTAAGCACGGGACGCGATAACACGCGTTTGACGATATGCCAAGTAAACGAAACATCCCCCGTACTTCCGTCAAGCCATGCTGTATTACTTTTATCTATTAACGAAGCCGTTGCATGATAGGTGTCGATCTCCGTCCCGCGATTGCCGCTAAGGCTTACAAAATCTGCATTCACGCATTGCGGCACATAAGTCTGTTGCGCCCCCGTATACTGCAAACTGCCGCCATTCGTCGGATATTCGAGTTTGAGCGTTTCGATCGAAAAACGAAGTTCGATTACACGCTTATCTCCGTTTTCATCCCACGCTACGTTTACGGCGTCTTTGATCTTGATTTTCAATGTGTAGGAGCCGGCGTTTTTTATGACGGAGATTGGTTCTGCAAACTCCATGATATTGCTTTCAAAGCCCGTAATAAAATCCGCGTATCCGTGTTCTTGACCGTCGTAAACAATAGATGCTTGATAAACTGTCGGCTTGGTCACGACCGTCGCCGCGCTCACTTCTACTTTTACCGTCTTTTCCTTTCCATTGTACGTCACGGTTACCTCCGTCTCCCCGACGCGGTCAAACGAGCCGATCAACACATAATCCGTGACAATCTCTTCCGTACCGTTGCTAAATACGGCTTTTACCGTAAGCCAACGCATAATATCGTTGACATCGTCGCCGGCATATATTTTTCCG
>CAJTKI010000103.1 GCA_910576875.1 uncultured Christensenella sp.
ATCAATAATTATAAATATTATAAAAATCATGTTATTCTAGAATACATAATTTGAAAATAAGCCGATTTTTAATATAATTTTGCAATGTGTCGTAAAATACGGGGCGGTTCGGGATAAGCGAATCGCTCCGTATTTTGTGTGTCGCGGAACGCCTGCGGCGCGCTCGGCATATATTGCAGTAGACACCATAGAGGAGGAAAATTACATATGTCGTTTTCAAACAATTGCAAATCTGACAAGATTCCCGGGGCGATCAAGGGCAATGCCGTAAACGGAATCTGTGAGAAAGCGTGTATTCAATGCGACAAGGTTCTGGATATGTGTATGCGTCAGGAAGCCCTTACCGACGTCAGTATCGTCGTGAGCGATATCACGCCCGCGAGCGGACTGGTAGAACCTTATCGTTTTGTCAGCGCGCGCACGATTTCTTCGGACGCGGTCGTCAGCGATCTGGTCGTCACGCCGCTCGCGGACAATTCCTGTCTTGCGCGCGTGACTTGTAACGTGACCGTGCCGCTGCAAGTCGTATTCGTGGACGCCAACGGAACGCAGGCGGTCGGAACGTCGAGCGTGACGATTCCCAAAGACGTCGTTCTGAATATCGCGGCGCCGTCGGTCATGCCGTATCGCGTGGCTGCGTCCGCCGGCATCGTCAGCCCCAACGGCACGTATACGGGAGACAATACGTTTACGATTACCGCTTGCGCTACGGTGATTCTCAAAGTCATCATTCAAGTACACCTGCTCGTCCCCAGCTACGGATATTGCTATATCCCGCAGTGCCAGGATTATATCGAGCAGACGTGCGATACGGTGTTCGATCTGCCGCTGTATCCGCAAGAATGTGGCGGCGCGAACGGCTGCGGCACAGTGTTGCGCGGATAAAAAATCGCAAAATACGGAGACCCTTGCAAAAGGGTCTCTTATTTTATAAGACGGATTGCGATGAAGCGGTTGCGGACGGGCGCGATATTTGGTATACTGTCGGCATGAATGTTTATGCAATCAGCGATCTGCATTTGTCGGGAATGTGTGACAAACCAATGGATATTTTCGGCACGGGCTGGGAAGGCTATTGGGAGCGAATTTGCGCGGATTGGCGCAAAAAGGTCGCTCCTGACGATATTGTGCTGATTGCGGGGGATATTTCTTGGGCGATGCGTCTGGATCAGGCGATGTATGATCTGCATCGGATCGGGGATTTGCCGGGATATAAGGTAATCCTGCGCGGAAATCACGATTATTGGTGGGAATCCGTGTCCAAATTGCGCGCTCGATTGCCGCAAGGAATGTATGCGGTTCAGAACGATTGCGTCAGGATCGACAATTATTTGATTTGCGGATCGCGCCTGTGGGCGATGCCGATTCGACCGAGCGATGAAGACGTCAAGATGCAGGGGCGGGAATATCTTCGGCTGGAAATGTCTTTGCGCGGCGCAAAAGCCATGCGCGGTGAAGGAGACGTCGTGATCGCGATGTGTCATTATCCGCCGTTCGACGTCACGGCAAACGCGAATCGATATACGGATTTATTTGAAAAGTATGGCGTAAGCAAAGTCGTTTACGGACACCTGCACGGAAAAGATTGTCGCGTTATGCACAAGCGGACAATCGGGCGGGTTGAATATTATTTGACTTCGTGCGATCTGGTCGGGTATGAATTGGTGCATATCGACGCGTCGTCCGAAGCGTAAAATGCGGCGATTTGTCGTCGGCATTGCGCCAAAACGCGGAAGGCAATTGCGAGGTATGGACAATCCTTGTCAAGTATATGTAATGTATTTATAAGAATCCGATAACGCATTGCGAGCGTTGCGTGAGCGCAAATGTTTGTAAAATAAATCCGATCGATGGTTTGCAAAGTCGCAAAATCCGATTGCGATTCTGTGTCGATGTGCGCGCAAAGCGGTGGATAAGGCATATTATTTCATTGGGGCTGCGAACGGAGCCTGTTGCGATATCGTCGGCATCATCGATGCGTCGCAAATATTGCGCGTGCGGTCGGCGCGGACAATCCGGATTCGTATGTCGACGCGGAATCGAAAAATTTGATTTTAGGTCTTGAAATTCATCGCTCCGCGTAGTAAAATACATTTGAGAAACGGCGCTTGCGCCGATTACGGGGAGCATGTTATGAAAGACAATTGGGTTGTTACCGTAAGCCGCCAATACGGAAGCGGCGGGCGGTATATCGCAAAGATGCTTGCGCAGCAGTTGGGCGTCCCGATTTACGACAAGCAGATCATCGCGATGACGGCGCAGAATTTCGGGTTTTCCAAAGATTTCGTTGCGACATACGAAGAGCGTCCGATCAATCGCTTTTATTATGCGTTTTCGTTGGGCGGGACGGACTTTCGTTCCGGACTGTCGATGAACGACAAGATTTTTATCGAACAATCGAATATTATCAAGGAAATCGCCGCCAAAGGACCGTGTATTTTGGTGGGCAGATGCGCGGACTACGTTTTACGCGATCGTCCCGATTTGGTTAAAATTTTTATTCATGCTCAGATGCAGCGTCGCGTCGAGCGCGCGGTGCAATATTACGGTTTGAGCGAGCAAGAAGCGATCAAGGCGATTCGCAAGTCCGACCGACAGAGAAAGAAATATCACAAGGACTATGCCAATCTGGATTGGGACTGCGTCGACAACTATCATTTGAGCTTGGATAGCGGGCGGATCGGCGCGGATCAGGCGGTTCGGCTGATTCGGAATTATTTGGAAATGCTTTGAGTTCGTCGGTAAGCAATCTTGCGGATTGTCCCGCGACGCAGTAGCTGTCGCGGGATTTTTTTTGTTAAATTTGTATTGATCGGAACGCGCGTTTATATATAGGCGATTGGCAAGAGCGGGCGACGTAGCTCCGTTAGATTTTGCGCGCGGACGCTGTGCAAATTTTTATATGCGAATGGTTGTCGGCAGGGAGATTAGGGAGGGGACTTTGTGAATCGGTTTGGGATTTGATCCGC
>CAJTKI010000104.1 GCA_910576875.1 uncultured Christensenella sp.
CAAAGAAGTCATTGAAAGCTAAGCAGCAGAGAGCGCCCAAGTTCTCTACCCGACTTATAACAGATGCAAGCTCTGCGGCAGACCTCATGCGTACCTGCGCAAGTTCGGCATTTGCAGAATCTGCTTCCGCGAACTCGCATACAAAGGCGAGATTCCGGGAGTCAAGAAGGCAAGCTGGTAAGAAGGAGGACAATTTACTATGATGATAACTGATCCTATCGCAGATATGTTGACCCGTATCCGGAACGGTCTGGTTGCCAAGCATGAAAGCGTCGACATCCCGTTTTCCAAGATGAAGAAAGCGATCGCCGACATTTTGGTCGAGGAAGGATTCGTCAACGGCATCGAGGTCAGCGAAGGCGGCGTTCAAAGTGTTATGAAGGTAAATCTCAAATACGGTCCGAACAACGAGAAGGTACTTACCGGTCTCAAACGGATTTCCAAGCCCGGTTTGCGCGTATACGCAAGCGCGGACAATCTGCCCAAAGTACTCGGCGGACTGGGAATCGCGATCATCTCCACCTCCAAGGGTGTGATGACGGACAAAGCGGCTAGAAACGCACACATCGGCGGCGAAGTGCTCGCCTACGTGTGGTAAGGAGGGAGATATGTCTAGAATCGGTAGATTGCCGGTCGTGATTCCGGCAGGCGTAACGGTAAATGTTTCTCCCGACAACGTCGTCACGGTCAAAGGCGCGAAAGGCGAGTTGACGCTCAAAGTCAATAAGAATATTTCCGTCGCGATCGTCGACGCGGAAAAGGGCCAGGAAGTGGTCGTAACGCGTCCCAACGACGACAAAGAAAACAGAGCGATGCACGGTCTGTACCGCAAGCTGATCGCGAACATGGTCGAAGGCGTTACCAAAGGGTACCAGATCGGTCTGATCGTCAACGGCGTCGGTTACAAGGTTTCCAAGCAGGGCAAGAAGCTCGTTCTGAACGTCGGATATTCGCATCCGGTCGAGATCGAAGAGACGGACGGCATCACGTTGGAATGCCCCAACGAAAAGGAAGCTCCCGTCGGCATCGACGGCGCGAAGGTCTCCATCCTGGTCAAAGGCATCGATAAGGAAAAGGTCGGACAGTTCGCTGCCAACATCCGTGCCGTGCGCATTCCGGATCCCTATCACGTATACGGTATCCGTTATGCCGACGAAGTCGTCGTCCGTAAGGAAGGCAAGAAGAACAGCAAATAAGTGAGGTAATAGCTATGATTAAGAAAGTGAATAAGAACGCTGTCAGACAGAAGAGACATCTGAGATTGAGATCCAGACTCAGCGGTACGGCTCAAACTCCTCGCTTGAACGTATACAGAAGCACCAACAACGTCAACGTGCAGATCATCGACGACGTCAAGGGCGTCACGCTGGTTTCGTGCTCGACGTTGGACAAAGACATGGTCGCCAAGGTTGCCGGTCTGTCCAAGTGCGATGCTGCGAAGCTGGTAGGCGAAACCGTTGCCAAGAAAGCGTTGGCTGCGGGGATCGAAAACGTGGTTTTCGACAGAGGCGGTTATCTTTACACGGGTCGTGTCAAGATGGTAGCCGACGGCGCCAGAGAAGCCGGCTTGAAATTCTAAGGAGGTACGGAACATGGCGAGAAGAGACAGTAAGTTCCAAAATCAGGACAACGATTTGCTCAATAAGCTGATCTGCATCAACCGCGTTACCAAGGTCGTCAAGGGCGGCAGAACGATGCGTTTTGCGGCGTTGATCGTCGTCGGCGACGGCGCGGGCAGCGTCGGCGTCGGTATGGGTAAAGCGGCGGAAGTCCCCGAGGCAATCCGCAAGGCGACCGCCGAGGCGAAACGCAACATGATCAAGATCGCGACGGTCGCTACGACCGTACCGCACGAGATTCTCGGCGAATTCGGAAGCGGCAAGGTATTGATCCTGCCGGCGGAAGAAGGTACCGGCGTGATCGCGGGCGGACCCGTCCGTGCGATCCTGGAAGTTGCGGGCATCAAAGACGTCCGTACCAAATCGTTGGGCAGCAGCAATCCCATCAACTGCGTCAAAGCGACGTTCGACGGACTTGCGCGTCTGAGAACGATCGAGCAGATTGCCGCGTTGCGCGGTAAAACGGTTGCCGAAATCCGCGGCTAAGGAGCGTGAATCATGGAAAATAAAGTCAAAGTTACGCTCGTGAAGAGCACGATCGGCTGTAACAAAAAACAGCGGGATACCGTTGCGGCTTTGGGCTTGAAAAAGATCGGAGCGAGCAATGTGTTGACCGACAACGCTTGCTTGCGCGGCATGATCAAGGTCGTCAATCACCTGATCCGTGTCGAACAGGCATAAGGAGGACGAGAATGGAACTCAACAATATGCGTCCGGCGAAAGGCGCCAAGACGGCGTCCAAGAGACTGGGCAGAGGGATCGGTTCGGGTCTGGGCAAGACCTCCGGCAAAGGGCACAAAGGACAATGGGCGCGCAGCGGCGGCGGAGTAAGACCGGGATTCGAAGGCGGTCAGATGCCGTTGGTTCGTCGTATCCCCAAACGCGGCTTTAATAACATCTACAAGAAAGAGTACTCGATTGTCAACGTAGACGACTTGAACGAAAAGTTCAACGACGGCGACGTTGTCAACGCCGAAACCCTGTTGGAGAAAGGCGTTCTTAGTAAAATCGAAGCGTACGGCGTCAAGGTTCTGGGCAACGGCGAACTGAGCAAGAAACTGACCGTACAGGCAAACAAATTTACCGGGTCGGCTGCTCAAAAAATCGAACAAGCAGGTGGCAAAGCTGAGGTGCTATAATGTGGCAAACCATCGTCAACGCATTCCGGGATAAGGATATCCGCAAACGTATTTTCCTGACGTTCGGCGCACTGCTGATCTTCCGGATCGGTTGCTATATCCCGCTCCCCGGGCTGAACTATCAGGTCGTGCAGGAAGCATTGTCCAACAACAATTCTCTGCTCGGCATGATGAGCCTGATGTCGGG
>CAJTKI010000105.1 GCA_910576875.1 uncultured Christensenella sp.
ACCGGGCATAGGATTCCGATATCGGCATTTGCGGCGCGTTGATTGCGCCGCATTTTTCATGCGGGTGTGCAAAATCGCTGCGGTATCCTTGCGCGCGCGTTGCGCATACTATTGCTATGCGTTGGGTGATTAAAAAATCGATTTTTGCGATCGGCAATCTGTATTGGAAGATTTTCGGCGGATTGATTCTGAGCGTCGTCTGGGTGATTTTGGCGGCGATTTTTTTGGTCAGCATTATCGGGGCGCCGCTGACGTTGCCGTGTTTGCGGGCGGCTTGGTTGAGTTATAAGCCGTTCGGCAAAGAAGTCGCGGTTGCGATCGACCGTCCGGTATTGTCGGTGATATGGATGTGTACGGCGGGTTTGGCGTTGACGGTGCTGTGCGTGATTTCGATGTTGTCGTGTTTGGTAACGCTGGTCGGTTTGCCGTTGCTCAAACAGTGGTGGAAAGTTACGGCGACGGCCGTGCTGCCGTTTTGTTGCCGTATCGTTTGATTTGGCAGATAACGGTCTTCGAATATCGAAATATAGGTTGATTGCAATACTAGCTTGCGCTCGTTCGTTTTCGTTTTGCAGTGTGTTTATTCGGCGTTGGTCGATTGGCGCGTTGCGCTCCGTTTGCGCAGACGAATATTGTCGAAAAACGGCGCGAACGGGCGTTTTATATATAAACTTGCGTCTGCACGCGTAAAATAAGCTTGATTTCCTGTCGGTTGTGTGTTAAAATACCGATGTATCTCAATATACTTTTCTATGGAGAAGCTGTATGTTATATCAATTCGAACATCGAAATTACAACGACTTTTCCGTCGTTGAAGAATATAAATTACCTGCCCGAGCGTATTTCATACCGTTCGCGAGCAAGGAAGAATGCGACAAAACCGAATATTGGAACGAGCGCGAGAAGTCGCGCATGGTGACCTTTTTGAGCGGCAAATGGGACATGCGTTATTTTGCGCGCATTTCGGACATGCCCGCGCAGTTGGATACGTATCGGTATCCGTTCGATTCGGTGCAAGTCCCCGGATGCTGGCAATATCAGGGCTACGAGCCGCCTTTTTACGTCAATATCCGGTATCCGTTTGATTTTCACGAACCGCATGTTCCCGCCGATAGCGGCTGGGTCGGCAAGCACGTGCGTCTGGATACCGAGGACAAAAAGCCGATTCAGGTCTACAACAGCGTCGCGGTCTATCGCAAGGCGTTTCGTTTGCAACGTCGCAATCGACACATTCTTACGTTTTTGGGCGTGGCGTCGGCTTTGCAACTCTATGTCAACGGACGCTATGTCGGTTACAGCGAGGGCAGCCACAATACGGCGGAATTCGATATTACCGGTTTCGTCATCGACGGACCCAACGAAATCGTCGCGCTCGTCTATAAGTGGTGCAACGGCACGTATCTCGAATCGCAGGACATGTTCCGCAGCAACGGCATTTTCCGCGACGTTTACGTGACGACGTATGACGACAGTTACATTTTCGATTATAAGATTACGACATCCCAGCGCGATGCGCGCGAGTGGCAGATCGACGTGGATACGGACGCGACTCTGGCGAGCGCGGACGCGCGCGTCGTGACGTATTTGTATCGCGGCGACGATTTGCTTGCGACGTACGAAGGCGACAAGGCGCAGTTTATCGTGGACAATGCTGCGATCTGGTCGGCGGAGACGCCGCAGTTGTATACGCTGTACATGACGGTGCGCAAGGGCGATCAATGCGTATATTGCATTCGGCAGGAAGTCGGATTGCGCAAGATCGAGATCCGCGATTCCGTTTTCTATTTCAACGACAAGCCGATTAAGATCAAAGGCGTCAACCATCACGATACGTCTCCGGCGACGGGGTACGCGATGACGGTGCAACAGTATTTGGCGGACGCCAATCTGATGAAAGAATACAACGTCAACGCCGTGCGCATGTCCCATTATCCGCCCGATCCGATTTTTTTGAAAATCGCCAATCACGTCGGACTGTATGTGATCGACGAAGCGGATATCGAGACGCACGGATGTTCGGGGCGCAAATACATTCGTTACGAACACCGACTGAGCAATGACAAGGCATGGCGCAACCGATATTGGGATCGCGTGTATCGCATGTACATGCGCGACCGCAATAATCCCTGCGTCACGATGTGGTCGCTGGGCAACGAAGCCGGCGGTTGGCGCAATCAGGATTACTGCTACGAACAGCTCAAAGCTCTCGATCCCAATGTGCCGATTCACTACGAAGGCGTTGCGCGCAGTCCGCGTTTTGCTTATGACGTGGTTTCGCGGATGTATTCGTCCACCGAGTTTTTGGAGAAATATCTCGAACACCGTTTGCCCAAACGCTATTATCGCGCGCCGTTCTTCTTATGCGAATATGCGCACGCGATGGGAGTCGGGCCGGGCGATCTGCACACGTATTGGGATTTGTTTGCGCGCAGCAACAGCCTGATGGGCGGTTGTATCTGGGAGTGGGCGGATCATGCGGTTTTGCACGAGGACGGATCGTACACCTACGGCGGCGATCACGGCGAATATGTGCACGACGGCAATTTTTGCGTGGACGGTCTGGTATATCCCGACCGCACGCCGTCTACCGGCGCATACGAAATGCAGGCGGTGTATCGCCCGATTCGCGCGCACTATGTTTCCAACAACAAATACGCGCTTGCCAACACCAATTTCTTTGCGGACAGCTCCGAAATTGCGATCGGATGGCAGTATTTGACAGACGGGCAAGTGATCGCTAGCGGCGAGATCGACGCGATCATTCCGCCCGAGAGCGAATACGTAGTTTTGTTGCAA
>CAJTKI010000106.1 GCA_910576875.1 uncultured Christensenella sp.
AAATATCCGCGCGCTCCTGTTGGTTGGGCGTGAACACGCCCGGGAACATATTGAACGTATTGAACCAAAGATTCCACACAAACAACGTCGGCGTGCAGACCAAATAGACGTATATCGTACGTTGCATTACGCTAAGCGTCTGCGGCGACCACACCGCCATGACGCCCAACGCCGCAACGACGGGCGCGAGACACAGAATATACGGTTTGTATCTGCCGTATTTCGTCTTGGTGCGTTGGATCATTCTGCCGTAAATCGGCGTAAACATCAACGCCAGCACGCTTGCGACCAAATACATGATCGTCGCGTGCAACGTGCCGCTGTTGCCCATATCGTAGAGCAACGGAATTTGACCGACCGTCATGTACATGCCGACCAAATTGCTGATGAAACTCACGCCCAGACTGGACACTCCGAAGCGCAGAATTTCCTGCAAATTCAAAAACCTGCCTTTCGGCGGTTCGTGCCAAAAACGCTTGAGATTGGCTCCGAGCGCTTTGACCTTTTCGCTATTTACGTGTTTTCCCATAAACTCCCTCTGGTTTGCTGCTAATGCCGTCGAATCTCTCTCCAAAAACGCGCTATGCCGCCCGCAAACCGAGCGAGACGAATCCGAATGCGATCTTCGACTGCCTTATCAATATACCATTATATCGCGATAAAATCAAGACCAGAGGCGGATTTTCCTTAATAAAAAATAAAATCGGTTTCGATACCGATGCGCGCCGCGTTCGATCGCGCGATTTTGCGAGCAAACCGCGTTTGCAAACGGCTTCCGACGACGCAGATTTTGTCTCGGCGTAAAAAAAATCGAAGCCGTTACGCTTCGATATCTGCAGATTCGACCGAAGACGCGTCTGCGGACGGGACATCGTCCGCGCGCCCCTTTTGTTTGCGCCGATACAATACGTAACAGACGACGTCCCAGACCGTATCGACCGCCGCAACCGGCAATACCGCCGTATACGTAAACTGCCAATATCGCTCCGGATAGACGGCAACGAACAAGACCCATGCGACGAACATGCACGTCGTCGCCAAAAACTTCCAGATCCGATATACGAGCGGCTTGCAAGAAAAGCTCAGCCACCAAGACAAATATCCGTACCGCATATCGATAGTATACACCCTGCACGGCGCGGTGTCAAACGCATCGTCCGCCCTTCGTCGCGCAAACAAAAAGAGCACGTTCGCACGTGCTCCTTCTGTATGTACGACGGTTATCAGTTGTTGCAACCGCAGCAGCAAAGTGCAACCAAAATCGGAATGATATTGCAACCGCATCCGCAACCGCTGTTGCCGGAGTTGACGTTGCAGCCGCAGCCGCCGCCACAGCACATCAACAGAATCAGCAACCACAAGCAGCCGCAACCCGAATTGTTGGCGCATTCACCAAAATTGTTCATAAAGAAGTCCTCCTATATTGTGAAGTCAAGTTTTGCTTGCTCTACTTCACAATACGCGTCGGCAAATAAAAGTGTTACTATCATTGACAAATCCGATCGGGTTTTATATACTATTTAAGACAACGCGCGCATATGCGCGTAATTTGCCGATGCGCATCAGGAAGGAGTAGGATATGGGACAGCTGACGATGGATAAATTGGTCGCCCTATGCAAGAGCCGCGGATTCATTTTTCCGGGCAGCGAAATTTACGGCGGTTTGGCGAACACGTGGGACTACGGTCCTTTGGGCGTGGAGCTGAAAAACAACGTCAAAAAGGCATGGTGGAAAAAATTCGTACAGGAGAATCCGCTCAACACCGGACTCGATTGCGCGATTTTGATGAACCCGCAAGTATGGGTCGCGAGCGGACACGTGGGCGGATTTTCCGATCCTTTGATGGACTGCAAGCAGTGCAAAGCGCGTCACCGCGCGGACACGCTGATCGAAGACTACAACAAGCGCAAAGGTCTGGACGTCAATATCAGCGGCTGGACGAACGATCAACTCGAAGCGTATATCGTCGAGCATAAGATTCCCTGCCCGTCTTGCGGCAACAGCGACTTTACCGGCGTGCGTCAGTTCAATCTGATGTTCAAGACGTTCCAGGGCGTGACGGAAGACACCAAGAATACCGTCTACCTGCGTCCCGAAACGGCGCAAGGCATCTTTGTCAATTTCCAGAACGTACAGCGCACGACGCGCATGAAAGTCCCGTTCGGCATCTGCCAAATCGGCAAGTCGTTCCGCAACGAGATCACGCCCGGCAACTTTACGTTCCGCACGCGCGAATTCGAACAGATGGAGCTGGAATTCTTCTGCAAGCCCGGCACCGATCTGGAATGGTTTGCGTATTGGAAAGAATTCTGCAAAAATTGGCTGCTGCAATTGGGCATCCTGCCCGAGCGGCTCAAACTGCGCGATCACGACGCGGAAGAATTGTCGTTCTATTCCAACGCGACGACCGACTTCGAATATCTGTTCCCGTTCGGCTGGGGCGAGCTGTGGGGCATCGCGGATCGTACCGATTACGATCTCAAAGCGCACATCGCGACTTCGGGCAAGAATCTGGAATACACCGATCCGGTCACCAACGAAAAATACGTTCCTTACGTCGTAGAACCGTCTCTCGGCGCAGATCGCGTCGTGTTGGCGTTCCTGTGCAACGCGTACGAGGAAGAAGAAGTGGACGGCGAAACGCGCGTCGTTCTGCATCTACACCATGCGCTCGCGCCGTATAAAGTCGCGGTGCTGCCCTTGCAGAAAAAACAGCTCGGCGAAAAATCGGAAGAACTCTATCGC
>CAJTKI010000107.1 GCA_910576875.1 uncultured Christensenella sp.
GATTGGTTCAAGCGGATCTTGATCGTCATTACGGGGATATTGTCGGGGATGGCGCTGTTGCTGTTGGCAATCTGGTTGACGGAGCTGAGTATTCGCAATATCCGCAAAAAGAAAACGGAATAATCTTGTACGTACCAAAAAGGGCGGTATGCAATCAGCATACCGCCCTTTGCGATTTCGGATCAGACGTTGCGTGCGTTCAGATAATCGCACAGCGCCATTGCGGCAACCGCGCCGTCCGCGGCTGCGGTCGTCAACTGACGCAATTGTTTGCTTCTGCAATCGCCCGCGACGTAAATGCCGGGATGCGACGTGACGCAATTTTCGCCTGCGGCGATGTAGCCTTGTTCGTCCAGACGGACGAGATGCTGTACGAACTCGTTCTGCGGGATCTGACCGATCGTGACGAAGATGCCGTCGACGGACAGGCGGAGCGTGTTGGTCGCGTCTTGCGGATCGACCAATTCCAATCCCTGTACGCGTTCGCCGCCTTGGATGCAGTGCGCGACGTAGGGCGTCAACAGTTGGATATTGTCGCGTTTGCGCACCGCGTCCACCGTGTGTTGATGCGCGCGAAACTGCGCGCGACGGTGTACCAGATAGACCTGCTCGCATAGATCGGACAGGAAGAGCGCCGATTGCAATGCGGTGTTGCCGCCGCCGATCACGGCGACTTTGCGGTCGCGGAAAAACGCGCCGTCGCATACCGCGCAATAGGAGACGCCGTTGCCGACTAGCTCGCGTTCGTTGGGCAGTCCCAACGCGCGGTGTTTGGCGCCGGTCGCAAGGATGACGCCCGCGCTGCGGTACGTGCCCGAATCGGTGCGCGTTTCGAATCCGTCTTGGGTGTCGCGGATTTCCATGACTTCTTCCATCGTGACGTCGCAGCCCAGATCGAGCACTTGCTGAACGAGCAAGTCCGCGTATTCCATGCCGCTGATGCGCGCGATGGTCGGGAAGTTTTCGATACAGTCGGACGAAACGATCTGTCCGCCGAAGACTTGTTTTTCGATGACGAGCACGCGCTTGCCGGCGCGGAGCAGATAGAGGGCGGCGGTCAGCCCAGCTGTACCGCCGCCGATTATCACACAGTCGTATGCGTGTGTCGCGCTCATGCCGTTGCCTCGATATACTTGCGGATTTCGGATGCGTTCGCGATTTTTTCAAAGCGCTCGCCGTCCGTGACGATCAAGGTCGGAGCCTGCATGATGCCGTACTGTTTTGCCAGATCCTGACGCTGGGACGCGTCGATCTCTTCGTAAGCGACGTTTGCTTTGGCAAGCATGGCTTTGACGATCTTGCAGTTGGGGCAGGTCTTGGTCGTAAACAACATGAGTTTCTGCGGCTGAATCGCACAGTTCTGCACGTCGTTCGCAACGACGGACTTGGCGGCGCGTTTGAGCTTGGACGACTCGATTACGTACAGTTTGCGATCCTGGAATTCCTGCGATTTGCCGTCGTTCCAGTTCTGGACCGGACGGTAGTATCCGGTGATCCGGCTGTATACTTCCGTCTTTTGTCCGCAATGCGGGCAGGTGTACTGTTCGCCTGCGAGATATCCGTGATCTTTGCACACCGAATACGTCGGCGACAGCGTATAGTAGGGCAGGCTGTAATTTTCGGCGATCTTGCGCACGAGATTCGCAGCGGCTTTCCAGTCGGGCAGCTTTTCGCCCAAGAAGGAGTGGAATACCGTGCCGGACGTGTACAGCGTCTGCAATTCGTCCTGTACGTCGAGTGCGTCGAAGATGTCGGACGTATAGTTGACGGGCAGGTGCGAGCTGTTGGTGTAGTACGGCGTGCCGTTCATGTTGGCGGTGATGATGTCCGGATAACGCTTGACGTCGTGTTTCGCAAGACGGTAAGCGGTCGATTCCGCGGGCGTCGCTTCCAGGTTGTACAGATCGCCGTACTGTTCCTGATAATCGCTCAGACGGTTGCGCATATGATTGAGCACGTCTTTGGCGAACTGCTGCGCCTTTTCGTTGGTCAAATCCTGACGGATCCATTTTGCGTTCAGACCCGCTTCGTTCATGCCGACCAGACCGATCGTCGAGAAGTGGTTGTCGAACGTGCCAAGGTAACGCTTCGTATACGGATACAGTCCTTCGTTGAGCAGACGGGTGACGACGGTGCGTTTGACTTTGAGCGAGCGCGCCGAGATGTCCATCAGCTTGTCGAGACGGTTGTAGAAGTCTGCTTCGTTTTCGGACAGATGCGCGATGCGAGGCATGTTGATCGTCACGACGCCGATCGAGCCGGTGCTTTCGCCGCTGCCGAAGAAGCCGCCCGATTTTTTACGCAGTTCTCTCAGGTCCAGACGCAACCGGCAGCACATGCTGCGCACGTCGCTCGGTTCCATATCGCTGTTGATGTAGTTGGAGAAATACGGCGTGCCGTATTTGGACGTCATCTCGAACAGCAAGCGGTTGTTCTCCGTGTCCGACCAGTCAAAGTTGCGCGTGATGGAGTAGGTCGGGATCGGGTATTGGAATCCGCGTCCGTTCGCATCGCCTTCGATCATGATTTCGATAAAGGCTTTGTTGACCATGTCCATTTCTTTTTGGCAGTCTTTGTATTTGAAATCCAATTCCTTGCCGCCGACGATCGCGTTGAGTTCCGCCAAGTCCGCCGGTACCGTCCAGTCGAGCGTGATGTTCGAGAACGGCGATTGCGTGCCCCATCTGCTCGGCGTGTTGACGCCGTATACAAAGGATTCGATGCACTTTTTG
>CAJTKI010000108.1 GCA_910576875.1 uncultured Christensenella sp.
CAGCAACACCGTCGCCAATAACCTTTTTCGTATCGAAATATGGGATATTTTTTGCACGACCTACCTCCGATGATTCAAACGTCCGTCGTGCTTTATCGGTTCTTTGCGCTTAACCGAACAGGTCGGTCAGCTTGTCGCACATGCGATCGAACCAATTTGTCTCCGTCTCGTACGAGTAATCCACCACGGGAGCAAGCTGCTCCATCTCGACCGCATTGCCGTCGACGTCGACCGTGTAAGTTACCGCGTCCGGATTGTACTTCGCTTCGTTGTCTTCTGCGGAAACGCGTTGCGCGTTCGCCGTTGCGCCGTTGACCAACAACATCGTCGCGATCACCAATACGATAAAGAAATATACCGCGATCAGCATCTTGCTCTTCGTGTTGAGCTTGGTCTTCTTGGTCTTGGCGTTTTGCGTATAGTGCACTTGTCCGGCGTAATGCGTCGTCGGAGCGTAATGCCCGACTTCCTCGTAGCGTGCTTGTCCCGACTGCTGCATCTGCATGTTCGGATTCACGCATTCCTGCGCATAGTAATCCGGCATGAACGACTGCTGCATCTGCGGCTGTTGCGAACGGTACGCATCGTAAGGCGCGTATTCCTGCGGCGCGGCGTTGTTCCGATATTCGGCGTAATCCGCGCGCAGACGCATGCTCTCGTCATAAGCGTGATTCGGCGTTTGATAAGCGGCGTCCGAATACGGATTGCCGTACACATCTTGCCGAAATTCCATTCTTTCTCTTTCCCGTACATTATTCATATTCTTCTGCCCTCCTTGTTATGTCAGACGCGTTCCGCAATTCGCAACTTTGCGCTTTGGCTTCGAGTGTTATGCGTGAGTTCGCGTCCGCTTGCCGTAATCGGCTTTTTATTGATGATTTTGATTTCCTGTCGTTTGTTGCATATGCACACCGGTTGTCTTGGCGGACATATGCAGCTTTTTTCCAGTTCCGCAAACGTCGTCTTGACGATGCGATCTTCCAACGAGTGGAACGTGATGATACAGATTCTTCCGCCGACTTTGAGTCGCTTGCTCAGCTCCGATACCGCCGCATCCAGCTCGCTCAGTTCGGCATTGACTTCGATCCGGATCGCCTGAAAGGTTCTCTTGCACGGATTGCCGCCCTTCCACCGCAACGCCGCCGGATAACTCTTTTCGACGATGTCCGCCAGCTGTCCCGTCGTGATGATCGGTTCTGCGGCGCGGTATCGAACGATGTTTGCCGCGATTCGCCGCGATAATCGATCTTCTCCGTAGCGGTAAATGACGTCCGCCAGTTGTTTCTCGTCGTACTCGTTGACGACTTGTTTTGCCGTCAGCGCTTGGCTCGTGTCCATCCGCATGTCGAGCGGCGCGTCCTGTTGATACGAAAATCCTCTCGCCGCGTTATCCAGCTGATAGGACGATACGCCCAGATCCAACAGCACGCCGTCCAACCGATCGATACCCAGCCGATCCAAATGCGCCGGTGCGTTTTTGAAATCGTCGTGCACGTACTCGATGTTGTCGGCATACAGCGCCAGTTTCTTTTTCGCCGCCTCGATCGCCTGTTCGTCTTTGTCGAACGCGATCAGTTTGCCGCTCGTCAACCGTTTCGCGATTTGCAGGCTGTGCCCGCCGCCGCCCAACGTTCCGTCCAAATAGATTCCTTCCGGACGGATCTGCAACCCGTCGATGCACTCGTCGAGCATCACGGGAATGTGTTTGAATTCCATCATCGTTATACTCGCTCGTCGTCTTCGTCGTCGAAAGTCAGATCGCACAGTTCCGCAAAGGTTTCCTGCGGATCGATCTCTTCGCACTGCTTGTCCCAATCTTCCTTGTTCCACAATTCGATGTGACGACCCATGCCGATAAAGACGATCGCTTTGCCCAGTCCCATGCGCTGTTTGAGTTCGATCGGCAAAGTGAATCTTCCCTGATTGTCTTCTTTGATCTCCTCAATGCTTGCCATGACCTGACGGATTTTTCTCGTTTCCGGTTTTTCGAACAAGGTGACGCGCTTGGACAGTTTCGACGTGATCGCCATACAGTCCTTGTGCGAAATGATGGACAGATAGCAGTTCCCGTTCCGCATGTAATGCAGCGGACCTTCGCCGAATTTGGAGCGGTATTTTGCGGGAATGCGGTAACGGTTTTTTTCATCCGCTTGCAATACGACTTGTCCCGAAAAATCTACCATTCCAAATGCGCCCTCCTTGTTTTTGTAATCTTATATTAACACCTGAAAATACGATTGTCAAACAGTTTTTTCCACTTTTTTCCACCACTAAATTGCGAACACCTGTTCGTAATCAATATTTTGCGATAATACGCATTGTTTAAGCACAATATATTGTGTTTTTGCGGTGGAAATACGTTTTTATAACCCAAAAAATCTTTGAAAAAATTTTTCTAAATCACAAAAATCAGATTGTTTTTCCGCCATTTTCTTTGCCCGTTCCCTATTTTGTGGGTAAAATCCCAATCCATTTTGCGCCTGGTGGAAATTATAAAACATTTGTTCGCTTTTATTGCAAATGCGGAAAGAATACGCACAACCGACGAACCCAAAAACCGCCCCTATCCACATAAAACACCGTCGCCGCACATCCAAGTCGCGCCTCGTCCGTCGAAAGCAAACGCCTTCGGTGGTTAAAATCCCAAATTTGTCCGCAATGCCATACCGCGTCCCACACAAAAAAAACGACAGTCTTACGCGGAT
>CAJTKI010000109.1 GCA_910576875.1 uncultured Christensenella sp.
TGGTGATCACGATTTTGCTGTGTTTTATCAGTTTTACGATGTTCGGGTTGGCGGATACGATCGGCGCATATGAAAAATACGATACGACGATTTCGTCGATTATGGACAGCGGCTATGACGCGGCGGCGTTTACCGGTTGCGAACGCTATGACGGCTACGCAGACGGATATTGGATGGATAAAAACGGCGCTTCCGAAAACGATCTCACGAAATTGAAAGAACGGACCGACATGGATTTTGTCGGCGTGACCAACTACAATTACAATAAGTACGAGTACGGATCGAAATTACCGCTCCTGTCGTCGTTGCAGGGACAGAACGATTCGCCGTATTATTCCGGTCTGTTGCAGGGATATCTGGCGGCGGACGCGGCGTTGTTTGATAAACTCGGATTCGACGTAGTCGGCAGAATGCCGAGCGCCGCGGATGAAATCATAATTACGAAGTATATTTACGACCAGTTGACGCTTGCGGGCTTTACGATGATCGACGATCAAGAGCAGTATGTCAGCTACGCAGCCGGAAAGATCGGCAGTGTGGACGAATATCTTGCGTTGAATCCCAAACTGTGCTTTAATCCGGGGCAGCGCGACGCGCTTGCTTGGAAAGTCGTCGGCGTCGTCGATACGCGTGCGGACGCGAACGGAAAGTTCGAGTCGCTCAAACCGTCCGAAGAACCGGCGAGCGAAGATTTGATGCGGATGTTTTTGGTAGAGGAATGCATATCGTATTTTCGGTACGGATATCATTCTGTGGGCTTCGTGACGCAGCAGACGTATCGATCGATCGTCGATATGCACAATTCGCAGTCGGTGCAAGGCGCGTTCGGCAGTTTGAATTCGGGGTATATGTGGTTCGATGCGGCGAACTCCGATGCGCGCGTGTCGGGCGTTTTCGACGCCGTTGCGTCCGATGCGGATCTGAATAAGGTAGATGTAATATGGCTGGACGGCGCATCGCACACCGGTTTGGAGGCAAACGAATACGTGATACCGTACAGCTTTTTGGACGACTACTTCTTCGCCGGGGAAGTAGCGGACGAAGCGGTGCCGCTCGATTGGGACAAGACGTATTTCGGACGCATTCAATTCCGTTCGGACGGCAACGGCAGACCGTTGACGTTGGCTTCGTTGCGCAACGATATCGTCGGCATGCAGATCGCGTATTGCGAAGCCGCCGACCGACTGACCGTCCAACAGGTGCAGGCGTTCCGGGCGTATGTCGAAGAATTGGATCGTTTGTACGGCGCGAATTATCCGGACGTTTACGGCGTAAGTCTGAAAGAAGATCTGGTCAACGATTTTTGCAATCAACTGTTCGGATATCGGGTTTCGGACGCGGATTGGAATTTTGATCCCGATACGATGGGCGAGCAAGAATGGAGATTGGCGTATGCGGGATACGTGCAGATGCATTATTTGCCGTTCGGATCTTACGATATGGACGGCGGCTATATCAGCAATGCGATCGGATTGACGTGCGGCAGAGATATCGCCCGCTACGGTACGGATCGAATCTATCTGCAAGAAAAATTGGAAAAAGTTCCGTATAGTTGCAAATTTGATTTCATTACCTGTAATTTCGATGCGTCGTCGACATACTTCCGCGCGTATGAGACCGAAACGCGGATCGTCGGCGTATATTTCCCCACGGAGAATTTACCGATTGATCCGGACGGCGAACCGTATCGATATGTGTTCAACAACCAACTGTACGAAAAAGCATTGACGATCGAACCGATCTGCTACTCGTTCCTGGTGGCGCCGATGCCGACCGATGCGGCGGGCGTCGGACGGTTGGTCGCGGTGCATTATGAGGATACGGGGCTGGTCGGATTCCGGATGCACAACGGCGTTACCGACGTGCTTTCCATGGTCAACAGCATGTTCGAAGTGCTCGGAGAAGTCTTTCTGTATGTCGGCATCGGACTGGCGGTATTCTCGATGTTGTTGATGAGCAACTATATCGCGGTGTCGATCTCGCACAAAAAGCGCGAAATCGGAATCTTGCGCGCGGTGGGCGCCAAGTCGAGCGACGTGTTCTCGATCTTTTTCAGCGAGAGCATCATCATTGCGCTGATCAACTTCGTACTGGCGTTGATCGCGACGATCGGGACGTGCGCGGGACTCAACAGCATGTTGCGCAACGAGTACAACTTCCAGATCACGTTGCTCAATTTCGGGATCCGTCAAATCGCGTTGATGCTGGCGGCGAGCATTGCGGTGGCGATCCTCGCGAGCTTCCTGCCCGTGTATCGGCTGTCGCGTAAAAAGCCGATTGACACGATTCAGGATCGCTGATCGAACGCAGCGAATAAAAGGACGGCGCGCTTGCAAGCGCGCCGTTTTGCATCGCACGGGGCGGAGCATCGCGCGGATCGCGCAACGTCCGTCGTGTCCGAAAGCAAACAAAAAGCGGCTGCCGTCGGCAACCGCTTGACTTTTGCGTATCGCAAATCAATATTGCAGATTATCGTTCAGATATGCGACCAATTGGTCGATCGGCAGACGTACTTGCGCCATGCTGTCGCGCTCGCGTACGGTGACCGTATTGTCTTCCAACGTGTCGAAGTCGACCGTTACGCAATACGGCGTGCCGATCTCGTCCTGACGGCGATAGCGTTTGCCGATGCTGGCACTTTCGTCGTACGTGCAGGCGAAATGTTTGGACAGCATGCGATAGAG
>CAJTKI010000110.1 GCA_910576875.1 uncultured Christensenella sp.
AATTTCGTCCGAAATGTCGTAATACCGCTCCAAAATCTCGACGGCGTCCAAAACGAATTTAATGCACGGACGCACGCGGTAATATTCTTCGTCGCGCGCTTGCGGCCGGTAGCCTTGCGTCAAGTTTTTGACGTCTTTGAGCAACTGCGCGCATTCGATGCTGCCGTTGCGCTCTTCAAACAAACGAATCAATTCCTGCACGTCGCGATACACCTGCGCTTTGTCCTCCGTCGGCGATGCAAGGCGTTGCGTCACCACGCCGGCGACAACGCCCATCATGCTGACTGCACCGCATTGGCGACGCGTCCGTCCGAACCCCGCGCCGAACGCAATGGATATGCTTGCGAGCGTTTGTTCGTCCATTTGCAAGACGTCGGAAAAGGCGCATAAAACCGCCTGCGCACAATTGTGTCCCTGTAAAAAATAGCGATAAGCCAAATAACTGCGTTGCATCATGTTTCTCCTTTATTCGCAAGTTCTCGCCGCATCCAATTCCGTTTGTAAAATCCGCAACGTATCGGCGTCCAAATCCTTCGTATCGGCAAGCGGATTGGGTAACCCCAGACTTTCGTACTTGGAAAATCCCATCGTATGGAATCCGAGCAATTCATACCGACGCACGTTCTTCCATCTGCGCGCAATCGCCGCGTATCGACGCATATGTTCGGGCGTATCATTGACGCCCGGCACAACGACCGTGCGAATCCAAACCGGAATATCCCGCGCCGCCAAATCGTCCGCGAACTCGATCACCCGCTGAAACGAACCGCCCGTATAATCGCGGTAGGACTGCGCATCCCAAAATTTGAGATCCAGAATCACGCATTCCGCCCCCTGCACGGCGGCGCGCACTTGCGGCGTCAACGGCACGCATCCACATGTATCCACCCAATACGAAACGCCCAATCGACGCAGCAACGGCGCGCATGCGGCGATTTGCTCGGCATGGAGCAACGGCTCGCCGCCGCTCCACGTCACGCCGCCGTCCGATCCGAAATACGGGCGGTAACGCGCGACTTTATCGGCGATCTGCTCGGGCGTATACCGCGCGACGCGGTCGGCGTTCCAAGTATCGGGATTGTGGCAGTACGCGCATCGCAACGGACACCCCGCCGTAAATATCGCATAGCGAATCCCGCTTCCGTCCAGCGTCGCAAAACTCTCCCATTTGACAACGGGAATCGTATCAGAGTTTGTCATGGAACGTGCGTGCGATCACCTCGCGCTGCTGTGCGGGATTGAGTTTGTTGAAGTTGACGGCATAACCGCTCACCCGAATCGTCAGATTGGGATATGCGGACGGATCTTGCATCGCATCGATCAACTTCTGTCTGTTGAGTACGTTGACGTTGAGATGATGCGCGCCCTGCACGAAATATCCGTCCAGCAATCGGGTCAAACGCGCGACGCGCTCGGCGCCGTCCTTGCCCAAAACGGTCGGCGTAACGGAAAACGTATTGGAAATCCCGTCCCGACAGCAGGAAAACGGCAATTTCGCAACCGAATTCAAACTTGCCAACGCGCCTTCGCAATCCCGTCCGTGCATCGGATTGGCGCCCGGCGCAAACGGTTCGCCGCGCAGTCTGCCGTCCGGCGTATCGCCCGTCTTTTTGCCGTAAACGACGTTAGACGTAATCGTCAGAACGGACAGCGTATGTTTGGCGCGACGGTACGTCTTATGCTTGCGCAATGCCGCGTAAAAATACTCGACGATCCATCTGGCAATCTCGTCCACGCGGTCGTCGTCGTTGCCGTATTTGGGATATTCGCCTTCGCTGCGGAACGACGTGATCAATCCGCGCTCGTCGCGCACCGCATAAACGCGAGCATGCTTGATCGCGCTCAAACTGTCCGCCAATACGCTCAGACCGCAAATCCCGAACGCCATCAACCGTTCCACCTTCGTATCGTGCAACGCCATCATCAAACGTTCGTAGGCGTATTTGTCATGCATATAATGGATGACATTAAGCGTATTGACATACAACTTCGCCATCCAATCGCAATATTTGCAATACGCGGCAAGCACGCGATCGTAATCCAACAGTCCTTCCGCAAAAACTTCGCCTTTGGGACCGACTTGCGTGCCGTATATCTCGTCTTTGCCGCCGTTAAGCGCCATCAAAAGCACTTTGGCAAGGTTGCAACGCGCGCCGAAATACTGCATCTGTTTGCCTTCTTTCATCGCGGATACGCAACACGCGATCGCATAGTCGTCTCCGTAGTCCGGACGCATGACGGCGTCGTTCTCATACTGAATGGAATCGGTATCAATCGACACTTGCGCGCAAAAATCCTTGAATCCTTGCGGCAAATCCTGCGCCCAAAGAATCGTAATATTGGGTTCCGCGCTACATCCGAGATTGTACAATGTCTGCAACATCCGAAAACACGTCCGCGTCACCATCGTACGACCGTCCACGCCCATGCCGCCTTCGGAGGTCGTAACCCAAGTCGGATCGCCCGCAAACAAATCATTATATTCGGGCGTGCGCAAATGGCGCACGAGACGCAATTTGAGCACCAAATCGTCGATCAATTCCTGCGCGCCCGCTTCGTCCAAGATGCCTTCCG
>CAJTKI010000111.1 GCA_910576875.1 uncultured Christensenella sp.
AGCCGGAGTTCCGCCGCTGGCTGGCTTTTTACAAGGAAAAGTACCTGGGCCCCGCCCCGGTGTAAAGGAAGCCGCCCCGTCCGTTTGGACGGGGCGGCGTTTTTTGCCTTGTCAGCGCAAGCAGGATCGTTTATAATAACGGGGAAGACAGCGTCCGCGACCGTGCGCGCGGACGAAGGAGGAATCCTATGCGGGAATTTCGTGCGACGCCGCCCAAGATACAAGCGCCGCAAATCGGCGTGTGCGCGCCTGCCGATCGCGGCATATTCGACTATACGGACGACGTTTGCGACACGCTGTGGCGCGACTTGGACGGCGCGGGCGCTGCCGTGCTTGTCCGCAACGTCGACGCGTGTCGTTTAGAGGGTTGCGATTTCGGCGGTTCGCTATGGCGCGGCGTCAATTGCGGCGACGTGATATTCGATTGTTGCGACTTTTCCAACGCGACGTTTGACGCCTGCGGCATGCATCGCGTGCGGTTCGTCCGTTGCAAATTTACAGGCACGGTGTGGAGCGACTGTTTTTGTTCCCAAGTTCAATGGACGGATTGCGTCGGCGATATGGCGTCTTGGGATCGGGTCAAATGCCGAGACATTCGGATGGAAGAGAGCAAATTCGTACGGTTTTCTCTGCACAACTGCACGCTTACGCGTCTGGGGTGCGCGCGCAACGATTGGAGCGGTCTGCAATTGTCGAGCACGGACTTGCGCGGCGTCGATCTGTCGGACACGGCGCTGGACGGCATCTCGGCGGATACGCCGTCCCGTTTGTCCGGATGCAGGGTTTCGACGGCGGGCGCGGCGGCGATTGCGCGCATGTGGGGGATCGACGTGCGTTGACGCGCGGCGCGGGATCGGAATGGTTTTTGACGCGGCGGCGGGGCTTGCGACGCCAAACTGCGTATTGACACGATGCCGCGCATTTGGTACAATCATATCGATATTATTTTACGCTCGACGTACTAGGAGAGATCATGTTACAGATTCAAGACGGAACCTTTTATTTGAACGGACAACCCACCAGACTTTATTCCGGATGCATCCACTATTTTCGGGTGCCGCGCGCATACTGGGAAGACAGTCTCGCCAAGCTCAAAGCCGCGGGACTCAATACGGTCGAGACGTATGTGTGTTGGAATTTGCACGAGCCGCGCAAAGGAGAATTCGATTTTGACGGCATGCTCGATTTGGTGGAATTTCTGCGCATCGCGCAACGTCTGGGTTTGTACGCGATCGTGCGTCCGGGACCGTACATTTGCGCGGAATGGGACTTCGGCGGATTGCCGGCATGGTTGCTTGCGGATCGCAACATCCGTCTCAGATGCATGGACGAGCGTTATTTGGCGCATGTGCGCGACTGGTATCGGGAATTGTTCTCCCGCATCGGCGCAATGCAGGATACGCGCGGCGGCAACGTCATCGCGATGCAGATCGAGAACGAGTACGGCTCGTACGGCAACGACAAGGAGTATCTGCGCGAGATCCAACGACTGATGACGGAATGCGGTTGCGAAGTATTGATGTTTACCGCGGACGGCAATTGGTGCAATATGGTATCGGGCGGCGGACTGGACGGCGTGTACAAGACATTGACGTTCGGATCTAATGCTGCGGGCGCGTTCGGCTGTCTGCAAGGCGTTCAGGACAATGCGCCGCGGATGTGCATGGAGTTTTGGGACGGCTGGTTCGACCATTGGGGAGAGAAGCACCACGTGCGTCCCGCGCGGCAGGTCGTCAAAGAGATCGGAGATTTTCTCGCGCACGACAGCAGTTTTAATTTGTATATGTTCCAAGGCGGGACGAATTTCGGCTTTTGGGCGGGCGCCAACCACGGCGGCAAGTATCAGCCCACGACGACGAGTTACGATTACAACGCGCCGTTGACCGAATGGGGCGACTATACGCCGCTGTATTACGAGCTGCGCGCCAAGATGCTCGCGCATCGCGGATTGCAGGAGTCGGATCTGCCGCTTCCGCCGCGCGCGCGGTTGCAGACGGTCGGTCGCGTCGAATTGCGCGATCGCGCTTCGTTGCGCGACAACGTCCCGCGCATTGCCCAAAAGCATCGCAGCGGCGCGCCCGTTTCGATGGAAGATTTGGGACAGAATTTCGGATATCTCGTCTATCACACGCGTTTGCAAGGCAAATACGCGGCGCAGATTTTGACGTTCTCGCAGATTCACGACGTCGCGTACGTCTATATCGACGGCAAATTCCGCACGCGTCTCACGCGGGACGGCAAGCCCGGTTTGATCGCGCGCATCGCCGGCGGCAAACAGGCGGGGCAAGGCTTCTTATTGACCGGCGATTTTGAAAAAGGCGTCGACATCGACATCTTGGTCGACTGCATGGGGCGCGTCAATTACGGCAGAGACATCTATGATCGCAAAGGCATCGGGGACGTGCATTTCGGCAATATGAAGTTGTTCGGTTGGGACATTTATACGTTGCCGATGGACGATCTGTCGCCGTTGCGATACGACGGAGCGGCGGGCGAAGCGCCGTGCTTTTTGCGCGGTAAATTCCGCGTGCAGAGCGACGCGAGTTGCTTTGTGCATATGC
>CAJTKI010000112.1 GCA_910576875.1 uncultured Christensenella sp.
AGAAACACCTGCGGGTGTTTCTTTTTTTTGTTTTACAAATGCCGAGTTTGGAATGAATCGGACGGCGCGACGGCGGCGTTTTTGTCGAATCGACGCGTATGCACGCGCTTTTTTTGCGGGCGGTATATCCGTATGCGGGCGATCATAGCTTGTACAGGTGATACGATGCTCGAACAACTTTTGCCGCAATCCATCTATAATTGTCTGCTAGCGAACGCGCCGCTCGATCTGATCAGCGAAATCCGCTTGCGGATCGGCAGACCCGTGTGCTATGCGCTCAACGGCGTGTACCGATTTGTAGACGAGCGAGAATGTCATGCGGTGACGACGCAGGAATTGGATCACGTCGTCGCAATGGCGACGCGCAACTCTTTGTACGCGTGCAACGATTGGTTGGTCGAAGGGTATCTGCCGTACGAAGGCGGCATTCGGGTCGGAATCGCGGGACAAGGCGTCGTCAAAAACGGCGCGTTGACGACGGTCAAATCGATCGCATATATTTGTATCCGCATTCCGCGCGCGGCGACCTATCGCAACGGCGCGCTCGACCGACTGATCGAGCATTTCGATAACACGGTCATCGTATCGCGTCCGGGACTGGGCAAAACGACGCTGTTGCGCGATTGTATTCGACGCATTTCGGACGACGGATATCAGACGCTGGTGTTGGACGAGCGCGGCGAATTGAGCGGCAGCGTGGACGGCGCGTGCGCGTTCGATCTGGGAAAGTGCAGCGACGTCTGCGTCGGCGTGCCCAAACTGATCGCGTATCGGACGTTGATCCGTACGATGCGTCCGGACGTCGTCGCGACGGACGAGGTGTTCGGCGGCGCGGAAGTCGACGCGCTTGCGGATTGCGTGCGGTGCGGCGTTAAGTTGATCGCGACCGTTCATGCAAACGATTTGCAGGCGCTCGCGTGCGATCCGGTATATCGACGGATGACGGAATTCATGCGATATGCGATCGTTTTGAAGGGCGTGGGGTATATTGCCGCGGTGACGGAGTTGCACGCATGTGGACGCTGATCGTCGGTGCCGTTGTATGCACGTGCGGTACGATCGTCGGCGCGATCTTGCAAGGACAATACCGCGCTCGCGCAAAATTCGCGGCGGATTGGAGCGAGTTTTGCGTTCTGCTCAAACAGGATATTTCGTATCTGCATTTGCCGCTTGCGCAAATTGTACGAGAATATTTGCAAAAGACGCCGAAGGGCGAATTTCGGGAATTGTTGGCGCGGTTTGCGGAAATCTTGGAGCGCGACAGCGTGCGCGCGGAACGCGTCGCGGTGTTGTGCAAGTCCGCAAACGTACGCAAAACGCAGGGGGCGGCGTTGCAGGCGTTTTTGAACGATCTGGGCAGATTGGACGAGCACAGCCAGCTCAGCCGATTGGAACGAGACGGCGAGCAAATCGCCCGTTATGCGCAGGCGTGCGCGGCGGAAGAAAAGAAATTGGGCGGTCTTGCGCTGAAACTCGGCTTCTTGCTCGGGTTGGCGGTGATGATCCTGATCGCGTAAAGGAGTGACGGCATGGGCGTGGAATTGTTGTTCAAAATAGCCGGAATCGGACTGTTGACGTTCGTATTGAATATGATTCTCAAAAAGAGCGATAAGGACGAAATCGCAACGTTTGTAACGCTCGGCGGTATCATTCTCGTATTGGTCATGATACTCGACATGGTCGGCGGACTCTTCGATACGTTGAGATCGCTGCTCAATCTGTATTAGGCGCGCGTATGGACATTTTTAAAATCATCGGAGTCGGAATCGTCGGCGCGGTTTGCGCGCTCGTGCTCAAACATTCGCAATCGCAGTACGCAGTGCTGGCGACGCTTGCGACCGGCGTCGTGATCCTGATCGTTACGTTGCAATCGTTGGGGAACGTGCTGGTTTCCTTTCGCGAAATCGTGGATCGTACGGGCGTGGACGACGGATTGTTTGCGACGCTGTTGAAAATCGTCGGCGTCGGATATCTGACCGAATACAGCGCAAGCATGTGCGCCGATATGGATTGCGCGTCTATCGGGAAGAAAATCGCATTCGGCGGGAAGATCGCAATCTTTTTGATGGCTTTGCCGATCGTCAAATCGCTTGTCGAAATCGTACTGGTGTTGATATGATGCACAATCCGTTGGTATTCGCGCAGATGCAGACGCGCAAACGAAAACGCCGCACCGCGTGCCTATGCGCGGTATGCATCGCGTTGATCGCGCTGTTGATCGCCGCTGCCGTCGGACAAGCGTTGTGCGTCGGAGAAAGCGAAGTCGATCCGGAAACGGTCGAGACGCTGGAAAAGTACGTCGAAGAGAATTTGTCGGATTTGGATTTGTCCGGACTGGAAAGCTGGATGGCGGATCTGGACGGACAGTATCGGATTTTATTCGACGCGACGTTGGCGGATACGCTGCGCAGCGTGCTTGCGGGAACGTACGAAGGCGGTTATGCCAAATTTACCGCGATCGTCTTCGGTTCGCTGGGCGGATTGTTTACGCAGATACTGCCGATGCTGATCAGTATGATTGCGATTGCGATCGTGTTCAGCATCA
>CAJTKI010000113.1 GCA_910576875.1 uncultured Christensenella sp.
ACCGTGCCGCGCGTCGGACGATCCAACGCCGAGAGCAGATTCAGCAATGTGCTCTTGCCGCTCCCGCTTTCTCCTTTAATGACGACGAGCCCGCGGTCGGGGAATGTCAAGTCTACGTTATTGAGCGCGACTTTGTCCCCGAATTCTTTCCCCAACCGCACGATCTTTAACAAATCTTATTCCTCCGAAAAAATCAAAATTCCGGCTTCGGTACCTTCCTTCGGCAAACTGGAATGCGCTTCGTAATTCTCGAAATATTGATCTCCGTCCGGACTGCCAGCTACAACAACAAATGTTTTGTTGTCGAAGTTATTGTTCCATTTCGCGATCAGCGAAACGATCTCCGTATTTTCCTCGTCATATGACGGTTCCCCGGATTGTCCCCACAGCGACAGGTTGCTGAAATGCAATCCCAAACATCCGGCGCCGACATCTCTGCGGATGCGATGCGTTGCATAGTACAGTCCGGAATATGTGATGCCGCGATCGTTTTTCAAATCGCTGCTCCACATGCTGTTGCTCCGCCCAGAACGCGTAACTTGGATCGGAAATCCGTAAAAGTTATCGATTCTTTTGAGCACCGCCGATTGCACGACACTAGACGCGCCTTGCGGCACGGATATGGAATAGCCGAATGCCATCGAGATGTTCCTAGTTTGTCCGACACTGATACTTGCGTCCGTCAGCCCGATCTGCATCCCCGTCTGCGCCGTGATGCCGGTGCTGTATGTAAAACTGCTGGTCGTAATCGGCGCATTGTGGTTCGTACACGCATTGTCAGTATCCACGCGAATCTCATCGCATACCACCGGCGTCATAAGAAATGAACGGAGCGTGGTTTTTGCACTCGGAGATACATACACCTCATATCTGCCGACGTACTCGTTATAGTTCGGGTTGTCCGACGGAAAATAGTCGACCGTCATTTTAATTCTTACCGCGCCGATATTGACATAATTGTTGATCGGTTTTCTCGAAAACACGCAGAAAGATATGTCTACGGACATGTAATCATGATATCGGTCGTCCGTCGCCGTGGCTGCCAAGATTGTGTCTTTGTCTCGATCGGACATCCGAACCGTCTCGTCCGTAACCAATTGTCGATAATCCACACATGCCTTATCGACTTGGTTATACGCATAGATCGGATACACCGCAATCCCTGTCTCGCAAAAACCTACCAACTGATAGGCAAGCACGTTATCGGCGTTGTCTCTGTTTGGCAACAGCACATTGCCGGCAGCAGAATCGATGTAGCGCGCAAATACATCTTTGTTCCGCTTAACGCAATCCAAATTTGTAATCACTCCTGCATAACCTGCCAAATCTCTTTCCTCGATTCGCTTGTCGCAATGTTCGAGATCGAGCACCGGCAATTCCGTATCGGCAAATACGCTCCCCGTCGTGAAACAAACGATCAAACTTACGAAAATCGCAAGAAAAAATATCGTCTGAATTTTGTAAAAGATTTTTACATTGCTCATTGTTACTTCCTCCTTTGTCTGAAAACTTTGTTAAGGAGAACCAATCATGTCCCACTATTCCTATGTGTCGTCTGTTAAGACCGTTTTTATTATAACATATCGTGGATGCTCTTTCAAGATGTAAATGCCGATTTTACAGACAGTCCGATTGCCGTTGTCGCAAGACACGTCCTAGCAAACGGATATGCCGAACAGCGCTTGCGGAGTCCGGTCCAACGTGTTCGCAACCATATTCGTCTCCCTTTACGCACACCCAGCACAATCGGATCCTGCCGTCCGAACGATCAAAGCATGCAAGACTGCTTTACGGCGGTCAAAGCATAACGTTGACTTACAGGTATATACAAAAGCGCCCGTGCAGGCGGCTTTTTTGTATGACGGACGCCGAGCGTCTAAGCGGTCTTATTCTCCATAACCGTTCTACGGTACAGCACGCGCGTCTTATTCAGGACGATCGCGCCGCCGAGCAACAACATCGCGCCCGTCATCAAAATCGGCGCGAGATATCCCATCGGCATGACACATTCGGTCGCGATCGCAAGCGGCGCCGACGTGTCGAACGAGACGATCGCCTTGCCTAGAAGATCGCAGCACAACGCGCCCAAGGCGATCCCCAACGCGCACTCGATCAAAATGACCGCAAAGACCTGAACCGCCAGCAACCGCGTAATGTTTCGCTTTCCGAATCCGAGCGCGCGCAACACGTTATACGATTTTTCTTTCGCCGATATCAGATACCCAAACGAGACAACCCCCATCGCCGCCATCCCCAGATAGGTCAGGATCACGATCGGCAAAAACGCATAATAACGAAAGCTCACGAAGACATTGTAAATGTTTCTGACGGAATAAACGTTCTCCGTGTATACTTCCAACATATCGGAGGACAGGATTCCCTGTCTTCTGCCTTCGCGGAAGATATCCTTGAAAAACGCGTACGGATCCGCGACGTCTCGCGCATTGAAATAATATCCCCAAAACGCATTCGGAGTCTTATCCGAAACAATCCTATCGAAATAGTCCGCCGCAGAAAAGATCACAAAATCGTT
>CAJTKI010000114.1 GCA_910576875.1 uncultured Christensenella sp.
CAAAAACTCGCGTTGGACCGCTCGTCCATCGAAATGATCGTATCCGCCTGCGCCGAATCCAAATACGCCTGAATTTTTTGCATATCTTCCGCGGTCAATTTGTACCCTTTGCGGATATGCAGGATTTTGTTGTCGACGACACTGACGCCTTCGCTTTCCTTTTGTGAATCGGCAAGTTCTTTCGTAATGTCCGAAATGATTTTACCGTCCGCCAACTCGATCACGCGGTCTCCGTAATATTCAGCAAACTCGCGATCGTGCGATACGACGATGACGAGTTTGTCCCGCGATAAGCGTTTGAGCGTATCGAACACCTGTCTTCCCGTATTGGAATCGAGCGCGCCGGTCGGCTCATCCGCCATGATGATTTCCGGCTCTTTGATCAGAGCGCGCGCGATCGCGACGCGCTGTTTTTGACCGCCCGACAATTCGTTCGGCTTGCGATCGGCATACCCCGTCAGATCGACTTCTTCCAAAATATGATTCAGCGATTCGTCGGTGACCTTTTTGCCCTGCAATTTCATCGCCAAAGCAATGTTCTGCCCGACGGTGAATTCGTTCAGGATATTGTATTCCTGAAAGATAAACCCGATAAACGTATTGCGATACGAGTCGAAGTCCGCGCCCGTAAAGATTTTGGACGACTTGCCTTTGATCTCGAATTCGCCGCTGTCCGCCGTGTCCAGTCCGCCGATCACGTTCAACAACGTCGATTTGCCGCTGCCCGATTTGCCGAGAATAAAGACCAGTCCCCGATCCGCGAACGACAACGACACGCCGTCGAGCGCCTTGACCGGCACGCCCTTCTTCGGACGATAGGTCTTATGCAAATTGCGTATTTCCAACATGATACGATACTCCTCGCGGCGCATTGGATTGTCGTTGCGACATCGCCGCCCGACGTTGCCGTCGGTTGTTTATAAACATTTATATTCCGGACAGCGTCGTCGCATCGCGTATGCCGACACCTGTATATCCGCGCTATTTCGAACAACCCGTTCGGACAAGCTCCCGCGCGATATGCGGACGACGCCTTAGGGGTTGCGTCCGCGCCTGCATTTCAATCCTGCGCGCGCCGTATGCATTCTATACGTCCGCGCTCCCGATCTCTGCCTTGCGGATTGGATGCGCATATTCCAATCCGTATACAAACGAACAACGGCATCCGCCCCACACCCGTGACGCGACTGCCGTTATGTTCCATGCGCGTGCATCGTCGACGGATCTTATAAGATATTATAACATATCGATAAGTCCGCGACAACTCTATTTATTGGCAATATTTTTCTTGGAACGTTTCGTCGCTCGCCGTCAGATACAAGATACCCTCGATCAATCCCGCGATCGACGGAATTCCCGTCCAACAGAACAGCAAGTACACGATACCCCAGCCGATTTTTCCGAGATAAAACTTGTGGATACCGATTCCGCCCAACAAAATGCCGAATAACCCGGCAGCAATTTTATTTTTCATACATTACCTCCAACAATATTTTTATCGACTTGCGCGTCGCGCGGACGCGCTCGATTTCCCTAAGCAGTCGCATCGCCGATACTTGCGACGACATCGCGATTCGCTACGCCGCCATGCGCCGAATACCGTCTTTCGACAACAACTCTTTGCATAGGTCGGCGCTTTTATTTTATTCGCGATCTTCCGATTGTTATGCATACATTGCCGTTTGTACCGATCCGAACGGCATCCACAGCACGGGTTTCGATGCCTTCGAAAAGTTCATAGAATGGTGTATTCCATGAACTTTTTTCTCGGGATCTATACGATTAATTTCCGAAACGATTTCCGCCGACTACGATTGTTTGACTAGCTTTTTACGATGCAAGACCGCTTAAAGCGGATGCGCGGCGTCGCATGCTTATCGACGTTTGTCTCGACTGTGTCGGATTCGCTCCACCTGTATCACGATTATCAACAGCAGCAGCGTCATCGTCCCCAGCATCGCGCCGACGGCGATCATCCATTTTACAAACAGGCGTTCCGTCTCGGGCGAAATACCGACCGTCGCATTGCCGTCATTATTGCCCGATCCGCTCGGGTTATTCGGATCGTTGCCGTATACAAACTGTTTGGGCGCGCTCTCGCTCGGCGTATCCGATACGTCGCCGTTGACGTCCGCCAGCTCGAAATTCGCCGCGCTCGACGCGCTCAACTTCGCAACGACTTTATACGACTGTCCCGCGACCAGATCGGCTTCCGCGACGAGATTGCCGTTTGCGTCGTAATACTCGTAGACGATCTGCACGTAATCCGCATACTTGCTCGATACCGACAACGTCGGTTTGCCGTTGCTGTCCGTTCCCCAAATTTCGGTTAACTTTACCTTGGAGATGCTCCATTCCAACGCGTATTCTTGCGAGTCCGTCGCGCCGTCCGCCGTCGCCCAGACGTAATTGCTATTCGGCAAC
>CAJTKI010000115.1:0-1745 GCA_910576875.1 uncultured Christensenella sp.
CGCAAACGGGCGATAGTCGATTTTGCATCTCGTATGCGGCGCAGGATGTCGTATACGACGGGTTTGCACGGGAATTTTCGGTGCGGGACGAAGCGGCGTTCGAATCCTATCTCGTCTCGGATCAAGACGCGCGGGAAGTCCGTTTGGCGGACAGCGGAGAGCAGGCGTTTGCGTTCGAGCGGGACGGACGGGGATTTTTGATTTACCGCTTAGCCGATCGGCGCTATGTGTTGCGTCCCGCGCACAATGTGGTCGGACGGGACGGCAATGTCGTGGAATACATTTGTTTGCCGATGGCGCGTTATATCGTGACGGACAACGGCAAAACGGCAATCGCGGATGCGGCGGCGTTGATAGAATTCTATCGAAATTGTCCGCAAGCCGTTGTGTCGGACGACGAAACGACCGTGCGCGTGACGACAAGCAACGGCAACGGCGCGGTCGAGTTGACGATAGACGGGAATGCGTTTGTCGTAAGAATCGCAGAATAACAAGCGCGCTAAGGAATACAAACGGACGGCATACGGATTGTCGTCCGTTTTTGAAATTCAGGAATCGTCGATCCATGTACTATACAAATAATGCCCAAATTGGAATATTCAGCGTTTTAGAAATTCTGTAAAGAGCAAGTGACGGGTAGTTTTTTCCTTCTGCAATACAGTGTAGGGTATGAAGGCTGATCTTACTTAGTTTACAAAACTCTTTTTCCGTAAATCATACTTTTTCCGGTAGATTATAATTTTTTGTTGAATCGAATACCGCGAATCGATTTTTGGTAGATAACTGCACATAGATATATTATATATGGCTATTAGCCGTTTGTCAACACATACAATGCTGATAGCCGTACGATAATGCTATGAATCGTTTTCGGGAAAGATTGAATGAGACGTTGAAGTACAGCGGCATATCGCAGATCGAACTGGCGCGGAAGATCGGCATGTCGCAAAGCGTCGTCAACAATTATTGTACGGGCAAGCGCGAACCGACGTTGGACGTGTTGGTTGAGATCTGCAAGGCGTTGGAAGTCAGCGCGGACGAATTGCTCGGATTAAAAGATTAGACGGGCAGCGGATTTGTCTCGACGGATGGACGGATAGGATGTCGAAACGCTTGACAAATATCGCTTAAAGTTGTATAATAATCATAGATCAACGCTTAGATTTTTCAATTTTTTTGCTTGCAATGCCTACGAATCAAGGGATATCGGATGCCTGCGGTTTTGCGCGCGTGAAAGGGACGGAAATCAAAGCGTGCGTGCGGTAATTTTGCAAGATGCAGAGGGCATCGTCCAAGAACTTCGTCGCGGGTGGAAGCAGACGGGTTCTTTCGGGATCGGAACGACCGATCGGGATTTTCGACATACAACGAGAAGAAAGTACGGCATCGCTTATACGTTTGTACAAGCTGCGGTTGCGCATGCCTCGGAGACGGTCGAAAGCGCGAAACGGGATCGGAAGATCCGACTCGAAACCGATTTGGAAACAAAAAGGAGATTGGCATGGAACAAAAACGAAACAAAGCGGAAATCGATCGGATCGTTGCAAACGCGAACACGATCTGGGGCATCGAGCGCATGGCGCCGTTGTCGGAACGGGAAGATGCGATCGCAAGAAAATTTCTTGCGGGAGAGTTGTCGGCGGACGCATTCGGACCCGCGTTGATAGCGGCATCCGATCGGACGATGCGGCGGAAAAGCGAAGCGCAATGCGCGCGGGACGTACAGAGTTTGGAGTTGTACAAAC
>CAJTKI010000115.1:1755-2360 GCA_910576875.1 uncultured Christensenella sp.
GTATTTTCACGGATTGCAGTTGATGAATCGGATCGACGGCGCGGACACGTATGCAAAGGTGCAGGCGGCGGATCGGATATTGTCTTACAAATCTTATTTTGAAATGGCGCGGAATCCGTCGCAAGGGAAATTCGATCGGGCGCATATGCTGGCGATCCACGAGCGCATGTTCCGAGATCTCTATTATTTTGCCGGTCAGCTGCGCGATATGCCGATGCAGATCGATTCGGTTACGCGCTTTGTGGCGCCGCATCGGATCCCGAGCGCGCTCGATGCGTTTTTTGAGAAACTCCATGCGATCGATTGTCGAAAACGCTTGGAGAAAGAGCAATTTATCGCGCACGCGGCGCAACGGTTGACGGATATCAATATCATTCATCCGTTCCGAGAAGGAAACGGGCGTTCCAAACGCGTGTTTTTTACCGCGTGGGCGGAGCATGCGGGATTTGCATTCGACTGGGCAAAATGCAAGGAAGAAGAGTGGTTGTACGCGGATCAATGCGCATTCGACAGCAGCAGAGACGGCAAACGGGATGTTTCGTATTTGAAATATTTGTTGGATCGAGCCGTGGACAAAATCGACGAATCGGCGCGCGAGCGGTGAA
>CAJTKI010000116.1 GCA_910576875.1 uncultured Christensenella sp.
CGCCGGTTGCGAAGTGACGCAGGCGACTGCGTCGCGCGACATCAAAGATTTGCAATTGATCAAGGGACCGGGCAAACAGCATAAATATTGCTACAAATTGCCGGTACAGGATCATATCGTCACGCAAAACAAGTTTACCAATATCGTGCGCGACTGCGTGGTATCGATCGAAGCGGCGCTCAATCTTGTCGTGGTGCGCACTGTATCGGGCGCGGCGAACAGCGTCGGCGTATTTTTGGACAGTCTGATGCTGGCGCAAGTGCGCGGCAGCATTGCAGGCGACGATTGTCTGTTGGTCATTGCGCGCAACGAATCCGACGCTGCGGATGTCGTCGAGCATCTGAAAAAATATTTCTAATCAAACCGTTTGTCTATGTTGGAACAGTTGAGTATTCGGAATATCGCGTTGATTACATCGCTGGACGTTACGTTCGGGCGCGGTTTGAACGTCCTGAGCGGAGAAACCGGCGCCGGTAAATCTATTTTGATCGACAGCTTGGAATTTGTTTTGGGAAAACGCGCGGATAAAACGCTGATCCGTCACGGGCAAGCCGGCGCGTCGGTTAGCGCGTTTTTCGAATGTTCGGATTTGCCGTCGGTCGCGCGTACGTTGGAAGCGTACGATATTCCGTTTGACGGTCAAATTTTATTGAAACGCACGATGTCTGCGGACGGAAAAAACGCTTGCTATATCAACGGCGTTAAAGTGACGCTTTCGATGCTGCGCGCGTGCAGCATTGCGCTGGCAGATATTTACGGACAGCACGAGAGTACGGCGCTGTTGGATAGCGATAATCATCTGAAAGTGCTTGATAATTATGCCAAAGAGCATTTGGCGGCGTTGTTGCAAACGCAAAAATCACTGTATGAACAATACTCGGATATTGTCGAGCGCATTCGCCGTTACGGTTCGCTCGGAGACGTCAATCGCAAACTGGATACGTTGCGATACCAATTGGAAGAAATCGATCGAGCGGAATTGAAAGACGGCGAAGAAGAAGCGTTGTTGGCGGAACGCAAGATCTTCCGCAATGCGGAGACGTTGATCGGCGCGTACGCGGACGCATACCGCATATTGGCGGGAGAAGACGACGACAATGCCGTGGTACGCATCGCGGCTGCGCAAGGGTTGCTTCGAAAAATCGATGAATACGATCCGGACGTTCAATCGCTGTCGGAGCGTTTGGATGCATTGAAAATCGAATTGCGGGATTTGTGCGACACGCTGTCGGATAAGGCGCAATCGTTTGATTTTGATCCGCGTCGGGCGGAGATGTGCGAGGAACGTTTGCAAACCATCCGTACATTGAAACGCAAATACGGGGATTCGATATCCGAAATTTCGGAATATGCCGATCGCATGCGCGCGGAATATGATTTTTTGAGCGACGGAGAAGCTGCGTTGACAAAACTGGAAGCGCAAAAATCCGATGTATGGAACCGCCTGTACGACAATTCGGTCATGCTTTCGCAATCCCGTCGAGAGGCGGCGACGCGTCTGTCCGCGGCGATCGTAAAAGAATTGCAGGAACTCGGCATGAAAAACAGCGATTTCGTCGTGCGTTTCGATCCGATTCCGCAAGCATCGGACGCAGTTGGGTTGATCGGCGAAAACGGATTCGACCGTCCGATCTTTTTGTTCAGCGCCAATGCCGGACAGCCGCCGATGGATTTAAGCAAAATCATTTCGGGCGGCGAGTTGTCGCGGTTTTTGTTGGCAGTCAAGTCGATCATTGCGGATATGGACCATATCGATACCATGGTATTCGACGAAATCGATACCGGAATCAGCGGTAAAATCGCGCAAGTCGTCGCCGAAAAACTGGCGAAAATCGCAAGCGGAAAACAAGTGCTTGCCGTCACGCATCTGCCGCAACTGGCATCGATGGCGGATCGGAACTATCTGATCGAAAAATCCGTATCCGACGGGCAAACGCAGACGCATTTGCGTAATTTGACGACGTCGGAAGAAATTTATGCGGAAATCGCTCGTTTGATCGGCGGCGTACAAGGCGACGCATACGGAATGTTGCATGCGCAGGAGATGAAAACCTACGCGGATGCACAAAAATCCGCGTTGCGTCAGGCGTGAAAATTTTCATTTCGGAATTTTAATCGACTTCGTATAATCTCGCGCATCTTTCTTACACTACTGCAAGAGAGGTGTAGAAGATGAAATCCAAACTGCGGTATCAATGTTGTATCGGTTTGTTGGTCGCTATTGTCATAGCGGCGATTTTTTGTG
>CAJTKI010000117.1 GCA_910576875.1 uncultured Christensenella sp.
CGGAAAACGCCTTATATTTGTCATTGTAAATTTCATCCAGCTGACTGCCGTTGCCTTTTTCCCCGATTTTATATGCCAGATTATAGCCTTCGTTGGTCAATGCATAGGTTCTTTCATATATCGGCAAACACAAAAACACTGTAATGCACAAAAGAACGCTCAGCAAAATGCCGTTTGCTTTTTTATACATGGAATTTTTCATACTATCACCTCTCTTCATCCGGCATGCTTTTATTCGACAACGTATCCGCACGATCGTCGCCGACAGAAAAGCCTCGAAACTTTCTGTATATTTGCGCATATACGTCCTGTCTCTTGCTCTCCTAAGCAATCGAATATACGTAGAATATTGCGGTTTGTCCGGTACATAGTTATCATTAACTATGTACCGAAACGGAAAATTGCACGCAAAAAAAGCATATAAATAGATTGATTTCCGACAAAAACTTGAAAAAACTGTTGACAATTAAGTCTAATAAGTATTAGATTTGTTTTAAACGGTACATATTCAATGATAAACATGTACCGCGGGACGCGTCCGAAACACGCTTTTATCAACACGCGTACGGTAAATTTATAGTTTCATCAATTCGGCAGAAACAAAACGGCGACGGGATTCCCGCTCGCCGCATTTTGTTTGAGTCGCGTGCGCAAATTTTCATTCAATCGTTTCAAACGAAGTCCGGACGCATGGGCGCGATACCGCTTTGCGCGCCGTCGGACGATGCGGCTAAATAGAATAGTTTCGTTCTATTTTCCGCAATCCCGTATCGAATCCGACCGATCCGCATGTATGCAGTCTATTCGATTCTTCTGTGCGCCGACGATCGAAACGCGTGCAGGATCGGCGCAAACGCTCCGACGTCATACAACGCGCACGGTCGCAAAGATCGACCGACACGGCGCAATACGATCCTCGATCATGCATCTTGCGATACTCGGCGTCTATTCTTCTTCCCGTATGCCGGAATCGGACAGCAGTTTGCCCAGACGATTCATCATCACGCGCTTGTGCGGCGCGAGCGAATGCGCGTAGATCGCCAGCGTGACCGCAGGACTGCGGTGCCCCATCACTTCGGACAGCGTCTTGACGTCGACGTTGTTTTCGATCGCGCGCGTCGCAAACGTATGCCGAAGCGCGTGAAATCCCAAATGCCGAATGCGCGCACGCTCCAACAGCCGCTCGAACGAACGTTGGTACGACCGCACCGAGATTTCTTTGCCGGCGGCATTGTGAATGACGTACAAACTGTCGCAATCCTTACGCAACGCGCGCAAATACGGTAAAATCTGTCTGGGAATCGGAATCGTCCGATACGAACTCTGCGTCTTGGGCGTTTCGATCAGCTTGCGGTATCCTCCGCCCCAACTGTCGTGGCACGTCTTGTTGACGGTCAACAGTCCGCGTCGAAAATCCACGTCCGCCCAAGTCAGCGCGAGCAGTTCTCCGATCCGCAACCCGAGATACAGCGTCAAAATCACACCGTACAACCGCCTGTCGTCTTGTTGCAGCACCAAGCGTTCGATCGTCTTTTGTTCCCGCACCGTAAAGCATTTGACCTTAGGGATCGCGTCCGCGCACCGCGGTCGGCAAATCTCGTCGCCGCATCCGCGGCAAAGCAAACCGACGCGTTCCGCCTGCGCGAGCGACTCCCGCACGATGCGCACGATCTGCAAAATCGTACCTTCCGCCAGTCCGCCGCCCGAATAGAGATGTCCGCATTCCAACATGCGGATCACGCTCTTTTGCAAGACCCGCCCGTCCAATCGCGTGAGTTCGCGTTGTCCCAAACAGGGACGGCCATGCAATCGCAGCGCGCTCTCGTATCGCAGATACGTGCTGCGCTTCTTGACCGGTTTGACGTACAGTTCCAACCATTCGTCCAGCCACTCGTCGTACTTCATATCCTTTTACCTCCAGAATCCGGATTTGGTAAAATTATACCGATACGACCGTCGCAGCGTCCCGACGATCCGTATTTTTTATCGAAAAGCAAAATGATAAATACAAGCAATAAATGGATCCGTCGTCGTTTGCGTTTAGACATTGGAAAACCGTCGCGCTTTTTTGCCGCCATGCAAGCACAATTCCAATCGGCATCCCGTCCGACAACCGATTGCAATAAAAATCGACAAAGCTTTTACGCTTTGTCGATCGTTGG
>CAJTKI010000118.1:0-474 GCA_910576875.1 uncultured Christensenella sp.
TCGGAGCGGTCGGGCAATGCGTGTTGAATTGTCGCTATGAGATTTTGTCGTTGGAGATGTACGGATTCCGGATCGAAACGGCATGCAAAAGGGGAGCGGACGGCTGCGACGAATGCCGACGCTGCATCCAACGTGCGGAAACCAAATTTCCGCATTATCTCAAAAAGTACGATTTGGTCGCATATTATAAAGATTTCTTATACGATCCGACTGCCGTCGCATACGGAATCTTCGTTTTAGACATGGACGAATGCGACGACGATACGTACGTCGTTTTGTTGGAGAACAACGAATTTCTCCGCAACAAACCGTTTGAGATCAAAACGGAGGCGGATTATTGGCAGTTGTGCGACGCGCATTGCCATCCGGATTATTACGAGATATTTTTGCCGAATCCCGATTGCGTGCCCAAGCAGATATACGAAGACTATTTGCGCGTCGTCGAGGGGTTAAAATCCTTGGAAGAATCGACCT
>CAJTKI010000118.1:484-2127 GCA_910576875.1 uncultured Christensenella sp.
GACCTAATGGATTGTCGATCGATCGCGCGCCGATCCGGTAATGTCGCGATAGATCGGGAAGTTGGGCAATGTCGACGCAATTATAAAAAGGTCTCCGAATACGGAGACCTTTTGTTCGGTCGGATCGATCCGATCAAGCGGCGGAGCGGTCGGCGATCGCCTGCGCAATCGCGCCGTACAGCGACAGAGAATCGTCCTTGGTATCGCATCCGTAATGCCAGATCATTACGCCGCCTGCGCCCGCGTCGATGGCGTAACTGGTTTTGTCGAAGATCAATTGGCGCGAGTTGTAGTAGCAGAGTTGTTCGTATTCTTGACCGTCGATCCGGATCGTCTGCATCAAGCTGTTGCCGTATATGCCGAGTTGGTCGCATACGTCGGAGTAGTTGCCCCAGAATGCGCCGGAATCGATCGGTCGGGAATAGAACGGCAGTCCCAGATGAACTTTTGCCAGATCGATGCCTTTGGACTGCAACTGCGCAAGCGCTTCCGCGCACATTGTATAGAAAGACGAATGATCGCCGTATTCGTCAAAGCCGTCGTACGTCATCAGTTCGATGCGGTCGACGTATTGGAGTTTCGAGTGCGGGAAAGTGCCGAAGACGGTCAGATTCCAAAGACTGAACGCGCAGTTCAGCTGTTTGCCTTGCGGCATCGCCAGTTTGAGTTTTTTGAGAAAATCGCCGTAATGCAAATTCGTGATCAGATTGTGCGGATATTCGTAGTCGAACGCAATGCCGTCCAAACCATAATCATCGATGATTTTGAGAACGTTCGCGATGAGCTTATCGGCGCTGTCGGTCATTGCGGCGTCGTGCCGCGCTTCCTGATCGAGCCCGTCTCCGAAGAGATCTTCCGATCCGAGTATCGTCGCGACGATGCTTGCTTGGGGATGGAATTGCCGTATGTTTGCAATGGCTTGACGGAATGCGTCTTCGCCGCTGAATTCGCGTCCGTCCGCGAGCGTGTGCGGCTTGAAATATACGTCGCCGTCCGCCGACAGGTACAAGCTGGAGAAGAGATTGAATTGCGTGGTCGCGGAGATGATTTTTTTGTCTTCTTCGTCGAGTTGCAACGCTTTTGCCGTGTAGATGTACGACATGACTTCAAAATCGTCGGCGCACGTCTGTTCGACCATATATACCTGCGGTTTGTGAAGCGACCAATTCTCGTTATCGCGTTTGGTCACGCGGATGCGGACTTGATCCGTTTCAAATGTGCGGGACAGCGCGCAATAGCGAAAATTGCCGATGCGGTCGTTTGCATAAACCATTTCGCCGTCGATATAGAGTTCGAACGCGGCAATCGTATCCGTCTTTTCGGAAAGCGCAATTGTATTGAATTTCTTTTTGCCTTGCAATTGCAACAAAGCGGATTCTTCGACTTCGTTGTCTTGGCGCATAAACTCCGCATCCGCGGCAAGATTGTCGAAACGGTCCGTAATGTTTTCGGGAACGCCGATCCGCAACGCGCATCCGCTGCACGTAATGCCGACGCTCAACGCGATTAAGATGCAAAACAAACTGAGCGCGACTACTTTCTTCCTCATAAATTTTCTCCTTTCGGGTTGCGATTCCGACGTCGGTTGCACAAGATAGCGGGGAATTTGCGTATTTGCAAACGGAATGATCGCTTATTTATAT
>CAJTKI010000119.1 GCA_910576875.1 uncultured Christensenella sp.
AAATTGCGCGAGATTCGGCGCGAACTGCAGTATCTTTGCAATGAATTTTTTATCGGTATCGAAACCAGAACGTCTGCTTTGACCCGATTGGGATACGCGCAAGATTTGCGGATTTTCTTCCATTTTTTATTGACGGAAATCGTCGAGTTTGTCGAACTGAAACCGCAACAATTCGATTATCCGCAGCTCGCGCAAGTCACGACGACGCACGTCGAAATGTTTTTGGATTATTTGTCGCATTACGAATTGGACGGCGTATGGCACAACAATACGGTCAAAACCAAGGCGCGCAAATTGGCGTCCGTGCGTTCGTTTTTCAAATATCATTATAATAAAGATCATATTCCCTCCGATCCGGCGGCAAAAGTCGCGACGCCGAAATTGCACGACAAAGCGATTTTGCGCCTGGAACAGAACGAAGTCGGCGAATTGTTGGAGGAAGTCGACTGCGGAGAGCGTCTCAGCGGACGCCAACGCGCGTTTCACGAACGCACGCGAATTCGGGATACCGCGATCTTGACGCTTTTTCTCGGAACTGGAATCCGTATCAGCGAACTTGTCGGTCTGAACGTAACGGATTTGGATTTTTCCGTCAATGCGTTTCGGGTTACGCGCAAAGGCGGTAACGAAACGATTTTGTATTTTTCGGACGAAGTCGCGGCGGCATTGTTGGAATATTTGGACGAACGCGCGCAAAATCCGCGCTCGGACGATGAACCTGCCCTGTTTTTGTCTTTGCAAAATCAACGGATCTGTGTGCGCGCCGTACAGAATCTGGTAAAAAAATACGCGCATCTGATCACGCCGCTCAAAAATATCACGCCGCACAAGTTGCGCAGTACATACGGCACGCATTTGTATCAGGAAACGCGCGATATTTACGTCGTTGCCGAAGTTTTGGGACACAAAGACATCAATACGACCAAACGCCATTATGCCGCGATCAGCGACGAAACCAAACGCGAAGCCGCGCGCCGCGTACGCTTGCGCGACGATCGTTCGGACAGTTGACCGCAGTCAAAAAATTATTGTTATAAAAATAGTTGCAAAATGCAAACATATGTGCTAGAATCGTGATAAGGAAGAAATGATTCGAAAAACACATGATTTACGGTGTTTACAAAAGGAGTTCGCGATGGCGTATTCGAAATCTGCAGAAAAGTTAAAACGTACGCTGCTTTTTATCAAGCAGTTTGTCGCGCAGAACAATTATCCGCCCAGCGTACGCGAAATTTGCGAAGAAGTCGGCTTCAAATCAACGGCTTCGGCGCAATATTATTTGGAAAAATTACAGCAACAAGGCTATATTCGCAAATCCGCCGACGGCAAAAACCGTACGATCGAAGTGTTAGGCAGTCCGATCGCTACGCCTGTTGCGCAAACGGAATCGCCGGCAAATACCGCGAAAGTCCCGATGCTCGGCAACGTTGCCGCCGGTCAACCGTTAGATGCAGACGTCGCGGTGGACGAAGGCTTTATGATTCCGACGGACTTCTTCCCTTGTTCCGATCGGATGTTTTTGCTCAAAGTACGCGGCGAAAGCATGGTTGAAATCGTTATTTTCGACGGCGATCTCGTATTGATCGAACAAAGCGAAACCGCTCGCAACGGCGAAATCGTCGTCGCCCAATTGGAATCGAACGAAGTGACGCTCAAACGCATTTACACGCATCCCGATTACGTCATTTTGCATCCGGAAAACAATTCGATGCAAGACATCATCGTCAACAAAGGCGAACAATTGCGCATTCTCGGCATAGCGCGCGGTTTGATGCGCAACCGCATTCAATAAATCTAAGGAGTTAGGTATCCTCGACGAGCAACATATCTTTTGCGCCTTCGTACGGCGGTTGGAACGGGGCATCGGGCAACATTGCAATCGCGGACGCGACCGGCTTGACCAAAAATCGGTTGTCGCAGACATAAGCCGCGATCTTTCCGCGATAATATACGATATATTCGCCCATCATCGAACGAATCGAAATGTCGTCCAGATCGGACAGTTGTTCCGCAATAAAATGAATGTAATCCTGTGTCGTC
>CAJTKI010000120.1:0-1733 GCA_910576875.1 uncultured Christensenella sp.
TTTGTGCTTTTACGGTCGGGCAGTACGGCTTATATCAGTTCGGATCGCACGTCACGGCTACTTCGGATTCGCAATACTTAAATCCGCCGTATCCGATCCGATCGACAGTTGCCTATACGGACGAGGACGCTGCGACGATCGATTATCGGATATTCGGGGTGTCCGTGCAAAAAACGGCGTATACGCCGACGCAGAGCAATCGCGTGTATTTGGGCGGTTATCCGCTGGGGATCACGATCCGAACCAACGGCTTGTTAATTGCATCCGCCGTCAACGTCGTTACCAAATCCGGTACGGTTATGCCGATGGGCGATTGTGATTTGCGACCGGGGGATGTGTTAAAAAAGATTGACGGAATCGAAATTCGTACGCCGGAGCAAATCGACGAGATTCTGGAACAAGATCGGGAGCGCTTTTTGGTGACGATACTGCGAGACGGGCAGGAAATCGATTACGAGGTGACGCCTGCGACGGACGTATTGTCCGGCAAAAAGAAACTCGGGCTGATGTTGCAAGACTCGATTGCCGGAATCGGTACGATGACGTTTGTCGATCCGGAAACGATGCGGTTTTCCGCGTTGGGGCATCCGATCAAGCCGAATGGCGGCGGAGATAACCTCGTCGGATCGGACGGATTCATTTTTCCGGCGCAAATCCAAGGCGCCGTACGGGGAGAGCGCGGCAAGGCAGGCGAGTTGTCGGGAAGTTTTTCGCAAATGTCGCCGTATCTGGGCAGAATCCAGGTGAATAACACGTTCGGAATCTTCGGAGAGTACGTCGCGGATCCGCAAGGATTGGAAAGCATCGAATTGGCGAATCGATTCGAAGTCAAACCGGGCAAGGCGTATATCTATACGACTGTCAACGGCGACAAGCCGCGTCCCTATGAAATCCAGATCGTCAAGGTTAATCAGCAGTCGGATGCGCATGATAAGAGCATGGTGCTGCGCGTCGTGGATAAAGAGCTGTTGGCTGCGACCGGCGGAATCGTACAGGGGATGAGTGGAAGCCCGATCGTACAAAGCGGCAAACTGGTCGGGGCAGTCACGCATGTATTCATCAATGATCAGACCAAAGGATACGGATTGTTTGCAGACTGGATGCATTACTAATTGGAATTTATTATTCTAAATTAGCGACAAATAATTCTATTTTAATGTCAAATATATAATTATCTAGGCATTTTAAGCGGCGCTTGCCGCTTTTTGCTTTTTCCGCGCGAAGTAGTTGGAAAAAATACGAAAATATATTATAATAGGATCAAGCTTATTGAAAAGGAGTTCACTTATGTCCGCGACTTATGTTGATCCGTTGACTACGCGTTATGCTTCCAAACAGATGTTGGAGATTTTTGCCGAAGAAACCAGAATGATTTTATGGCGCAAACTTTGGATCGCGCTTGCAGAGAGCGAGCAAGAGCTCGGATTGCCGATCACGCAAGAACAGATCGACGAACTCAAAGCATACGAAACGGATATTAATTTCGACGTTGCGCGCAAACGCGAGCGGGAGGTGCGTCACGACGTCATGGCATATGTATATGCGTATGGACAGCAATGCCCGAAAGCGATGCCGATCATACATTTGGGCGCGACGAGCTGCTATGTGACAGACAACTCCGATGCGATCATATATCGCGATGCCATGCGTTTGATTCGTAAAAAGATGATCAACGTTCTGGATAAACTTTCGCATTTCGCAGCAAAATACGCGGATATGCCGACTTTGGGATT
>CAJTKI010000120.1:1743-2017 GCA_910576875.1 uncultured Christensenella sp.
GCAGGAATTGCTGTTGGATTTGGAACAAATCGAATTCAATTTATCGCATATGCGTTTGCGCGGCGTCAAAGGTACAACCGGCACGCAGGCGAGTTTTTTGCAATTGTTTGACGGCGATCACGACAAGGTCAAACGTTTGAACGAGTTGGTCGTTGCCAAGATGGGATTTGACAAGACATTTGCCGTGTCCGGTCAGACGTATACGCGCAAATACGATTACAATATCCTGTCCGTATTGTCGCAGATTGCGCAAAGCGCATATAAGTTTGCCGGC
>CAJTKI010000121.1 GCA_910576875.1 uncultured Christensenella sp.
CGCTCGCGGAAAGCATCTGCAAAGTTCTGTATCCCGCGGATCACCATACCGAAGGCAAAATGCTGCGCTTGAAACAGCAGTATTTCTTCGTGTCCGCGTCGATTCAGTCCATTCTTAAAACGCATATGCACAACTACGGCACGCTGGACAATCTGGCGGACAAAGTTGCGATCCATATCAACGACACGCATCCGACGCTGTGCATTCCGGAGTTGATGCGCATGTTGCTCGACGTATACGGATACGGCTGGGATAAGGCTTGGAAGATCGTCAAGGGTACGATCTCGTATACCAATCACACCGTCATGGCGGAAGCGCTCGAAAAGTGGCCGGAAGGGCTGTTCGGACAGTTGTTGCCGCGGATCTATCAGATCGTTTGCGAGATCAACAAGCGTTTTTGTACCGAATTGTGGCAGGCATATCCCAACGATTGGAACAAAGTCGCGTACAACGCGATCTTGTCGCACAATCAGGTCAAGATGGCAAATCTGTGCATCGCTGCGTCGCACACCGTCAACGGCGTGTCCGCGTTGCATTCCGAGATTCTCAAACAAGACGTCTTCTGCGACTATTACCACATGCGTCCCAAGATGTTTACCAACGTCACCAACGGCATCACGTACCGCAGATGGCTGTGTCAAGCCAACCCCAAATTGGCTGCGTTGATTACCGAATTGATCGGCGATAAATTCCTGCACGACGCAGATGCACTCAAATCGTTGGAGCGTTATCAGGGCAATCGCCAAGTGTTGGGCAAGTGGATGGACATCAAGCGCGACAACAAAGTGCGGCTTGCCAATTATATCAAACAAGCCAACGGCATCGACGTCGATCCCGATTCGATCTTTGACGTACAGGTCAAGCGTCTGCACGAGTACAAGCGGCAATTGCTCAACGCATTGCACATTCTCGATCTGTATTATCGGATCAAAGAGAATCCGAACTTGCAGATGAACCCCCGCACCTTTATCTTCGGTGCAAAGGCGGCGCCGAGCTATTATATGGCAAAACAGATCATTCGGCTCATTCATTCTTTGGGCGATTTGATCAACAATGATCCCGACGTGCGCGGACGCATCAAGGTCGTTTATATCGAGAATTACCGCGTCACGCTTGCCGAGATGATTATGCCGGCGTCCGATGTGTCCGAGCAGATCTCGATCGCGGGCAAAGAAGCGTCGGGTACGGGCAATATGAAGTTTATGATCAACGGCGCGGTAACGATCGGCACGATGGACGGCGCCAATATCGAGATTCATGAGCGCGTCGGCGACGAAAATATCTTTATCTTCGGATTGCTTGCGAGCGAGATCGAACAGCTTTGCCGCGACGGATACGAGCCGAGCAAATATTATCAGAGCAATGCGCGTATTCGCAACGTCATCGACGGACTGCATCGCGGCATCATGGGCGTCAGTTACAGCGAAGTCGCCAATAGCCTGATCATGGGCAACAACGGCAACGCCGACCATTATAAGGTACTTGCGGACTTCGATTCCTACTGCGACGCGCATGCGCGGTTGGATCTCGCGTATTCGGACAAAGACCGTTGGGCGCGCATGTCGTTGCTCAATACCGCCAATTCGGGATTTTTCTCGTCCGACCGTTCGGTCAAGGAATATGCAGATCGTATCTGGCAACTTGCGCCGGTACGCGATACGGACGAAGTCGCGCCCAAGCCTGCCAAAGCGCCTGCTAAGCCGCGTACGACTGCGAAGAAAAATTCGAAATAATGTAGTGTATCTACAAGCATCGGGCAACCCGGATCGGGTTGCCCGATTTATATGACGGACGTTCTGTTTTCAAGCGCGTGCATAGAGAAGTACGATCAAAGTAGCGTTTGTTTTTGTCTTTGTCGAATTTTATCGAAAAAGATCGAAATATAATTTTTCCCAGATCGGAATGCGCTGAAACAAGGAAGAAAAAAGTTCATAGAATATGGTATTCCATG
>CAJTKI010000122.1 GCA_910576875.1 uncultured Christensenella sp.
TTTGGTTGGCGACGTCCTTGCCGCGCTGTCTGCGCGCGGCGGGGGATGTATCGCGTCGTTTTTGCGCCATATCGTTCACCTCCTTATCGTCGATAGTATGTCCCCGAGCGTCGTCCGGTATGCGTCGAGACCGATGTATAGCCGCGTTGCGTTTGCACATACTCAACCAAAAGGAGGACGTAACTATGAAAAGTAAAATTGCCGCAGGCATTTTCGCGATTTTATTGGGCGGATTGGGCGTGCATAAATTCTATTTGGGACAGATCGGATGGGGTCTAGTCTATTTGCTGTTCTTTTGGACGGGTATTCCCGCGATCGCGGGCTTGATCGAAGGCATCCTGTATTTGACTTCGGACGAAGAGACGTTCCGACAAAAATATTGTCTCAACGGTTGATGCCGTAGCGGTTGCACGGCGGCGGATCGGACTTTGGATCCGATCCCGTTATGCCTGCTAGACGCCGTACGCATTTGCGCAGATCTGTCTGCGTCTCGGCGGTAGGGCGCGGCATGCGCACTTGCTGTGCGGCTGGAATTCTTTTAAATAAAAAGGTTCATGGAATGGTCTATTCCATGAACTTTTTTCGATTTTGTTGCAATTTTCGGTCAGATCGGAATTGCCAAATGCTGGATTTCGGGCAAAATCCGATTGTTTATCTTGACTTTTTCTTCACGTATGAATAAAATGATAGTGAAAAAGGTTCATGGAATAGACCATTCTATGAACCGTTTAGACGACGTTGCGCGGGACGGGATACGGGAAGAATCATCGAGAAAGAGATATGAAGATGCAATCAAACAACTGGAAAGCGAAGAGGCGGATTACGGTCGTATGGATCGTATTGAGTGTCGTTGCATGCTTTATCGCGTGCGGCGCGGGACAAAACCGCGCATTTGCAATGAACGCCGCAGATATCACGCCCGATGCGACGGTGTCGGTCGGGGAATTGTTGTTGCCCGATTATGACACGGCGAGCGGTCAAAAAGTGTTTGACGGCAAGCAGTTTTGGACGTTGATCGATGCGTTGGCGAGCGATACGGAAGACATGCGTAAGATCGCCGATCTTTCCGCCAAGGATGCGCAAGCGATTCGCGATATCAACGACGGCAAAGATATCGTCGTGACGATCGACGGTAAACAATGGACGGTGACCGATCTGCGCAAAGCGGACAACGGACATGTCATTGCGACGATGTGGCTTGCAACTTCTTCGGAGACATCAAAATGGAACATGTGGTATGCATCTGCAGCGACGTATGCGTATCCAAGTAATATGTACAGTACGAGTTATATTCGAGCAACCGCATTGAACAGCGGCGGATGCGGGTATGTTTCGTCGCAAGGGGCGACGACGTTGACGCAGATCGCGCAAAGCGCAGAGCATCCGTATGCGAAGTTTACGATGGACGCCATTGCCGACGGCGGACGCAATCTTTCGTTGACGAAATTCATCGTTCAGCCCGCACATGTCGCATATCAAGAAACGGAAACAATTCGTACATATGTCAGTAGTCAGAAGACTTGTCCAAATGAAGCATGGGGCACACCGGATTTAGAAGATTATTACAACTCTAATATGAATTACAGCAATAAGCAGCATTATAGCGATTGGGCGGATGATTATCTGTGGTTGCCGAGTTTTGCGGAAACGGGATACGATGGGATTACGGGAATTTGGAATTTATCCAATGCACAACGTAGCAATGAAACAAATTCCTGGCTACGTTCCGGTTATCGTAACAGTTCGGATTATGCTTATACACTGAACGTCTCCGGAAATCGTCTCGACGTTCTTACTACGGAAACTTACGCGGTACGCCCTGCATTCCATTTGGACTTGACGCAGGCGGCGACGGCGACGACGCAGCCGATCTTTGTCCCG
>CAJTKI010000123.1 GCA_910576875.1 uncultured Christensenella sp.
GCTCCCAAATTTTATTTCGATATGACAACCGAAGCCGATTTGGCGTCGGCGCGCGACGGCGATTATGTCTTGTTGCGCGGACGCTTTACCGCGATCGGCACGGTATTGCGCATGCGGCGCGGCTTGACGTTTTTCCGTTGCACGCTGTCTACGGCGTCGGGCAAGGTCAAGGCGGTATGGTTCAATGCGCCGTTCGTGCGGCCGTTGTTGGACAAAGAGCGCGAATTTTTGGTTTGGGGCAAAGCGTTCTTTAAGAAAGGCGCTTGGGAGTTGACCAATCCCAGCGTCGAAGCCGCGGATCAGAACAAGCGCTTGCAAGGCATCGTGCCGATCTATGCGCTCAAAGGCGCGATCGCGCAGAATACGTTCCGCAATCTCGTCGCGCAGGCTTTGCCGTTGTACGATGCGCGCGGCGTGCTGGACGGCAGGAACGGATACACGCGCCGTCGCGCGTATGCGGAGATGCACGATCCGTCCGACATGTCGTGCGTGACGCGCGCCTGTCGGCATTTGGCGCAGGAGTCGCTCGTATATCAATTGATCGCGTATCGGTTGTCCAAACGCGCCGAAGGCAACGCTAAGCCGCGCGTCTATGTCGCGCCGTCCGATTGCATCGACGCGTGCGTCGCGGGATTGCCGTATGCGTTGACGGACAGTCAGCGCCGCGCGTTGGACGAAATCCTGTCCGATCTGCAATCCCCCGACAAGACCAATCGCATGTTGCTCGGAGACGTCGGGAGCGGCAAGACGGTCGTCGCGCTGTTGAGCATGCTGTATGCGGCGCGTTGCGGCTATCAGAGCGTTCTGATGTGTCCAACCGAGATTTTGGCGCGTCAACATTTCAATACCGCGCTCGCGGTGTATGCAGGTCGGGGATTGTGCGTGCGTTTGCTGACCGGCAGCACGTCTGCGGCGGAGCGCAAGGAAGTGTATGCGGGATTGGCGGACGGTACGGTCGACGTCGTCGTCGGCACGCATGCCGTGTTTTCCGCGGCGGTGCGTTTCGAGCGGCTGGGGTTCGTCGTCATTGACGAATTGCACCGTTTCGGCGTACGACAGAAGAGCGCGCTCGAAGACAAGACGCGTCGGGCGGACGTGCTGATCATGAGCGCGACGCCGATTCCGCGCACGCTTGCGTTGACGTTGTACGGCGATTTGGCGATGTCTACGTTACAACCGCGCGCGCAGACGGGCGAGCGCATTCGCACGCACGTGATCGGAGACGATCGACTGGACGATCTGTACGCATGGATTTGCCGTCGCGTCGCGGCGGGCGAACAGGCGTATATCGTCTGTCCGTTGGTTGAAGACTGCGAGGGGCTGGAAGTGTTCAGCGCCAAGATGTTGTACAAGCGGCTCGCATCGGGCGCTTTGTCCGGCGTGCGGGTCGGATTGATTTACGGCGGGCTCAAAGACAAAGCCAAGCAGGAAGTCATGACCGAGTTTTATCGCGGCAATCTCGATGTGTTGATCGCGACCAGCGTCATCGAAGTCGGGATCGACAGTCCGCGCGCGTCGGTAATGGCGGTGCTCAATGCGGATCGGTTCGGTTTGGCGGCGCTGCATCAGTTGCGCGGGCGCGTGGGCAGATCGCCCGATTTGCGTTCGGACTGTTTTCTGCATACGTCGCAGCGTGGAGAAAACGCGCGCTTGCAGGCGCTTGCGGAGCATAGCGACGGCTTCGAGATCGCGGAGATCGACGCGGGACTGCGCGGCTACGGAGATTTTCTCGGCGTGCGGCAGAGCGGCGGGGGCGAGACGCGGTATCTCGACCGCGAGACCGTGTTGG
>CAJTKI010000124.1 GCA_910576875.1 uncultured Christensenella sp.
CATAGATGATCGGCATGATAAACAAAATGCTGTCCAATCGATCCATCATGCCGCCGTGACCGGGGAAAATTTTACCGAAGTCTTTGATCCCCGCCTTGCGTTTGATCCGACTGGCTCCGAGATCGCCGATTTCGCAAAGCACGCCGCCGATCAGTCCGACCGCCACGTATACCGCGATCGCGGCGCCGTTGCCGATGATTCCGCCGAGCGAAAGCGCGCCGACGTTGCCGAACACGCGCATCGCGCCGGTCACGTCAAATAACACATACACCGACATCGAACCGAGTACGCCGCCGAGTACGCCGCCGATTGCGCCCGAAATCGTCTTCTTGGGACTGATATTGGGACACAATTTGGGGCCTTTGCACGTAATGCCGACAAAATACGCCATCGTATCCGTCAAAATCGGTACCAGCAGCATCCACAAAATCGCCAACATGCCGATCGGCGATCGGTTAATCAAAAAGAACGTCCCGAAGATCCCCATCGGATAAATCGCTATGAATACGGTCGCAAACAAATCCTGCAATTCGTATTCGCCGAACGTCAGATACATGATCGCCGCCACCGTCGTCACACAAATCGCAACCGCAATGCCCGCCGCGCCGAAAAAGCGCGCCGCCGGATACAGCGTGATCGCGCCCAACACGAGCGGCACGACAAACGGACGGTACTGCGCCGCCCGCAATGCGGTGACCATTTCGTAAATGCCGAGCGCGACGACCAACATCGCCAACGCATCCGCAAAATACAACGAAATCTGTCTCAATCCCAATAACGTGCCGAGAACTACGCCGATCAATACGACTGCCGTCCCGATTCTTTTCCACATCGTTATTCGCCTCTCTTTATCTTACCGTAACGTCGATCGCGCGACGAATAGTCCGCGACGATCCGCTCCATCGCCGCGTCGTCCATGTCCGGCCAATAGGTATCCAAATAGACCAACTCGCTGTAAGCGCTCTGCCACAACAAAAAATTGCTCAAACGTTTTTCCCCGCCCGTGCGCACGATCACGTCCGGATCGGGTTGACCGCCCGTATACAGACAGTCGGACAGCATCTGCGCGTCGATCTCGCGCAGTCCCGACCGCAAAATGCGGTTGACCGCCTGCACGATCTCCTGCCGCGCTCCGTAATTGATCGCGATATTGACGCACAGTCCGGTATTGGTTCGCGCTTGCTCGATTATCTTCGCAAGCACTTCGCGGGTGTGCGGCGGCAATTGCGTCAGATCGCCCAAAATCCGAATCCGAAATCCGCGCGAAACGTAATTTTGCATTTCGCGATCGGCAAACTTGTCGATCAACTCGAACAGCGCGTCGATTTCTTCCTGCGGACGCTGCCAGTTTTCAGTCGAAAACGCATAAAACGTCACGCATTCGATCGCATGCGCATCGCACCAATCCACGACGCGGCGCATCGCCTCGACGCCTTGTTTGTGCCCCGCTTTGCGCGGCAAAAGACGCTTCTTCGCCCATCTGCCGTTGCCGTCCATAATAATTCCTACATGAGCGGGAATTTTACTGTTTTCCATATTCCGGATTAAACCGTCATTATCTCCTTTTCTTTGGCGGCG
>CAJTKI010000125.1 GCA_910576875.1 uncultured Christensenella sp.
TGCAAGTCTGCGATCAAAGCGGGCGATAAGCTGTCCGATCGGCAAATTCGCGCGCTGTTGTCCGGCATGCAAAACGGCGTGCCGCTGCAATGTCCGCACGGTCGTCCCGCGGTCTTGGCGTATACGAGACGGGATTTGGACAAATTGTTCAAACGCATCGTATGAAACGCAAAATCATCGCGGTATGCGGTCCTACCGCATCGGGAAAAAGCGCGCTTGCAATTGAGATCGCGCGCGCGTTGAATAGCGAAATTTTGTCGTGCGACAGCATGCAGATTTATCGCGGCATGGATATCGGTACGGCAAAAGAGCCGCCCGATCGGCGCGTCGTAGCGCATCGCTTGATCGATATCGCGGATCCCAAGCAAGCGTTCAGCGTATCCGATTATCAACGTCTCGCGCATGCCGAAATCGAACGACTGCACGCGCAAGAAAAGATTCCGGTATTGGCAGGCGGAACCGGTCTTTATTTGGAATCGATTTTGTATCCGTTGCAATTGGGCGCGCAACCCGATCCGCAACTGCGCGCGCAATTGCAGCAAGATTTGGAACGCTGCGGCGCGGAAGCGATGCACGAACATTTGCGCGCATTGGACGCGCAGGAGGCGGATCGCGTGCATCCCAACAATACCAAACGCGTGTTGCGCGCGTTGGAAATTTGTCTCGGCGGCAATGCGCGCAAATCGGATGCGGACGATAAGACGCGCGATCCGCTGTACGATGCGTTGGTTCTCGCGCCCGATTATCCGCGCGACGAACTGTATCGCAGGATCAACCGCCGCGTGGACGATATGTTCGCCAACGGACTGGAAGACGAAGTACGCGGATTGATCGATCGCGGCGTCGATTTTGGTTGTCAAAGCATGCAGGCGATCGGTTATAAAGAATTTCAACCGTATTTTGCGGGAACAATCGATCGGGAAACTTTGATCGATACGATTCGCAAGAATACGCGACACTACGCCAAGCGTCAAATCAGTTGGCTGCGGCGATACGATTTCGTACAGTGGCTGCCGCCGGATTGTATGACGCGACAAGCGCTGAAGTCCGTTGCGACCTTTACGAATTCCGTCATTTGCGACAAGGAGTAACTATGATGCAATTTGATTCCAAAACGCTCGAAATCGTCCGGATTGCCGAACAAAAATTGGCGACTCAATTTGCCGCGATCGATGCGATCGCACTCGAAAATCAGTACAAAGTATTGGATGCGTTTCGCGCGCACAATATCGGACAACGGCATTTTGCGGGGACGAACGGATATGGATACGACGACATCGGACGGGATACGTTGCGGGAATTGTTTGCGCAAATTTTTTGCGCGGAAGCCGCGATCGTGTCGCCGTTGATTGCATCCGGCACGCATGCGCTCAGTTTGGCACTGTTCGGCGTTTTGCGACCGGGAGACGAATTGCTGTCCGTCACCGGCGCGCCGTACGATACGCTCAAAGACGTCATTGCGGGCAAAGAAATCGGCTCGCTTGCCGAATACTGCGTGACTTACCGACAGGTGGATTTGGCAAACGGCGCGCCCGATCTCGATGCGATCGCCGCG
>CAJTKI010000126.1 GCA_910576875.1 uncultured Christensenella sp.
AATCTGCACCGTAGCGTCCGATTGCAGCGTGATCGTTTTGGTTTTGACGACAAGTTCGCCGTCCACCTTAACGACGAACGTCGAGATCCCGCGCGAAAAACCGTTCGTAAAGATCGCGACAAACGCGATAACGCCGATCAGCGCTACGAGCAAGATCGCGATCAATGCGTTGGAGATAGTTTTGTTTTTCATTACAACACCACCCGATTAAATCCGATCGATACGCCGGCTACGCGTGCGTCTTGCGTGTAACCGGTGCAATAAAGTTTGGTATAGCACGTATACGTACTATAAGTGCCTACGACGTCCAGTTGCAGATTCGTATAGTGCGGATCCGTGATCGTCGTAAAATAGCCGATGATTTGTTCCGTGGACAGATCTGCAAAACGCGTTCCGCCGTCGCGACTGTCGATATAAAACTTGTTGACGTCAGATCGGTTAAACGTCATTCGCGAGATTTCAAAAAAATGATTGTATCCGAGATTCGTGATCGCGTGACCGTTGAGCTTAAAGCTTTCTTTGTTGTCAAACTCCCAGGGCAGTTCGCCGATCGGTTTGACGACGGTTCGGAACGTGTCGTCGATCGTGTAAACGTCCGAGAGTATGTATTCGACAGAGAAGTCTCCGCCGACGGTATCGCCGTCCGGGTTTAAATTAAATTTGAATTCCGTGCGCGCGCTCGAATCGGGAGACGTGTTCAGATCAAGATTGCCGCATTTCCATACGGCGCCGATCACGCGACGCGCATAATCGACTGCGCATTCAGATTTTGCATTTGGATTGTCGCGGCTCGTGCACGTGATGACAATCGGTTCGCCAAACGCAGCGACACAACGCACGACTGCGGTCGTGGATCCGTCGGCGCTGGGCGTAATCGTTACATAGTCGGTCACGCTTTTCCCGGCGGCAAAAGCGCTGTCCGGGTTCTGAAAGCGGATCGACCAGTCTACGGCTTTATTGGTTGCAGACGACGGCGATATAGTCGCGTTTAACGTGATGCCGTCCGGCATCGATGTCGTCGGTGCGGTAAATACCATGTCGCCGATCGGATACACTTTGTCCGACACCATTTGATTGCCGTCTTTATCGAAGACGACGGTATCGGCGTTATATTTTTGGAACCATTCCTTGACGTCCCAGTTTGTGAAACCGTCCGACAGCCAGCCGATGCCGCCGGCGATGATCGCAAGCACGAGCAGGGCTGCGATTGCCTTAATTGCTTTGTTCATAGTTTACTCCTTGTATTTTGTTATCGTCCCGGACGAGATCCGGAGCGGTGTTCATAGGGGATTCGATCGGATCCGTATTGATCTGCGACGGATCCGTCGACGACGTTGTGCAGATCAAGCCGATCGGTACGATCAGAGCGATCGCGATCAGTACCAGCGCGATCAGGCAGACGACTCCGAACGTCTGATCGCTCATTTTACACGCAGCGCGATGTGCGTTAGGATCTGCGGCTCGTAGACGCGTTCGATGATCATTTTGTTATTGATGTTAAATTGTAG
>CAJTKI010000127.1 GCA_910576875.1 uncultured Christensenella sp.
GGGAGCGTTCTTGCTTTCGTCGGGCGCAAAGGGAAAGCGCTATGCGTTGCCCAACAGCGAAGTCATGATTCATCAACCGCTCGGCGGCGCGCAAGGACAGGTCAGCGACATCGTCATTACGGCGAATCATGTGCAGAAAATCAAAGAAAAAATGACGAGAATCTTGTCCGAAAACACCGGTCAATCGTACGAAACGGTGGCTCGGGATACCGATCGCGACAATTACATGTCGGCGGAAGATGCGAAAGCGTACGGTTTGATCGACAAGATTTTTTATAAAAGGGGGTAACCTATGGATCTGGACAACAAGGAATTGAGTTGTTCGTTTTGCGGTAAGGGCGAAAACGCGGTCGAGCAATTGATCTGCGGTCCCAACGGAATTTATATTTGCAACGAGTGCATCGAGGCGTGCAACGCGCTGCTCGACGAGCAAGCCGAGGCGGAAGAGGAAGAAGTCTCCAAAGATTTCAGCGTGCAGCTGCTCAAACCGCACGAAATCAAAGCAAAATTGGACGAATATATCGTCGGTCAGGACGAGGCGAAGAAGGTGCTTTCCGTCGCGGTGTACAATCACTACAAGCGCATCAACGCGCGTACGGACGGCGACGACGTGGAATTGGAAAAGAGCAACGTGTTGATGCTCGGTCCGACCGGTTGCGGCAAGACGTTGCTGGCGAAGACGTTGGCGAAAATTCTCAACGTGCCGTTTACGGTCGCCGATGCGACGACGCTGACCGAGGCAGGCTATGTCGGAGACGATGTGGAGAATATCCTGCTCAAGCTCATTCAGGCGGCGGATTACGACGTGCAGAAGGCGCAACTCGGTATCGTTTACATTGACGAGATCGATAAGATTGCGCGCAAGAGCGAAAACATGTCCATTACGCGCGACGTGTCGGGCGAGGGCGTGCAGCAGGCGTTGTTGAAGATTATCGAAAGCACCGTCGCCAGCGTGCCGCCGCAGGGCGGAAGAAAGCATCCGCAGCAGGAGTGCATCTCGATCGATACGACGAATATCTTGTTTATTTGCGGCGGAGCGTTCGTCGGATTGGATAAGATCATCGACAAACGGCACGATCATTCGACGCTCGGATTCGGCGCCAACGTGCATGAGCGCAAGGTGACCAGTTACGGCGAGTTGATCGGCGACATTCGTCCGGACGATCTGATCAAGTTCGGATTGATTCCGGAGTTTGTCGGACGCGTGCCGATCGTCGTCGGTATCGACGCGTTGGACGAGAAGGCGTTGGTCAATATTCTTACCGCGCCCAAAAACGCGCCGATCAAGCAATATCGCAAGCTGTTCGGTATGGACAATGTCGACGTCGAGTTTTTGCCGGACGCATTGAAGGCGATCGCGCAGGAGGCGATCAAATTGAATACCGGCGCGCGCGGATTGCGTTCGATTCTGGAAGGTTTGATGTTGGAACTGATGTACGACATTCCTTCCGATGCAAGCATTCGGAAGGTTGTGATTACTGAAGATGCGGTTTTGCGCAAGTCTA
>CAJTKI010000128.1 GCA_910576875.1 uncultured Christensenella sp.
CATCCGTCCCGCGTTGCGTATGATAGCCGTTGACGAATCCGTTGCCGTATCCCGTATAGATCCGCACCCCTTGCGATGCCAACGCGCTGTCGTCGATCGTCCAGATGTAGGCGTCCGAATCGTATCCGTATCGATCCGATGCCGTCAGATCCGTCGGCGTGCTCCCGCTCACGGTCGCGTTGCTCGGCGCGCCGTTGTGCGCGACCATCCAGGTCACGCCCGTGAACGTTACGGTCTTCGCCTTGATCTCGAATGCCTGCGATACCTGCGCGCCGTCGATATAATAGTTGCCGCTATCCTTGCCGCTCGTGCCGATCTTGGCATAGATCGTATACTTGCCTTGCGCCAACATCGAGACATCCAGACTGCTGCCCGTTACCGATACTTGCGTACTCGACGATTCCATCTTATAGCTCAGCGCAACAGTTACATCATCCCCCGATACGCGATCGTCCGTCGCCGAAATACTGCCGCTCGACCCGACCGACCAGCTCCATGCCGTATCCCCGCTTGGATTCCATGTCACGTTTAATCGCCTTTTCGCAATCGTAAATGTCACGGTCTTTGCATCCTTCGTCTTATCCGCCCATACCGTATTGTCTTTGTCGAGCAAATCCAGCGTTACCGTATATGTACCCGCATTGCGCGCCGTAATCGCCGCATTGCTTTCGGCAAACGTAATCCCGTCCGCAATCGTATTGCCGGCGTTGTCCTTGCCGGTTACGGAAGTAATCTTGATCTTGGTCGCATCGAAGTCTTGCAACGTAAACGTCTGCGCGGTTGCATCATATTCTTTCTGCATACCGTCCAAACCCGGAACAGATAGCTTTTCCACGCCCCCTGCAACTTGCTCGGCAGCCGTGAGATTCAAGTGAAACGCGGGACGAACCGCGTAAGCAAGAGTGGTATAGGGGTTGGAAGTGCCGCCAGACGTAATCAGATAGTATGCACGGTTTGCATTATTGTAGTTGCCGGAGCGCAGCCACGAATCTGTTCCATTGCTACGCTGTGTGTTCGACAAATCCCAGATACCGGTAATGCCGCTGTATCCGGTCTCTGCCAAACTTGGCAGCCACAAATAATCGTTTGCCCACTCCGCATAATGTGTTTTGCCTCTATAATTCATGTTGGCGTTATAATAATCCTCTAACTCTGGCGTTCCCCACGCTTCGTTGAGACATGTTTTCCATATATTTCTATAATTACGAATTGTTTCTGTTTCTTGATATGCCACGTCCTTCGGTTGCACGATATAATCGAGTAACGACAACTCGCGACTGCCGTCCTTGACCGACTGCATCGTAAACTTCGCGTATTGGTGATCCGCGCTTTGCGCGATCGGTGTCAAAGTCGTCGCGCCTTGCTTCGCGACGTAACCGCATCCGCCGCTGTTCAGCGCTTGCGCGCGGATATAACTCGTGCTGTACATATTGCTCGGATATGCGTCCGTCGGAGTGTTCTCGGACCAAAGATTCCACTGCGACGTCTCCGCGCTCGTCG
>CAJTKI010000129.1 GCA_910576875.1 uncultured Christensenella sp.
TTATATGAGAACGGTACATCCAGCGATCTGCGCACTACTTACGAATTGGCGGTACGTCCTGCAATGCATTTCAATTTGACGGAGGCGGTTGCAGACGCGATCGATCCGATGACGGTTCCGACGACGGATACGAGCAAGACGTATGCCGGCGGCGCGCAGACTTTTGCGTTGCAGAATTATGATGAGAATAAAATCGATGTGACCGTAAGCGGCAAGGATCCTGCCGGACAAGAGATCGCGGCGTCCGATATCGCGTTTGACAGGGCGACGGGCGAGATTTCTGCAAAATACGCGGGAACGTATACGGTAGTGTTGTCTTTGAAGACGACGGATACGTTCTGGAAAAGCGGAGACGACAACAACGGCAATCGGACGCTTACGTTTGCGATTACGCCCAAACAATTGACGCTTGCATTGTCCAACGACGTGCCCGACGGCAAGTGGGAATGGACGTTGGGCGGCGCATACAAAGCGATGTTGACCGCGTCGGGCATCGAGGCGGGCGATACGGTCGGATTGCATGCGGCGTATACGGAAGATACGAGCGGCGCGAAACAAGAGGTCGCCGCGACGCAGGACGGTGCGCAGACGGTTGCAACGATCGATCTGTCGCAGATCGCGATCGGTACGTACAAACTGACCGCCGTGCTGGACAACAGCGTCGGAGAGAGTATTAACTATTCGATCCGAAACGGACTGAATACGGCGGGTATCCCGCGCGCGTTTACCGTGTTGTCCAAGAAGATCGACACGAGCAACATCGCATGGCAGTATACGGTATTGGGACCGAGCGGGAATCCGCTTCCGAACGCAACGGATTTGGAAATCGCGAACGGCAGGCAGATCGTATTTGCATATTTCGGGACGCTGGACAGTTACGGCGCGGTGACGAACAAACTGGAAATCAACCGCAGTACTTTGCCGACGGACAATCAAGACAATCTGCTTGTCGAGATCGACAATTTGACGTCGAGTTTTAACGGCACGACGTATACGGACGGGTACAGCAATCCAAGCGGATCGGCGGTCGCGCATTATACGACCAAGGTGCTGCTCAAAATCGTCCATGACGACTATCTGTTCGACAACAACAAGAAACAGATCGAACTGACGATCGATTGGGAGATCGTCAAGGGGACGTTCGACCTATCCGGCGTCAAGTGGAAGTACAAATACACGACGGATACGGGTACGGTGTCCAACGTCTACGATCCCGACACGACCAAGCTGGAATACAACGACGGCAAAATCATTCGCGTCGAGATCGACCCGACGACGTTGCCGCTCGGACTGAGCGCCCCCGGCGGGATCTTCGACTATCAAAACGCGAGCGGGATCGAAGTCAAGACGTACGCGGCGACGGTTGCGGGCGATACGTTGGAGTACGACGACGCGTGTTTCGAGCAGCCTGCGGATTTGGTGCTGAATTGGGAGATCTTGGGCAAGGGCATCGCGGTCAAGTGGAAACCCGTCCAAAACG
>CAJTKI010000130.1 GCA_910576875.1 uncultured Christensenella sp.
TTGTTCACCGTCCCCTGCGCGCGCACATAGGTCCGGAAGGTCTCCAACTGCGCTGCCGTCAACCGATCCGCCGCCTCACAGCAAGCGATCTCATACGCACGAGAAGATTTCAAATGTTCAAAATCCGTCTGATGAAACACCATCCGTCCGCCGAAATACGTATCGTCGGAAAAGAACGGGAAATTCCGATCTTGGACGTTATAGAATAAATTGTTTGCTGCATTTATGCCGATGACAAATTCGTTGTCGCGCAACTCCGTGCGCTCCTGTCCGTCCAACCAATAGATCTTAGCGACCTTATCGAGATCACGATCCGACGCTACGGCAGTAAAAGTAAAACTTCCCTGCCGCGCCGGATTCGGCACGCTTCCGGGCGCGCGTTTGCCCAGAGGATAGGGGCTCGTAATATTTTCGTTTATTAACTCGATCTGTTTTTGATATACGTCTGGATCTATATATGCAAGAGAATGATATCCTGCAGTAAAATACTTCTCGCAATCATTTTTCAAAACTTTTTGCGCTATTTCTGCACCACGAAGCCCTGTCCCCCCCGGTCGGAGCGCATCGAAACGGCTATCCGGATCCGCATGCGTATCGACGATACCGACAATCTTGATTTGAGAAATCAAACGAGGATGATAGTCAATAAACTTCTGTGGGGAAATTATTTTATTTGGTTCCAATGACAGTTTAAATTCATTCCCGTGCGATTCCCCATTCCCCAAATCTGTATCGGGATCACTGCACTCATACTCATAACCAGCCAAAGCATATTGCTCATACACATGCAACGGGATTATCGCTTCCTGCTCGCCGACCGGCAACCTGCCCGCCACGATCGTAAAGCCGAGCGCGTCGAAATCCTCGCGACATGCCGGAAAACTTCCCCAAATTTTGCCAGAATAATATGACGATTCGCGTCTATCATTATCCAAAATCGACTCTGGATATTTCAAAGTCAACGTATATTGATCGTACAGCGCACCTTGAAAATCCAGCCCAGATTGTTCACGCAACCGTTGTACTGCTTGTTCTGACACATTCGTAATACTAGCATTGCTTGAAAATATTTTGTAATATTCTTCTAAATTCTCGTACCAATACTTTTTAGTTGTCACCATTGTTACGGAATCATATCGAATCTTCTGATATGTATGCCAAGCTGCTGCAGGCGTATCCGCAGCACTTGCAATATCAACAATTGCAAAAGTCGTCAGACTGATCGCGCACAGCAACAACGCGACGACCAACCGAATCGGCTTGGAGCGTACGCCGCTCCATCCCAACCGCACCGCTCGACGGTACGGCAAATGCGAACGGACCAGCGGCTGCCCGGACATCGCGCCCAACGCAACGTCCGTCCCGACCGTATCGACAAAGTCATCCCCCGAGCGACTCACGTCCGAGATCACTCTGCCGTCCGCCAGCTCGACGATCCGATCCGCATATGCGCGCGC
>CAJTKI010000131.1 GCA_910576875.1 uncultured Christensenella sp.
TTGTTCACCGTCCCCTGCGCGCGCACATAGGTCCGGAAGGTCTCCAACTGCGCTGCCGTCAACCGATCCGCCGCCTCGCAGCAAGCAATATCATGCGCACGAGAAGATTTCAACTCACTAAAATTCGTTTGATGAAACACCATCCGTCCGCCGAAATACGCATCGTCGGAAAAGAACGGAATATCGTCATCGTTCTGATTGTAAAACAACTTCTCGGCAGTACGCAACCCGACGACGAATTCGTAATCCTTTAATTCCGTCCGTTGCCGTCCGTCCAGCCAAATTATCCGAGCAACTTTATCCAAATCTTGATCGGACGCTACGGCAGTGTATTGATTCTTCGCCCCGTCTTTTGGATTCGGCACTTGTACTGGAGCACGTTTTCCAACCGGATGATCGATCACATTTTTATAGATTTGATCGACTTCCGTTTGATAGACATCAGAATCTATAAATGCAAGAGAATGATAACCAACATTAAAATATTTCTGACAGTTTGTTCTCAATAAATCTTGCGCTATTGCAGCTCCGCTTAATCCTTTACCCCCTGGCTTAAGCGAATTAAAACGCCCGTCCGGATCCGCATGCGTATCGACAATCCCGACAATCTTCCAACCCGAAGACGTAGGCTGACAATCGATAAATTTCTGCGGAGATGTGATCTCTCTCGGATCCAACGACAAATAATCCACACGTCCCGGTTCGCTGCGTTCATATCCCGCCAGCGCGTATTGCTCGTACACATGCAACGGGATCATGACTTCCCGTTCGCCGACCGGCAATCTGCCCGCTACGATCGTAAAGCCGAGCGCGTCGAATTCTTCCCGGATTGCAGGAAAACTTCCGAGTAAAGATCCTGAATAATATGCTGATTCTTGTCCATCCTCATCCAAAATCTTTTCCGGATATTTAAAATTCAACATATAATACTCGTGCAATACGCCTCGAAATTCGACTCCCGTTTGTTCACGCAAACGTAGAAGTGCTTGATGGGAAAGGTTGGTTGCTTTTGCATTTTTAGTTAAATGCTTATAATCGCCTTCGCTTCCGTCATAAAATACCGTTTTTTCACCATATGCCATCGCAACGGAATCATATCCAATCTTCTCATATGTATGCCAGGTAGCCGAATATGTATCGGCAGCATTGGCAATATCGACAATTGCAAAAGTCGTCAGACTGATCGCGCACAGCAACAGCGCGACGACCAACCGAATCGGCTTGGAGCGTACGCCGCTCCATCCCAACCGCGCCGCGCGACGATACGGCAAACGCGAACGGACCAGCGGCTGCCCGGACATCGCGCCCGACGCAACGTCCGTCCCAACCGTATCGACAAAATCATCCCCCGAGCGACTCACGTCCGAGATCACTCTGCCGTCCGCCAGCTCGACGATCCGATCCGCATATGCGCGCGC
>CAJTKI010000132.1 GCA_910576875.1 uncultured Christensenella sp.
TTGCTCCATTTTATCCAGTAGCGCCTGCTTGCCTTGTTTGCTCAGCGCCGACGTCAAAAAGATACTGTCCCGCCCCATCGCCAACGCCTTGGACAACACGCCGCGTTGCCGATCCTGTTGCGCCTTACTCAGCTTGTCTGCCTTAGTCGCAACCACGACAAACGGGATCGCATAATGATGCAGATAGGCGATCATCTGCTTATCCAAAGCGCTCGGCTCATGTCGAATATCGACCAACACCAAGACACATTTCAAGCGCCCGCTCTCCCGCAGATACCCTTCGATCAAGGTCGCCCACTTCTCCTTTTCCGAATCCGCAACGCGAGCAAATCCGTATCCGGGCAGATCCACCAACATAAACGCGCCGTGGTTGATCGAAAAATAATTGAGCAATCGCGTCCGCCCGGGCGTCGACGATGTTTTGGCAAGTCGATTTTGATTGACCAACATATTGATGACGGACGACTTGCCGACGTTCGATTTACCGGCAATCGCAATTTCCGGAACTCCGTAATCTTTACAATTTCGCCAATCGGCAACCGAGGTTTCAAACTTCGCTTCGACGATATTCATAATTCCACCCCGCAGACCGACCGAAAGACTTCGCCGATATCGGATACCGCGCTCCATTCCATTTGCTCGCGCACCGACTGCGGAATCTCGCAAAGATCCTTTTCATTGCCCTTCGGATAGAGGATACGACCGATTCCGACGCGATGCGCGGCAAGCGCCTTTTCTTTCAATCCGCCGATCGGCATGACTTTTCCGCGCAACGTCAATTCCCCGGTCATCGCAATGCCCGCTTGCGTTCGAGCTCCCGTCGCCGCGGACAAAATCGCCGATGCAATTGCGATACCCGCAGACGGTCCGTCTTTGGGCGTCGCCCCAGCAGGCACGTGCAAATGCAAATCGTGCTCCCGAAAATACGCGTCCGACAGCCCCAGCCGTTCGGCATGCGCGCGCACGACGGACAGCGCGATCCGCGCAGATTCTTTCATGACGTCCCCCAGCGATCCGGTCAAAATCGTTTCGCCCTTTCCGTCCGCCAAAAAGCGCGCCTCGATCGGCATCACCACACCGCCCGCCGACGTATATGCCAACCCGTTTACCGCGCCGATTTCGCCGCCGGACACATCTTCCTGCGCGTCGTATTTCGGCTCGCCAAGCAACGAGCGCGACGCAGTCGCATCGATTCGACGCAAGTCAAATTCCTGTCCCGCATCGACGGATCGGACGTATTCCGCCGCGATTTTGCGACACAACGAACCGATTTGACGCTCCAATTCGCGCACGCCTGCCTCGCGCGTATACCGATCGATCAAGTCATACAACACGTCTTCGCCGATCTCCAATCCGATTTCGGCAATCC
>CAJTKI010000133.1 GCA_910576875.1 uncultured Christensenella sp.
AGCGACGACGGGGAATTGGAGCGAGATAAGATTTTGCCGTACGGCGTGTTGATCGAAATGCAACCGTTGGAGGGCGGCGCATCTCGTACGCGGGCGCGCGGACTTTGTACCGTACGGGTGGATGAGATCTATGCTGCCAAAATTTCCATGCGCGTGCATGCGCGCATTCGGGAGTTCGAGGGATTGCTTGCGCCTGAATTGGAAACGTTGCGCAAATCTATCATGGAGTCGTTGGGCAAATTGAAGTGGTTGGAACAATCCGTCGTCGGGGATATAGATGCTTTGCCGGACGATCCGATCGGATTCGTCAATGCGATCGCGATGCAAATGCGGCGCATGGATTGGGAATCGTATTTGGAAATCAACAATTTGCCGCAGTTGTACGAAAGAGTTCATAAAGAGTTGACCGAAACGTGCGAGCGGGCGACGATTCGCAAGGAATTGGAAAAGAAAGTAGCCGAACGCATCAATCGGAATCAGCGCGAGTACTATTTGCGCGAAGAGATGAAGACGATTCGGGAAGAATTGGTCGAAGACGACGAGGCGGAAACGCTGCGCGAGCAGATTCGTGCGTTGGATTTGTCGGACGATGTGCGGGAAAAACTCAACAAAGAGGTCGATCGACTTGCCAGAATGTCGTTTACATCGCCCGAATATACGATGTTGCGCAATTATATGGACTGGGTGTTGACGTTGCCTTGGGGAAATTATACGGGAGACTGTTACGATCTGGCGCGAATCCGCGCGGTTTTGGACGAAGATCACTACGGGATCGGAGACGTTAAAGATCGAATTGTGGAATTTATGGCGGTCAAACGGTTGACCGGGAGGGCGGGAAAAGCACCGATTTTGTGTCTGGTCGGACCGCCGGGCGTCGGTAAAACTTCGATTGCGCAATCCGTTGCGCGCGCGCTCGGCAAAGAATACGTGCATATTAGTTTGGGTGGAATTCGGGACGAAGCGGAGATTCGCGGGCATCGCAAAACCTATATCGGGGCGATTCCGGGGCGCATTATGTCCGGTATGAGCAAAGTAAAGACCGCGAATCCGTTGTTTTTGCTCGACGAAATCGACAAAATGACTTCGGATATGCGCGGCAATCCGTCTGCGGCGTTGTTGGAAGTGTTGGATCCCAATCAAAACGCATTCTTTCGGGACAGCTATTTAGAAGTGCCGTTTGACTTGTCGCAGGTATTGTTCGTTACGACTGCCAATTCGTTGGCGACGATGGACAAGGCGTTGTTGGATCGATTGGAAGTCATCGAGATGAGCAGTTACACGCGACAGGAAAAATGCGAGATCGCAACTCGTTATTTGGTGCCGAAGCAATTGTGCGCGAACGGGATTGCAGAAATCGGA
>CAJTKI010000134.1 GCA_910576875.1 uncultured Christensenella sp.
GACAGGTGACGGAGACGCCGACGCAGAGCGCGCCGTACGAGTTCGATTTCGCAACCGACGGCAACAACGGGAACGGCAACGGCGAGTCGTTGGCGAATGCGGGATGGTTTAAGATCATCATGATCGTGATCGCGGTGACGTTGATCGTGATGGCGTGGATTTTGATCCTGATCTTGATCGTCGAGATCGGCATCCGCAATCTGCGCCGCGACGATCGCGACCGTCGGAACAAACGCGAGTAAGGCATTCACTCCGATCCGATTGCGGGCACGGCAAGCGTCGTGCCCGCTTTGTCGTCCGAGGATCGGGCAGAGCGTCGCACCGCCGTACGGAGTATAAAAAACGGACGCAACCGATCGTTGCGTCCGTCAATTCGTGATCGCGAATTATTTGCGCGAGACTGCGCGTTGCGCCGCCGCGACGATGTCTTCGGTGCGCAAGCCGAAGCGCTCGGACAGATACGGCATCTTGCCGACTTCGCCGAAGCAGTCCTGTACGCCGACGCATTCCATCGGGACGGGGCGGTTGCGGACGACGACTTCGCTGACCGCGGAGAAGAGTCCGTCGTATACGTTGTGATTCTCCGCCGTGACGATCGCGCCCGTCTCGGTCGCCGCCGCGATCAGCGCGGCTTCGTCGATCGGTTTCCAGGTAAACATATTGAGAACGCGCGCGTCGATGCCTTGCGCGGCAAGCGTTTGCGCCGCTTCCAGCGCGCGCGATACCATGATGCCGCTTGCAACGATCGTGACGTCCTTGCCGTCGCGCAACGTCGCCGCGCGGAGCAGATCGAACGACGCGTTGTCGTCGAATACGGTCTGGCACTGTTTGCGGAACAGACGCAGATACAGCGGCTTGTCGCACGCAAGGATCTGCGGCATCAATGCGCGCAGTTGGCGCGCGTCCGTCGGTTCGACGCAGATCATGCCCGGTACGGAACGCATGATGCCCATGTCTTCGAACGGCATGTGCGTGCCGCCGTTGAGCTCCGCCGAGATGCCGGGATCGGTGCCGACCATTTTGACATTGAGTTTGCTATACGCGACGCTGATGAAGATCTGATCGAAACTTCTGCGCGTCATGAACGGCGCAAACGAAGAGCAGAACGGCTTTTTGCCGCACGCGGCGAGTCCCGCCGCGATGCCGACCATATTGGCTTCCGCAATGCCGACGTCGAAGAAACGATCGGGATATGCTTTCTTGAACGCGCCGGTCTTGATGCAGTTCATCAAATCGGCTTCGAGTACGACGATGGAATCGTCCGTGCGCGCCGCCTCGATCAGGCAGTCGCAGTATACTTCGCGCATTTCTTTTTGGTCGAACATGATCAGTCCTCCTTCTTAC
>CAJTKI010000135.1 GCA_910576875.1 uncultured Christensenella sp.
TTTACCGAAAAATCAATAGTCAAATCCATCGAGTTTCGTCGACGGAAAACGATCGAGTCGGACTTGAAAACGACGCGGCTTTGCGATATAATAAAATATAAAACAACTACGCGGCGAACATGGGAGAACGCAATGACCGAATTGAAAACAATGCCGAATATCGGAATAGAACTTGCGCGCAAGTTGACGAGCGTCGGCATCGGCGATGCCGAAACGTTGCTTGCAGTCGGCGCGATCGAGGCGTACGCGCGGTTAAAAGACGCGTATCCGCAAGTATGTACCGTGCATTTGTATGCGTTGGAAGGCGCGGTTCGCAATGTCGCCATGCAGGATTTGCCGCAGGAGATTCGAGGGCGGCTTCAAGCGGCGGCGCAAGTTTTGAAATAGCCCTGGGCGGGCAATATGCGATCGGGACGGCGTTCGACAATGGTTGCCGTCGCGGTGGAGTAAAGAAAGATGTTGGAAATTTTACAAGAGACGGATTTCGATCAAGTTTATGCGATTCTGGAACAATCTTTTCCGGAAGACGAACGTCGCCCGTACGACGAACAAAAAGCATTGTTGCGCCGGGCCGATTATCGGATATACGGCGTACGAGACGGTCGGAGCGGTCGGGTGCGGGCGTTTGTAAGCGTATATCGCTTTGAGGATTTTACTTATATCGAACATTTCGCGGTGTGCGAGCAAGATCGCAACCGCGGACTGGGCGCATCAGTATTGCAAAGTTTGTTCAAGCTGTTGCCCGCGCGCGTTTGTTTGGAGGCCGATCCGCCCGAAACGGAAATCGCTGCGCGGCGCATCGCGTTCTATCGTCGCAACGGTTTGTATCCCAATCCGTATCCGTATATGCAACCGCCGATCTCCGCGGGCAAACGTGCGATTCCGCTTGTCGTATTGACGTCCGGATCCGTCGCGGACGAAGCGGAATTCTGTAATATCCGCAGGACGCTGTACCGTCGGGTATATCGTTACGACGGCGACTGATCGTTTGCGAAACAACGGACATCGATCCGATCGGGTGCGGGCAAAACGATTGATGGCGCAACGCGCAAAGGATGCGGGGCAGTTCATTCAGATCGATCACGATTGCGAGATTTGCGGATTTTTCGATCGGTCTTTATTGTGAAATATCGGAAAAACGTTGATTTTCGTGCAAAGTCGGAATTGACAATCGGACGCATTTTTGATAAAATCAATCATAGGCGGAGTTAGATTATGAGCAATAAAAACATTCGCATTCTCGCAAGCGTTTTAACCGGATTCGTATTGTTGATCGTCGGCATTTTGGTTATCGTGCGCA
>CAJTKI010000137.1 GCA_910576875.1 uncultured Christensenella sp.
CAAGTTTGTCGCTCGAAAAAATGTGTTTTTCGCATTTTTTCATATTGAAAAAAGTACATGGAATACACTATTCCATGTACTTTTTCGATTATATTTTAATCCCGATCGACATATCTGTCAAGACATAGCGCCTGTTTGCTGGTTTTTTCATTATACGAAACCGGAAAATACGTCATTATATTCCCAATTTACTTAAAAAGTTCATGGAATAGTGTATTCTATGAACTTTTATATGTTGTTTCGGAGCGGTATTAAGAGAGCATGCAGGTGGATGACGATATGACAAATTCTATATTCAAACGACGGGAGTGGCGCTATGCGATTGCGTTCGGCGCGATTTTGCTGACGCTTTGCGCAGCGTTTGCGGGGATGTGGATTTCGGCGGATCGCACATACGCATTCGTCGAGACAAGTATGGATGAGACCAATACCGTGACGTTCGGAGAATTGTTGCTCGGCAATTACGATGTCGACAAAAGCGACGGCAAAGTATTCGACGGCGTGCGGTTTTGGAAACTGATCGATGCGTTGCGCGACGACGGAGAAGCCAAAACCGCGGTAGCCGATCTGTCCGACAAGGACGCGCAGACGATCCGCGATCTCAACGACGGTAAGGATATCGTTGTCGAAATCGACGATAAGTTATGGACGGTTACGGATCTGCGCAAACTGGACGACGGGCGCGTGATTGCGACGATGTGGCTGGCGACTTCTGCGGAAATTTCGCAGTGGAATCTGTGGTATGCCGATACGCCTACGGATGCATATCCGGGCAACATGTACAGTACGAGTTATATCCGCGCAAATGCGCTCAACAGCGGCGGATGCGGGTATGTTGCGACGAAAGGATCGACGACGTTGACGCCGGTAGCGCAGAGCGCATCGCATCCGTATGCAAAGTTTACGATGGATACCGTTACGGACGGCGCGCGCAATGTGTCTTTACTCGATTATATCGTCCAGCCCAAAGATGTCGCGTATCAGGAGACGGAAACGGTCTTCAAGTATAATAACGATATCAAGACATGCCCCAACGAAGCCTGGGGAACGCCGGAGATAGAAAATTATCACAGTGCGAACATGAATTACGCCAAGAAATCTTATTATACGCAGTGGGCAAGCGATTATCTGTGGCTGCCGAGTTTGGCGGAGACGGGATACAGCGGGATTACGG
>CAJTKI010000138.1 GCA_910576875.1 uncultured Christensenella sp.
TAATTGCTATTCGTCAACTCCACCGTCGCGCGGTACGTCCCCGCATTCGTCGCAACTAGTTCGCCGTCCAACGCCATGATCTGCGCGTCGTATCCGCTCAGCAAATCGGATAGGTTGTATTCCGCGCCGTTGAACGTCGCTTCCTTGACCGTCGGCAAAGCAATCGCTTTCGGCGCGATATGCACCGCATACGCTTCGCTGTCCAGCACGTAAGAATCTTCTGCGCCGTTGAACAGCGTGATCACGATCACGTAATCCCCCGCGTCCGTCGGCGCGCCGTCCAATAAGACATTGTTCGACATATCCGTCAGATCATTGCCCTTGTAGTACGCGATCGTATAGTCGTCCTTGCCGACTACGCCCCCGCTCTCGATCTTCAACGTGATTTCGTTCGCCGTATACTTCGCATTGCCGTCGTATTCGACACTGCCGTCCCCCGCAAAGCTCGCCGTCGCCAACTCCTTGCCGTCCCCGACGCTGAATTCTACTTTCGGATTGCTGCCGTCCGCCGTCTGCAACGTATAGTTCTTCTTGCCCGCGTCGTTCAGATACGCCTCTACGGTAAACGTATACACGTCCGTCCCCACATCGATCGCGTTGAGTTGCGCCAACGTCAGTTCGTTCCCTTCTTCGTCGTAGTACTTGTACTCGATATAATTCGCATATACGCCCGCGTCGTCGCGGATCTGTTGCAAGATGTACGTCTTGCCGTAATCGTTCTTCTTCGCCACGCCTTTCCACTGGATCGGAATCGATTTGCATTTAATTTCCCACTGCAATTGCAATTCCGTCGTGCTCGGTGCGTCGAAATTATTTGTATCGTACGCCCAACTGCTCGTCTTGGCGGTGTACGTGCCGACTTCCTTCTTGACGTTGCCCACATACGACGGATGCTCGTTCAGCGTGATTCCCAACGGCAACGAATCCGCCTTGACGCGCACCGTGATGTTCTTGCCGTCGTTGTACTCGATCGCTTCCGTGTACTCGGTCGCCGCGCTCGATCCCGCCTTGACGTATTCCCATTTGATGCCCGACAAATCGAGCGTCCCCTTGACGATCTCCCATTGCAACGTTACTTCGTGCGTCTTCTGACTGCCCGGGAACAGATAATCATCGCTCAACGTCTTCAACAAGACT
>CAJTKI010000139.1 GCA_910576875.1 uncultured Christensenella sp.
CGTCCGTGTCCTGTACGGTATGCAACCACCCGACGCCGGTCAGATCCGCCGTCTTCGCGCGCACCGTAAACGGTCTGGGCATGTTCGACGCGGTCAGTCCGTCCGAGATCGAATAGTTGATGCTCTCTCCCACACTGTTGTCCAGCGCGGCGGTCAATTTGTACGTCCCGACCGCGATCTGCGACAGATCGATTGTTGCGACCGTCTGCGTACCGCTCTGCGTCGCGGCGATCTCTTGCTTTGCGCCGCCTGCATCCGCCGTGCAGATCGCTTTCAATCCGACCGTATCGCCCGATAGGATCTCCGACACCGTCAACGTCGCCGTATACGGATCGCGTACGACCCATTCCCACAAGTCGCCGACGACGTTGTTTACCAGCGATACCGTCAATTGTTTGGGCGTAATCTCAAACGTCAATATGCCGTCGCCTTTACCGCCCGCATCATCCCACCAAAAGGTCTCTTCCGGATCCGCCAACGTAAATTGCGCGGTATATTTGCCTGCGTATTTCGCCGTAAATTGTTCCGTTGCGGCATCAAACGATACATGCGCCGCGTCGATTGTATTTCCGCTCGGATCGACGCCGCTGACCGTAACGCTCATCTGCGTCGCATCGTAATTCTGCAACGCAAACATCTGTTCCGCCGCATTGTACGTTTTGCTCCGATCCGCCGCTGTCGCGCCGACGGTCGGCATCTGAACCGGTATCGCCGTTACCGTAGCCGCTTGCGTCAAGTCCAAATGGAACGCGGGACGCACCGCATAAGATTGCAGCGTAAGATCACTCTTATAATTGCCGTTCGTATTGAGGTACTCTGCATGTCCTGCATTGTTGTCATTGCCCGAACGCAGCCACGTGATAATATTGTTACTGCGTTGCGCGTCCGAAAGATTCCAAACGCTTGCAAGCCCGCTGTACCCCGTCTCCGCAAGGCTCGGCAGCCAAAGATAGTCGCCGGACCATTCCGCATAGTGCGATTTTGCGCTGTAATTCATGTCCGAATTATAATACTTTTCGATGTCCGGCGTCCCCCACGCTTCGTTGGGACAT
>CAJTKI010000140.1 GCA_910576875.1 uncultured Christensenella sp.
TCGCCAGTATATCGCGTTGTTGTTGGTAAGTCATTTCCGCCATAATATTCGTTTGTCCGCGCAAATTTGCCGTAAGAATACTGTAACAGATCGAAAGATATTTTGTCAAGATTTTCGATTCATTGCGATGCGGCGCGAAATCAATCCAAGTAACGGTTAAAATGCGAATTGATATTTATCAGTTATAAATTGTTCTTGTAATATATCTAATTCATATTTATTTTGCTTAATTATGCGCAAAGGTTGTATTTTGCGAATAGATTTAACAAGCTTTTTTCTGCCTACACCCCCGCATTCCCCTGTCGAAATTCTTTTCAATTTGGAATAATTTCGCTTGTTTTTCGCGCGGAAGAGTTGACCTTTGCGCGCGGGTATTGTATTATTATATCAGAAGTCGTCGAACGATGCGCTTCCCAGGACGAAAATGGATACCGAAGCAAATTTCAACAACGCGAATATCGAATTGATCCGCAGTCACGTAGACACGATTATTCTCCGCTCTCTGTTGAACGAAGATAAGTACGGTCTCGAAATTCTGAACGAGATCACCGAGAAAAGCAAAGGTCTGTATTCTTTGAAACAGCCTACTCTTTACAGTTGTTTGAAACGTTTGGAAAAGATCGGATATATCCGTTCGTACAAAGGCGATACATCCAACGGCGCGCAACGCGTATACTATTCTCTGCTCGAATTAGGACGCAATTATGTTACTGCCGATCAATATCAATGGGAATTCAGCCGTACGATCATGGATCAATTGCTTTCGGATAAGGAATTCGATCCGGATACGCAACAACCGCCGTTCGATCCGTCGGAATTTCGTCCGCTGACGCGTCGCCAGCCGCGAGAGAGCGCGCCGGTACAGGAGACCGTGCAAGCGGAACCGGAAATTCGATATGTCTACGTGGACCGCCCTGTCTACGTTCAACAAGCGCCGGAAGCCAATCCGTTTTTGCCGCAATCGTCTTATCGCAAC
>CAJTKI010000141.1 GCA_910576875.1 uncultured Christensenella sp.
AGAGAAAGCAAAAATAAATGCTTGACTCTGTAGCGGGAAAGCGTATTATGCACACCCCGCGCCGCTGAGAAAAAGCGAAGCGGCACTGCTCTTTAACAATTTATCAGACAATCTGTGTGGGCACTCGAAGATACGGATTCTTGACGTCGCAAGACGAAAAATGAATACCAAGTCTCAAGAGTGAACACGTAATTCATTACGAAGTTTAATTCTTTGAGCATCAAACTTTTAAATTGAAGAGTTTGATCATGGCTCAGATTGAACGCTGGCGGCAGGCCTAACACATGCAAGTCGAACGGTAACAGGAATCAGCTTGCTGATTTGCTGACGAGTGGCGGACGGGTGAGTAATGTCTGGGAAACTGCCTGATGGAGGGGGATAACTACTGGAAACGGTAGCTAATACCGCATAACGTCGCAAGACCAAAGAGGGGGACCTTCGGGCCTCTTGCCATCGGATGTGCCCAGATGGGATTAGCTAGTAGGTGGGGTAAAGGCTCACCTAGGCGACGATCCCTAGCTGGTCTGAGAGGATGACCAGCCACACTGGAACTGAGACACGGTCCAGACTCCTACGGGAGGCAGCAGTGGGGAATATTGCACAATGGGCGCAAGCCTGATGCAGCCATGCCGCGTGTATGAAGAAGGCCTTCGGGTTGTAAAGTACTTTCAGCGGGGAGGAAGGGAGTAAAGTTAATACCTTTGCTCATTGACGTTACCCGCAGAAGAAGCACCGGCTAACTCCGTGCCAGCAGCCGCGGTAATACGGAGGGTGCAAGCGTTAATCGGAATTACTGGGCGTAAAGCGCACGCAGGCGGTTTGTTAAGTCAGATGTGAAATCCCCGGGCTCAACCTGGGAACTGCATCTGATACTGGCAAGCTTGAGTCTCGTAGAGGGGGGTAGAATTCCAGGTGTAGCGGTGAAATGCGTAGAGATCTGGAGGAATACCGGTGGCGAAGGCGGCCC
>CAJTKI010000142.1 GCA_910576875.1 uncultured Christensenella sp.
TAAGTGGTAAAAAAGTATTCGGAGAAAACTTTTGGCAACTGATCGATTGTCTGCGCGGCAAGGGAGAAGAAGATGCCGAGATCGCAGATTTGTCCGATAAAGACGCGGCGGCGATCCGTACAGCTAACGGCGGCAAGGATATCGTTGTAGAGATCGACAATAAGACGTGGACGGTGACGGATCTGCGCAAGTTGGAGAACGGACAGGTTATCGCGACGATGTGGTTGGCAACGAGCACGGAGACATCGCAGTGGAATTCTTGGTCTGGTAGTACGTCACTTACGGACGCGTATCCAAGTAGTATGTACAGCACGAGTTTGATCCGTGCGCAAGCTCTGAACAGCGGCGGATGCGGGTATGTCGCAAACGAAACAGATGCGAAAGAAGCGACCAAAAAGTTGACCCCAATCGCCCAAAGCGTGAATCACCAATACGCGAAGTTCACGATGCGGTCGGTCAATGACGGTAGCCGCGAGTTGTCGTTACTTGACTATATTGTGCAACCGAAGGACGTCGCATATCAGGAAACGGAAACGGTCGTGAAATATAATAGCAGTTATAAGACGTGCCCGAACGAAGCATGGGGAAAGCCGAATCCGGAAAGCTATTTCAACGAAGATATGAATTATAGCAAGAAGTCTCATTATACGGAGTGGTCGAGTGACTATCTGTGGTTACCGAGTTTGGCGGAGACGGGAAACAGTGGCAATACCGGTATCTGGAATTTGTCGAACGCACAGCGTAGTAATGGAATGAATTCGTGGCTGCGCTCTGGCTTTTACGTTAGTGCAATCAGTACATGTTATCTGGAAACGTCCGGCAGCAGTAGCGGCAACTATACCACTAATGATTACGCGGTTCGTCCCGCGTTTCACTTGAATCTTACGGCTGCCGAGCAAGTGGTAGGGGGTAGGGAAAAACTCTCTGTGCCGAGTT
>CAJTKI010000143.1 GCA_910576875.1 uncultured Christensenella sp.
GCAACTCGCCTGTATGAAGTCGGAATCGCTAGTAATCGCGGATCAGCATGCCGCGGTGAATACGTTCCCGGGCCTTGTACACACCGCCCGTCACACCATGAGAGTCGGGAACACCCGAAGTCCGTAGCCTAACCGCAAGGGGGGCGCGGCCGAAGGTGGGTTCGATAATTGGGGTGAAGTCGTAACAAGGTAGCCGTATCGGAAGGTGCGGCTGGATCACCTCCTTTCTAAGGAGACTTCAGTGAGACAAGAGCTCACTGTAACGTCCTGGTCAGACTTCTGGTGGGAGTTTCTTCGTTGTTTAATTTAGAGGGCGCAAGCCTAGGAGGAGAGTATGGGGGTTTAGCTCAGCTGGTAGAGCACCTGCTTTGCAAGCAGGGGGTCATCGGTTCGAGTCCGTTTACCTCCACCAACGGGCCAATAGCTCAGCTGGCTAGAGCACACGACTGATAATCGTGAGGTCGGTGGTTCGAGTCCACTTTGGCCCACCAGTGAGAACAGATACAAGTTCTCAAGAAATTGAGGACTTGTATCTGGTTTCAACTAGAGACCAGAGGGTTGCACCTTGAAAACTGAACAACGAAGAAAAACATTCCAGAAATGTGAGAGCAAGCAACAGAAGAACGAAGCGTGAGCGTAGGCGCGCCGCCGGACTTGGAGCAGAGCGAGGCCAAAAAACAGGCTGGGCGAAGCTCAGCGGCATTTTGGCGAGCGACAGCGAAAGGACGGCGAGAAGCGCACCCAACGCGAACGTGACAGCACGTTGTGGAAACTTTAAGAGGGTAAAAGCAACAAACGCTGAAGATTCTTCCGTAAGATTGTGTCTGCATAATTCTTGAGAA
>CAJTKI010000144.1 GCA_910576875.1 uncultured Christensenella sp.
TTTCCGAAAATGGAGCAAACATAACATTTACATAGAGAAAATTTCGTGGTATATTAATGAACGTATGAGTACCTTGCTGTGTATTCACACCATGGCAGTATCAAATATTCAGGAGGAGCTATTGTATGGCAAGAAAGTTCAAATCCATGGACGGCAACAACGCGGCGGCGCACGTCTCCTATGCGTTTTCCGAGGTTGCGGCGATCTACCCGATCACCCCGTCCAGCCCCATGGCCGACCTGGTCGACCAGTGGTCCGCCAACGGCCTGAAAAACATCTTCGGCACCCAGGTTAAGGTTGTCGAAATGCAGTCCGAGGCCGGCGCCGCCGGCGCGGTCCACGGCTCTCTGGGCGCCGGCGCTCTTACCAGCACCTACACCGCCTCCCAGGGCCTGCTGCTGATGATCCCCAACATGTACAAGATCGCGGCCGAGCAGCTGCCCACCGTGTTCCACGTCTCCGCCCGTACCGTCTCCACCCACGCGCTGAACATCTTCGGTGACCACTCCGACGTGATGGCCTGCCGTCAGACCGGCTTCGCCATGCTGGCCGAGGGCAACGTGCAGGAGGTCATGGACCTCTCCCCCGTGGCCCATCTGTCCGCCATCTCCGGCAAGGTCCCCTTCATCAACTTCTTCGACGGCTTCCGCACCTCCCACGAGATCCAGAAGGTGGCCGTGTGGGACTTCGAGGATCTGAAGGACATGTGCGACATGGAGGCCGTGGAGGCCTTCCGCAAGCACGCCCTGAACCCCGAGCACCCCGCCACCCGCGGCTCCCAC
>CAJTKI010000145.1 GCA_910576875.1 uncultured Christensenella sp.
GACGCCGACTAAATACACTCCGTCGTAAGTTCCGGCGGCATAACTCCAAGGAATCAGCAAGACAAGGAGGGCGGCCAAAACGCACAAAAGGGCCAACAGACGTTTTTTCATGCTTAAAACTCCGCATTCCCCACCGTGCGGGGATGCAGCTCAACGTCCCGAATGTTGCTGATGCCGGTGAGGTACATCACCATCCGCTCGAAGCCCAGGCCGAAGCCCGCGTGGCGGCAGGAGCCGTAGCGGCGCAGGTCGCAGTACCACCAGTAGTCCTCGGGCTTCATGCCCAGCTCCTTGATCCGGCTCTCCAGAATATCCAGCCGCTCCTCGCGCTGGGAGCCGCCGATGATCTCCCCAATGCCCGGGACCAGGCAGTCGGCAGCGGCCACGGTCTTGCCGTCGTCATTGAGGCGCATATAGAACGCCTTGATCTCCTTGGGGTAGTCGGTGACAAAAACAGGGCGCTTGTAGACCTGCTCGGTAAGGTGGCGCTCGTGCTCGGTCTGGAGGTCGCAGCCCCACTCCACCTTAAAATCAAATTTGTCATTGTTCTTCTTAAGCAACTCCACCGCCTCGGTATAGCTCACCCGGGCAAAGTCAGAGGACGCCACATGCTCCAGCCGCTCCTTCAGGCCCTTGTCCACAAAGGAGTTGAAGAAGTCGATCTCGCTGGGACACTTGTCCAGCACGGTCTTGATGATATACTTAATCATGGCCTCGGCATTGTCCATATAGTCGCCCAGGTCGGCGAAGGCCATCTCCGGTT
>CAJTKI010000146.1 GCA_910576875.1 uncultured Christensenella sp.
AGCTCACCTGTGCCGAAGATACTTGGCGGGAAGCTGCCCGGAAAAATAGGTCTTCGCCGGCACCCCCGATAGCGGTTCCTTTCCCAGGAGCCGCTATCCCATATTCCTCCTTAGCTCAGTTGGTAGAGCATGCGGCTGTTAACCGCAGGGTCGTTGGTTCGAGTCCAACAGGTGGCGCCAAAAGCGGCTTGCCGCCACGCTTGACGGCAAGCCGTTCTTTCCAAAATAAGGTGTCACGGCCATGGGCCTTTAGCTCAGTTGGTTAGAGCAGCCGGCTCATAACCGGTCGGTCCACGGTTCGAGCCCGTGAAGGCCCACCATATTTAGGGGTATAGCTCAGCAGGTAGAGCAGCGGTCTCCAAAACCGCGTGCCGAGGGTTCGATTCCTTCTGCCCCTGCCATGTGAGTTACAGATTTTTCTGTTTCAATATTAGAAATGGCGCGGTAGTTCAGTTGGTTAGAACGCCGGCCTGTCACGCCGGAGGTCGAGGGTTCAAGTCCCTTCCGCGTCGCCATTCGCTGCTATAGCTCAGTCGGTAGAGCGCATCCTTGGTAAGGATGAGGTCTCCAGTTCAAATCTGGGTAGCAGCTCCAAGAGAAACCCCGTAACCGCAACGGTTACGGGGTTTTTTCTGTTTTACGACACGCCCTCTTTTTTTTCGCTTGGGGTGAATTTGGGGTGAATGTCGTCGGAGAACTTATCCAGGACTTCGGCGGCCTTGGCCTCCGCCGAGG
>CAJTKI010000147.1 GCA_910576875.1 uncultured Christensenella sp.
TTTCCACGCGTTACTCACCCGTCCGCCACTAACCTTTAAAAGTAAATGCATCGAAAGATGCGACGGATAAAAACAGCCAGTTTTACTGGTGCAGGAAATCAGACAGAATTTTAACATGAGAGTTTGATCCTGGCTCAGGATGAACGCTGGCGGCGTGCTTAACACATGCAAGTCGAACGGACCTGTACTGAAACCTAGTGATTTACAGGTTAGTGGCGGACGGGTGAGTAACGCGTGGAAAACCTGCCGTATACTGGGGGATAACACTTAGAAATAGGTGCTAATACCGCATAAGCGCACAGACCCGCATGGGACAGTGTGAAAAACTCCGGTGGTATACGATGGTTCCGCGTCTGATTAGCTTGTTGGCGGGGTAACGGCCCACCAAGGCGACGATCAGTAGCCGGCCTGAGAGGGTGAACGGCCACATTGGGACTGAGACACGGCCCAAACTCCTACGGGAGGCAGCAGTGGGGAATATTGGACAATGGGGGGAACCCTGATCCAGCGACGCCGCGTGAGTGAAGAAGTATTTCGGTATGTAAAGCTCTATCAGCAGGGAAGAAAAAAAGTCTTTGGCTTGGACGGTACCTGACTAAGAAGCCCCGGCTAACTACGTGCCAGCAGCCGCGGTAATACGTAGGGGGCAAGCGTTATCCGGATTTACTGGGTGTAAAGGGAGCGTAGACGGCGATGCAAGTCTGGAGTGAAAGCCCGGGGCCCAACCCCGG
>CAJTKI010000148.1:0-260 GCA_910576875.1 uncultured Christensenella sp.
GTCATATAGAACCTTCTTTCATCTTCAGGCTGGAAGAAGGCGGACTCATTGAAATCCGTATCATCGAAGGCGAAAAGTATTTACAGGCGGAGCAATTACACGATATCGAAAGATATACACGTATGTATTACGACCTCTCAATCAATTTCGAAGGAATCGATGCCATCCACCATCTGCTGAATCGTGTCAAATCCATGCAACAGAAAATCGGACATCTGAAAAAGAGGTTGCGGGTATATGAAGCAAAAGATTTTGAAGAA
>CAJTKI010000148.1:270-718 GCA_910576875.1 uncultured Christensenella sp.
ATCCGAATGACACATCTACCTTACATTCAACCTGGTAGATGTGTCATTTTGTTACTAAAAGAAGCCTTACTCCCCGGCTTTCAACAGAAAGACAAAAACTTTTTGTAAAATAATTTGGATTGTAAGAAATAATTCATACCTTTGCACTCGCAATCAGGAATGATAGCAACTATATCGCGGAGTGGAGCAGTGGTAGCTCGTTGGGCTCATAACCCAAAGGTCGTAAGTTCGAGTCTTGCCTCCGCAACTTTTTGAAGAAGCGACACAAAAGACAATATATGTAATGTATATTGTCTTTTATTATTTCAAGACAGAATACTGACTCTCCCTATTCACAGATTTCCTAATGTCCTATTTATTGTCTGGAAACATTGAGTTTAAATAACTATTGACATGCCATTATATGTCGTTCAGAAACTTATCTGGTTGTCTACCAGATTTAGGATGA
>CAJTKI010000149.1 GCA_910576875.1 uncultured Christensenella sp.
TCACCAGCACATCCGAAAAGAATAGTAAGCCCCAAGTCGTTAGACTTGTGACCTGAAAATCAGGAACCAAATGGAAGGCTGAAGATTTATAAAGCAAATGCACCTTGACAACAGAATAGCTGAAAACGAATAAATACTTTGTTAATTCGAAAAAAAGTGATAAAGGACAAAAAACGCGAAGCGAAAGCAGAGCAAGTAATGAGCTAGAAACTATCCTTACGGATAGTACTAATAACTTTCTGACAATGGAGAGTTTGATCCTGGCTCAGGACGAACGCTGGCGGCGTGCTTCATACATGCAAGTCGAACGAGAAGCAAGAGCTTGCTCTTGTGGAAAGTGGCGGACGGGTGAGTAACATGTAGGAAATCTGCCCTTTAGCGGGGGACAACAGTTGGAAACGACTGCTAATACCCCATATGAGCTAGCCTGAAATGGTTATCTTGAAAACTCCGGTGCTAAAGGATGAGCCTGCACCTGATTAGCTAGTTGGCGGGGTAAATGCCCACCAAGGCTATGATCAGTAGCTGGTTTGAGAGGATGATCAGCCACAATGGGACTGAGACACGGCCCAGACTCCTACGGGAGGCAGCAGTGGGGAATTTTGCGCAATGCTCGTAAGAGTGACGCAGCGACGCCGCGTGAATGACGAAGGCCTTCGGGTCGTAAAGTTCTTTCGACAGGGAAGAAAATGCCTATAAGTAACTGTGTATGTA
>CAJTKI010000150.1:0-373 GCA_910576875.1 uncultured Christensenella sp.
GGGCTGTATTGCTGTCCATGTGGCGAGGTCAAGGGGCCGAGCGATATGGGGAAGAGGAAGGATCTGGCGGCGATGCGCCCGGGGGGAACACGCGTACCCACCCCGAACACGAGAGTTAAGGCCCGGGCGGCCGATGGTACTGTGCCTTGGCATGGGAGAGCAGGAGGCTGCCAGATTTTTTAAAAAAGAAGAAAGCAAGAGAAAAGAAGAAACAACAGAAGGAAGAAGGGCTTATAGCTCAGCCGGTTAGAGCGCACGCCTGATAAGCGTGAGGTCGGTGGTTCGAGTCCACTTAAGCCCATTGCGGGAGTTTGTTTATCCTGCAGGAATCAGACGAAGAGATTTCTGAAAGGCTGCTTGTAAGGGCAGTTAC
>CAJTKI010000150.1:383-670 GCA_910576875.1 uncultured Christensenella sp.
TGTGAGGTCGGTGGTTCGAGTCCACTTAAGCCCATAAGCCCTGCAGCGGGAGCGGCAGGGCGAGCCAGGGGGGCGTAGCTCAGCTGGGAGAGCACCTGCCTTGCAAGCAGGGGGTCAAGAGTTCGAATCTCTCCGTCTCCATAGCCGGGAAGCCGGCGGGACGTACCTTGAAAACCGAATACCGAAAACAACAGAGAACCAAAAGACATCACCAGAAAAGAGACACCATGGTTCCGGGAGCCTGATTCTAAGGATATAGAAGAAGGGGAGAGGGATGCATGGGAAGA
>CAJTKI010000151.1 GCA_910576875.1 uncultured Christensenella sp.
CTGGTTCTTTGAATTACTGGTTATATTTTGAGAGAAAAGAAATGTAGTATTTATCTGTCAATTTTCCTTTTAAGGATAAACGAATAGTCAGGACTCTAACAAAACATTTATAAATTTTATACAATGGAGAGTTTGATCCTGGCTCAGGATGAACGCTAGCGGCAGGCTTAACACATGCAAGTCGAGGGGCAGCGAGATCAATGCTTGCATTGTCGGCGACCGGCGCACGGGTGCGTAACGCGTATGCAACCTACCTATCAGAGGGGAATAACCCGGCGAAAGTCGGACTAATACCGCATAAAACAGGGGTTCCACATGGAAATATTTGTTAAAGAATTATCGCTGATAGATGGGCATGCGTTCCATTAGATAGTTGGTGAGGTAACGGCTCACCAAGTCCACGATGGATAGGGGTTCTGAGAGGAAGGTCCCCCACACTGGTACTGAGACACGGACCAGACTCCTACGGGAGGCAGCAGTGAGGAATATTGGTCAATGGGCGAGAGCCTGAACCAGCCAAGTCGCGTGAAGGATGAAGGATCTATGGTTTGTAAACTTCTTTTATATGGGAATAAAGTGAGGAACGTGTTCCTTTTTGTATGTACCATATGAATAAGCATCGGCTAACTCCGTGCCAGCAGCCGCGGTAATACGG
>CAJTKI010000152.1 GCA_910576875.1 uncultured Christensenella sp.
AGACGTGATAAACTAAATGAGTTGCGTCTGAAAAGACAAGACAAACCATTTTATGGATAAACGAACCTTGGCAAATGAACAGCAATGCAGCCCTGAAAATTCCAAGAGCTTCGAAGAAGCGGAAAGCCTGTAAGACCTGTAAAGGGAGAGCAGGAAGGAAGCGGAAAGCGGAGCGGAAAATTCAGAGGAAATTCAAAGAACAAACAATCCATGGAAGAAACCATGGACCCAAAAAGAACAGTAAAGCCAGCAGAGGGAACTGCAGCAGGCAAACGAACAAACATGAGAGTTTGATCCTGGCTCAGGATGAACGCTGGCGGCGTGCCTAACACATGCAAGTCGAACGGGTGTACAGAAGGGAAGATTTCGGTCGGAAGGTCTGTGCATGAGTGGCGGACGGGTGAGTAACGCGTGGGCAACCTGGCCTGTACAGGGGGATAACACTTAGAAATAGGTGCTAATACCGCATAACGGGGGAAGCCGCATGGCTTTTTCCTGAAAACTCCGGTGGTACAGGATGGGCCCGCGTCTGATTAGCCAGTTGGCAGGGTAACGGCCTACCAAAGCGACGATCAGTAGCCGGCCTGAGAGGGCGGACGGCCACATTGGGACTGAGACACGGCCCAGACTCCTACGGGAGGCAGCAGTGGGGGATA
>CAJTKI010000153.1 GCA_910576875.1 uncultured Christensenella sp.
TCGACACGCCGCCACCGCCCCGATATGATCGAAATGCCCGTGCGTCAACAGAATCGCATCGACGCCCCATCCGCGCCCGCGCAAATAGGACAACAAATCCGACGCTTGCGCCGCCGGATCAATCAACAACGTCGTCGTTTGCGATCGGACGATATACGTATTCGTCGCAAGCGCGCCTAAGGTCTGTTTTACGCACTCCATACTCATTTCTCCAAGATCAGCGTTACGGGACCGTCGCTGGACATATCGATGTGCATATGTTCGCCGAATACGCCTTGCGCAACCCGCCCCAATCGCTTGCGGAACGCTTCCACCGCATACCGATACAACGGCAATGCCGCATCATAGTGCGCCGCCGCCGAAAAATCCGGACGACGGTTGGTAAAACAGTTGCCGTACAACGTAAAATTGGAAACAACCATTACTTCGCCGTTCACCGACGCGAGATCGTTGTTCGTCTTCCCGTTCTCGTCCCGAAAAATACGCATTTTAACGATCCGATCGACGATGCGATCGACCAATACTTCATTATCCGTGTCGGTAAATCCGACCAAAACCAAATATCCCGTACCGATACGGGATATTTCGCGATCTTCTACGGTCAAAATCGCATGATTTACTCTTTGTACGACTGCGCGCATAACTCACCCGTTA
>CAJTKI010000154.1 GCA_910576875.1 uncultured Christensenella sp.
GGAATGGAGCGCGGGATGCCCGCAGGGTGTCCCGTGCGGAACGGACTTTGCCCAAACGGGGCCCCCGCAAAGCCGCCCTTCAGGCTTTGTGGGGAAAGGAGGGGCAAGGGAATGGAGCACGGGATGCCCGCAGGGTGTCCCGTGCGGAATGGACTTTGCCCCGACGCTGGAGCGGGTGATGGGAATCGAACCCACGCGACCAGCTTGGAAGGCTGGGATTCTACCATTGAACTACACCCGCAAGAGGATGCCTCCGCAAATGTCAGCCTGGATATGATAGCACAAACCCCGCCGCTTGTCAATCCCCCAGAGCAAAAATCCGCCGAAAGTCCCGTTTCTCTTTTGTGCCTCCCACGCTTTGTTTCAAAATCTGACGCCAAAACAGGCAGACAGGCGGCCACCCCTGCCAGGTGGCCGCCTAAACCATTACAGGTGGGCAAAGGTCTTAGAACAACCCGCCATTAAATTTCTTTTGAACCTTTGCGATCACGGCAAAGCTCATCCCCATTCCAACAAACAAAACACCGATGGAAAGCATCACAACGGAGGTATTTGTCCCAAGCAGGGCAATGATTCCGCTGATCATCAACGAGGCGGCAAGCACGAACAGCCCCTTTGAAAACGATTTCCCGTAATTCTTCTT
>CAJTKI010000155.1 GCA_910576875.1 uncultured Christensenella sp.
GCCGATTATTCCGGGATAGCCTTTCGAAAGAAAGATTAATACTGGATAGCATAACGAGAAGGCATCTTCTTGTTATTAAAGAATTTCGATAATCGATGGGGATGCGTTCCATTAGGCAGTTGGCGGGGTAACGGCCCACCAAACCTTCGATGGATAGGGGTTCTGAGAGGAAGGTCCCCCACATTGGAACTGAGACACGGTCCAAACTCCTACGGGAGGCAGCAGTGAGGAATATTGGTCAATGGACGAGAGTCTGAACCAGCCAAGTAGCGTGAAGGATGACTGCCCTATGGGTTGTAAACTTCTTTTATATGGGAATAAAGGGTGCCACGTGTGGCATTTTGTATGTACCATATGAATAAGGATCGGCTAACTCCGTGCCAGCAGCCGCGGTAATACGGAGGATCCGAGCGTTATCCGGATTTATTGGGTTTAAAGGGAGCGTAGGTGGTTAATTAAGTCAGCGGTGAAAGTTTGTGGCTCAACCATAAAATTGCCGTTGAAACTGGTTGACTTGAGTATATTTGAGGTAGGCGGAATTCGTGGTGTAGCGGTGAAATGCATAGATATCACGCAGAACTCCGATTGCGAAGGCAGCTTACTAAACTATAACTGACACTGAAGCACGAAA
>CAJTKI010000156.1 GCA_910576875.1 uncultured Christensenella sp.
ATATGTGGGTTCGATTCCCATCACCCGCTCTTCTCTTTTGCCGAAAAAAGGGAATTTGCGAAAATACTTGTTGACATTCACTTCAATATATGATAGTATTCTCAAGTACCGATTTGGTGTGGTACGGGCGCCGGAAAAAAACGGCAGCAGTTCTGTTCCTGCAAAGGCGACAGAATATGTGTCCGTAGCTCAGCTGGATAGAGCAACGGCCTTCTAAGCCGTGGGTCGGGGGTTCGAATCCCTTCAGGCTCGCTGCCGCAGCACTAGGTTGTGGCCAGATGGATTATGGTGGGTATAGCGCAGTTGGTTAGCGCGCCAGATTGTGGCTCTGGAGGTCCAGGGTTCGAGTCCCTGTATCCACCCTATGCCATAAAACTTGGCTGTGAATGGCGTTGGGCTATCGCCAAGCGGTAAGGCACAGGACTTTGACTCCTGCATTCGCTGGTTCGAATCCAGCTAGCCCAGTTTTATGGACCATTAGCTCAGTCGGTAGAGCACTTGACTTTTAATCAAGTTGTCTGGGGTTCGAATCCCCGATGCCTCATTGTTATAAAGTACATCTTTATCCATTGGATGGAAGGTGTTCTTTTTTTATG
>CAJTKI010000157.1 GCA_910576875.1 uncultured Christensenella sp.
CGTACAACCCGTAGACGTGGCATATCAGGAGACGGAGACAATTCGTACTTTTGTAGACGCATGGAGAACCGTTCCGAATGAAGCTTGGGGAACGCCTGCTTTGGAAAATTACTACGACGGTAACATGAATTATATCAGCAAATCTTTCTATGCCGAATGGGCGAGCGATTATCTGTGGTTGCCGAGCATTGCGGAGACAGGATTTACCGGTTGTGCGGGTATTTGGAATCTTTCGGAAGATCAGCGTAAGAACGGATCGGAAACATGGTTGCGCGCAGGCAGTTACAGTAATGCGGACTTTACGACAGCTTTGCTTGCGGACGGTACGACTTATAACTATAATCCTACGAAATCCTTTGCGGTGCGTCCGGCTTTCCATTTGGATTTGACGCAAGCGGCGGCGGACGCAACCGAGCCGGTTGCCGCGCCGACGTTGGGAACAAGCGCGGCGGATCAAAGCAAAGAGTATACCGGTGCGGACTTGACGTTTGCATTCCAAAACTTCGATTCCCAAAAAGTCAATGCCAAAATCACCGCCAAGGATCCGAGCGGCGTAGTGATGGACGCTTCGGCATTTTCGTTTGATGCGACGA
>CAJTKI010000158.1 GCA_910576875.1 uncultured Christensenella sp.
TGATGCGGCTGACGCTGGAGCCGTCCAGACGGACAAAGTCGCTGGTGATCAGGCCGCTCCAGCCCCGCCGGATGCCGATGCACTCGATGCCCTGGCCCACCGCCGTGCGCACCACGGCCCGGACCGCCGAGTTCATGCCCGGCGCGTCGCCGCCGCTGGTCAGCACGCCGATCCGCCTAATTTTATCGCCCATAGTACAACTGCCTCCTTATTATCCCGGTCCGGCCTCCGGCAGCCCGGAGAGGGCCGTTTTTAAGCAACCTTTATTATGTCATTGTTTCAGCGGAATGTCAAGAACTGGCGGCTGTCAGGGAGCGTCCTGCCGCATATTTTATCGCAATCACCAAAATGGGCGCGTTCTGTAGGGGCGGCCTTTGGCCGCCTGTTTGTAATAGACAGATATATTTTTGCGGGCGGACAATGTCCGCCCCTACATTAAAATCTGTGAATGGGACATGCGGCTGTCATGTTATACGGCCCAAAGCTTGGGGAGCTGGGAGTAGAAGCCCCCTTTCTCCTCCCACAGCAGGAGCAGGCTCCCTTTCTCCACCGACACCTGGGCGGGCTCCCCCAGGAACTGGTTGC
>CAJTKI010000159.1 GCA_910576875.1 uncultured Christensenella sp.
AAATTCCAAAGCAGGGCGCAGCAGATGCGCCCGGAGAGAATTTCAGAGGACGGACGTGGCACGGAGATGCCACGGAGGAAACCCAAACAGTGATACGAGAAGAGGCCCCTGGAGAAGGGGCGACCGGAAGGAAGCAGAGCGCTTCCTGGACGGGGGAAGCTCAGAAGCAACATGAGAGTTTGATCCTGGCTCAGGATGAACGCTGGCGGCGTGCCTAACACATGCAAGTCGAACGGGCCGCGCCTGAAACCTAGTGAAGGCGCGGCCAGTGGCGGACGGGTGAGTAACGCGTGGGCAACCTGCCGCGCACAGGGGGACAACGGCCGGAAACGGCCGCTAATACCGCATATTCCCGCGGGGCCGCATGGCCCTGCGGGGAAAGCCCGGGGCGACCCGGACGGTGCGCGATGGGCCCGCGTCCGATTAGCTAGTTGGCGGGGCAGCGGCCCACCAAGGCGACGATCGGTAGCCGGCCTGAGAGGGCGGACGGAGCTTTCCGCATACACCCATGCGGCTGTATGCGCTTATGCGGTATTAGCGCCTGTTTCCAGGCGGTATCCCCCGGCACGGG
>CAJTKI010000160.1 GCA_910576875.1 uncultured Christensenella sp.
GTTGGTAGAGCAACTGTTTCCGGGCTCCGCCCGAAAACATGATGATGGCCAAATTCCTCCCGGCCTGGGGCCGGAACCGGAATTTGATGCCGAGAGTCAGTTGCTCTGGCTGCTGCCTAAGGACGTGGTGGCTGGAAGGCCACAAAATGCGCCTTTAGCTCAGTTGGTAGAGCAACTGACTCTTAATCAGTGGGTCCCCGGTTCGAGTCCGTGAAGGCGCACCAAAGAGAAGCGCCGAGCCGTCGTGAGCAGCCCGGATGGACTGGAGCGAGGGTCGAATTGGTAAGGCGGCAGAGCCGCCGCGATTTGATCCGAGACGAAAGGAAGCCGGGCGTCGCGAACAGGCGAGGCGTGATCTGGCCCGTTGGTCAAGCGGTTAAGACGGCGGCCTCTCACGCCGCAAACATGGGTTCGATTCCCGTACGGGTCACCATTTCTTCCTTTCAATTTTATATTGATTTTAGCCGAGCAATCGGTTAAAATATAGGAAGCGTAGCGATACGCCTCCGCAAAGTCGGTGTTGATTGCGGTGAGGGTCCACCTGTTCCCATTCCGAACACAGAAGTTAAGC
>CAJTKI010000161.1 GCA_910576875.1 uncultured Christensenella sp.
TCATCATCGGCTGGGACATCCTGTGGAAGGCCATCCGCAACATCGGCCACGGGCAGATTTTCGACGAAAACTTCCTCATGTGCGTGGCCACCGTCGGCGCGCTGGTGCTGGGGGAGTACTCCGAGGCTGTGGGGGTCATGCTGTTCTATCAGGTGGGCGAGCTGTTCCAGAGCTATGCCGTTGGCAAGTCCCGGCGCTCCATCGCCCAGCTCATGGACATCCGGCCCGATGTGGCCAACGTGGAGCGGGACGGGCAAATTTTAGAGGTGGACCCGGAGGAGGTGGCGGTGGGCGAAACCATCGTCGTCCGTCCCGGGGAAAAGGTCCCCCTGGACGGCGTGGTCATCGAGGGCGCATCCTCCCTGAACACCGCCGCCCTCACCGGCGAATCCGCCCCCCGGGACGTGGAGGCGGGGGGCGAGCTGCTCAGCGGCTGCATCAACATCACCGGGCTACTGAAGGTCCAAGTCACCAAGGAATTCGGCCAGTCCACCGTGGCCAAGATTCTGGACCTGGTGGAGAACGCCGCCTCCAAAAAGGCCAAGGCGGAGAACTTCATCACC
>CAJTKI010000162.1 GCA_910576875.1 uncultured Christensenella sp.
GGTATGCATCCGCTCGTTCCGTATCTTTTGGGTCAGCCGCACCCCGAGGGCAAGCGGCTTTGCGACGCGCAGAAGTGCGTGCGCACGGGCGATATAGACGACGTCGGCGACAGCTCGCATTGCACGTTTTTCGAAATGCTCGGGAATTGGAGCTTAGGCGATTACTTCAAGAAAGAGATGGTGCCTTGGAGCTATGAGTTTTTGACCGAGGTGCTGAAAATTTCGCCGGACAGGCTCGCCGTCACGGTGTTCGAGGGCGATGCGGATTGTCCGCGCGACGACGAGACCGCCGAGCTTTGGCACAAGTGCGGCATCAAAAAGGAGAATATCTTCTATCTCGGCAAAAAGCATAACTGGTGGGGACCCGCCGGTCAGACCGGACCTTGCGGACCCGATACCGAAATGTTTTTCGATACGGGCAAGCCGAAGTGCTGCGACGCGTGCTCGCCGGCGTGCGACTGCGGCAAGTACGTCGAGATATGGAACGACGTGTTCATGCAGTTCAATAAGAACGCAGACGGCAGTTTCTCGCCGCTTAAACAGAAAAACG
>CAJTKI010000163.1 GCA_910576875.1 uncultured Christensenella sp.
GCTGCATTACTGTCTGTCTGCCGAGAGGCAGGGAAGTTCCGGTGGCGATGCGTCTGGGAGGAGCACCCGTTCCCATCCCGAACACGCCGGTTAAGGCCCGGACGGCCGATGGTACTATGCCGCGAGGCATGGGAGAGCAGGTGGCCGCCGGAACACTGAAACAAAAAAAGGGGCACATGGCCCCTGCATACTGGAGACGTCTGGATCACACGATCCGGGCTTATAGCTCAGCTGGTTAGAGCGCACGCCTGATAAGCGTGAGGTCGGTGGTTCGAGTCCACTTAAGCCCATCCGGCATCAGCGGGAGACCGCGGATGCCGTCCGTACCTTGAAAACCGAATACTGAAAGAAAGATCAAGATATCATGTCTGAATAGGAGATATGAGACATCCGAGAAAAAAGCAGAGCAGAAATAAAGGAACTCGAGTAGCGCCACGCTAGACGCGAAAGAGTGGACAGCAGAAATGCTGGGGTTAAGCAAAGAAGGGCACAGGGCGGATGCCTTGGCACTGGGAGCCGAAGAAAGACGCGACAAGCTG
>CAJTKI010000164.1 GCA_910576875.1 uncultured Christensenella sp.
GTTTTCCATATTTTTTGAGAATGGAAAATGCCACCCATATGCCCAAATACTGCAAGAATCCCGTAGCCGTTTCCACACATAAAAACTGGAAAAACTTATATTTTTTTCATTTTCCGCTTGTCCTCTCATTTTGATTGTGCTATAATACCTTTCGGAAGCATAGCTCAGCTGGGATGAGCGTTCGCCTCACACGCGAGAGGTCACGGGTTCGAGCCCCGTTGCTTCCATTGTAAAATCTGTTTGGGGGTATAGCTCAGTTGGGAGAGCGATGCGTTCGCAACGCATAGGTCACGAGTTCGAGTCTCGTTATCTCCACTTGGTCGAAAGTCCGGTTTTCCGCAGAAAATCGGGCTTTTTATACTTTTTTCAAATAATCCCTTCTCCACACCGGATACCCATACCGATAAAATCAAAAATCTGATTGAAACACAAAATTAAAAAACCGGAGAGAAACCCTCTCCGGTTTTTATCCATCCCGGCAGCGGCAATATCAATATTTTTATTTCCGCTTACCACATATCACAGCATTACCCCG
>CAJTKI010000165.1 GCA_910576875.1 uncultured Christensenella sp.
CGCCTGCCTCTCCTGCACTCCAGTTACACAGTTTCCAGAGCAGTCCGGGGGTTGGGCCCCCGCCTTTCACTCCAGACTTGCATTACCGTCTACGCTCCCTTTACACCCAGTAATTCCGGATAACGCTTGCCCCCTACGTATTACCGCGGCTGCTGGCACGTAGTTAGCCGGGGCTTCTTATTCAGGTACCGTCATTTCTTTCGTCCCTGTTGATAGAAGTTTACGAGCCGAAACCCTTCTTCCTTCACGCGGCGTTGCTGCATCAGGCTTTCGCCCATTGTGCAATATTCCCCACTGCTGCCTCCCGTAGGAGTTTGGGCCGTGTCTCAGTCCCAATGTGGCCGGTCACCCTCTCAGGTCGGCTACTGATCGTCGCCTTGGTGGGCTGTTATCTCACCAACTAGCTAATCAGATGCGGGCCCATCCTGCACCGAATAAATCCTTTCTTTCCCAGAAGATGCCTCCCAGGAACCGTATGCGGTATTAGTCATCGTTTCCAATGATTATTCCCCAGTGCAGGGCAGG
>CAJTKI010000166.1 GCA_910576875.1 uncultured Christensenella sp.
TCCAGCGTGACAGGCTGGCGTTCTAACCAACTGAACTACTGGGCCACATGTGCCCATCACTGGGCTATATCAAACGGCAACTGCCGTCGATCATTTTGGCAGGGGCAGAAGGATTCGAACCCTCGGCACGCGGTTTTGGAGACCGCTGCTCTACCAGCTGAGCTATACCCCTATGTCTGCCAGCCAAACTGCCGGTCTAGAGGTTCCCCGGCGGAGTACACCGCACCCCGCCGGGGGCTTGGTGGGCCTTCAGGGACTCGAACCCGGGACCAACCGGTTATGAGCCGGCCGCTCTAACCAACTGAGCTAAAGGCCCAAGTTGTATATTGAAAAATGAGGCCGCCGCCTATCATGACAGCGGCCTCATGGCTCCCCCAGTTGGACTCGAACCAACGACACCGCGGTTAACAGCCGCGTGCTCTACCGACTGAGCTATGGAGGAATGTGTGAGTGGCCTGGCCCAGTCAGACCAGACCACTCTTGTGTTGGCGTTACCTATCTTTCCGGGCCGTCTCCAA
>CAJTKI010000167.1 GCA_910576875.1 uncultured Christensenella sp.
TAGATAGACTTGAACTATCGCCTACGCAGCAGGCATCCGCTCTAATCATCCTTCGCTATAGACCCCTTTTTATAATCTATTTTCATCATTACTGCGTTGATTTTTTCTCACTTGCTCATTTACCTTTATGTAAACTCTCTTCGCTCTAAAAAATCGCCTTGTCCTGATAAAAATATTCTTATAAATACGCCTAATACTATGGGCCTAGATAGACTTGAACTATCGACCTCACGCTTATCAGGCGTGCGCTCTAACCACCTGAGCTATAGGCCCTATCTTTTTAATCTATTTATACTGTCTCTGTGTTGATAATTTAAACCCCTTGCTCATTTACTTATATGTAAACTCTCTGCGGTCTTTAAATTATCGCCTTGATACAGAATAAATATTATTAAAAATATTCTTACCTTTATGCCCTTATAGAGCTTATTAGTTTAATTTAAATATCTTTCATACTTTATTAAAAATATTTAAGATAAACTAACTCAATTACTGGGGGATATTAATCCCCCATATT
>CAJTKI010000168.1 GCA_910576875.1 uncultured Christensenella sp.
CCGTTCGACTTGCATGTGTTAAGCACGCCGCCAGCGTTCGTCCTGAGCCAGGATCAAACTCTCAATAAAATGGTATCTAAACGATCCACTCAAGGTCGCTTAAATCACTTTATTGAAGCTCATCTTAGCTTCAAAATCTTTGCCGCTTACCCGGGTAATTGACAACCCCGGTCCGCAGCTCTCTTGTCCGCGTCTTCTCAGACGCTGAACTCTGGTGCTTTTCGTTCGTTACATTGTTTAATTTACAAGGTACTCGCCCCGTCCGCCATCCGCGGCGGAACATTCACTATCTTACCACACCCGGAAGCGTTTGTCAAGCACTTTTTTCGACTTTTTTCAAAATCTTTTTCGCGCTCGCCCTCGCTCACTCGGGCCTTTTGGAAAGCTTGGTTATCTTACCACACTTCCCAGGGTTTGTCAACCCCTTTTTTCTCCCGGCCGCAACTTTTTTTCAAAGCCGCCCGCCGCGCCGCCGCCCTGTCGGACAGCTTGCTTAATATAC
>CAJTKI010000169.1 GCA_910576875.1 uncultured Christensenella sp.
AATTGATGCTCCCAAGCGCCGACTTGCGTTCCGATCAAGCGCAATTCCTTCCCCGCATCATCCAATTCCAAATGCGGCGCAAACGCGCGGATCAACTCCTTGTAGTCCGCATCGAAACGCTCGTAATTCGTAATCAATCGTATCTTCATTTCCATTCTCCGCAGATCGGATTATACTTTCGCTCCACCGACAAACGCGTATCCGCTCCATGTCCGCAATGCAAGACATAATCTTTTTCCGTTGCAAATAATTTATGGACAGAACCGCACAATTCGGAAAAATTGCCGTCCGTAAAATCCGTCCTGCCGTAACTGCCCGCAAACAGCGTATCGCCGCAAAACAAGCTTTCTCCGATCGCATAACATACGCTGCCCGCGCTATGCCCCGGCGTACAGATCACGCGCACGTCGATATCGCCGATACGCAAATCCATATCGCGGTCGATCGGACAATCTACCGCAAATGGTTCCGGCTCAGGTGCGCCGAATCCGTACGGCAAAT